>CAYRAK010000063.1:0-8209 GCA_964422215.1 uncultured Clostridia bacterium | reverse complement strand
TTAATTAAGAAAAAAAAACTTTCTCTCACGCCTCTTGAGGCAACCCTTCTAATACTTGGAATATATGAGGATACAGGTTCTTTGAGTTTTTCTTCAACTACCTCTTTAGACCTACAAGCAGCAGCTTACCTTTTGGATAAAGGGGCCAAACTTGAGCTTATCGTAAGTTTTCTTAACAGAAGCTTGACTGAGAAACAAGGTAAGCTGCTACAAGATTTTCAAAAAAATGCTCGTACTATCTTGATAAATGGAGTAGAGGTGGTTCTCATAAAGGCTGAAGTTGATGACTTTATTGGCGGATTTTCACACCCTCTCCATAAATTTATATATCTTGAAAATCCTTGTGTAACTTTTGCTCTCATCAAAGTAAAAAATAAAAATAAAATTTACATATTGGCCCGTTCCCGTACTCCCTCTATAAATGTTGGAGATATTCTCTCTCCCTTTGGAGGAGGAGGTCACAATCTTGCCGCATCTGCAGTTATAAGTGGAGAAAATATAGAAAATGTAGAAAAGAAACTGTGTAAAATTTTGGAAGAGAAAATGTATCCCCAAATTACAGCTAGAACAATAATGCGATCTAATATACCTGTAGTTTCTCCTGAAACCTCAGCTGGTGAAGTAAAAAGAATTATGGAGGATAAAAATCTTGAGATATTACCTGTGCAGGATAAAAAGACAAAAGTGGTAGGTTTAATATCTAAGGAGAGAGTAGAGCATATAATTTTTCATAACTCTCTGAGTGCACCTATAAAAAGCTACTTTATAAAGAAATTCGCTTCTATACCACCTTTCGTTTCTCTGAAAAAGATTCAACAAATTATGATAAAAGAGGAGACTCCTTGGCTATTTGTTTGTGAGGGAGATAATCTTTTAGGAGTTTTGACAAGTAAAGATGTTTATAAAGCATTTCATCAGCATCATATTGAGGCATCCTCTGAGAACCTTCGACATCTCCTAGAGAAAAAAATTCCTCCCCGAATTATGAAAATTCTGGTTGAGGCAGGAAAATTAGCCTATGATATGGGTTTTTCAGTTTTTATAGTAGGAGGATTTGTCCGTGATCTTCTTTTGGGAGTGGAAAATCTTGATATAGATTTAGTGGTCGAAGGAGATGGAATTTTTTATGCACAAAGATTTGCAGAGAAACTTGGAGTTTCTCTTACTGTGCACAGAGAATTTGGTACAGCAATCCTTAATTTAGGTGAGCAATTTAAATTTCATATAGATATAGCTACCTCAAGGCGTGAATACTATCCTTATCCTGCTGCTCTGCCTCAAGTAGAGCCTGCTCCACTTAAAGAGGACCTATTTAGAAGAGATTTCACTGTTAATGCGATGGCTATTAGTTTAAATCCCCCAAACTTTGGCAATTTGATTGATTTTTTTGGAGGAAAGGAAGATATTAAAAAGCGCAAAGTTAAAGTTTTGTACCCTAAAAGTTTCATTGATGATCCAACTAGAATATTTCGAGCTGTAAGATTTGAGCAAAGATATAAATTTAGCCTTGATGAGAACACCGAAAAATTTATAAGAAAAGCATTGGAAGAAAAAGTTTTTCAAAGATTAAGTGGCACCCGGATAAAAGAGGAACTTATCCAAATTTTAGAAGAAGATAGACCAGAGAGAAATATTCGGAGAATGCATAATTTAGGAATTTTAAAAATGATCCATCCTAAACTTTCTTTAACTTCTCGCAAAGAAAAAACTTTGGATCAATTAGTTGATGCAATTGCTGCCTATGAGGTTTTAACAGGAGAAAAAACTAGAAGATGGCTTGTTAGATTATCTGTTCTTTTAGAGGATTTGGATGAGCAAGAGATGAAAAATTTTTGCAAAAGATATAGTTTCACACGTGAGGAGAAAAGAATTCTTATTACATGTAGTAGCAAAGCAAAAGAGATTGCAGAAAAATTAAAAGCACCTAAGATGAAACCAAGTTCTATCTATTATCTTTTAGAACCTTTTCCCTCTGAGGCTCTTATACTTGCTATGGCAAAGATAAAAAGTAAAAGAGTTATGAAAAGAATACATTTTTATCTTTCTCATCTAAAAAAAATTACCCTAGAGATAAACGGAAACGATTTAAAGAAAATGGGCTATAAACCTTCGCCTAAATTTTCTTACATCCTTGAAGAGACAAAGAAAGCAAAATTAAATGGACTTTTAAAAACAAAAGAAGATGAGATAGAATTTGTAAGAAAAAATTTTGGGAAAGGAGATACCTGATGAGAGTTTTAATTCTTATTCCTATAGTAATTGTGCTATTTTTTTCCATAATTTTCCATGAAATTGCTCATGGATTGATGGCTGAACGACATGGAGATCCAACTGCAAGAATAATGGGAAGAATAACCCTTAATCCTATTCCCCATATAGACCCTATTGGAACTATATTGCTTCCAGGAATTATGATTATTATGAACTTATTTGGAGGAACTCTTCCTGTATTTGGATGGGCAAAACCTGTTCCCATTAATCCTCATAATTTAAACAACCCCAAGCGTGATATGATGTGGATTGGAATAGCTGGACCAGGAACAAATCTTTTTATAGCTTTTATCCTTGCTCTCATCTTTCGAGCTTTACACGCATCAGCGGGAAGCTTGGGGGGAATGATCCTTTTTTATGGAGTAACTATAAACCTTCTTCTTGCTTTTTTTAACCTGCTTCCTATCCCTCCCCTGGATGGATCACGTATCCTTTCAGGAATTCTTCCTGAAAGATACAGCTATTACCTGGCTCAAATTGAACCTTTTGGCTTTATCATTCTTATTATACTTCTGATAGGAGGGCTGTTTAATTACTTATTTTTTGTACTTGTAAGACTAAGTTCTCTTTTAACTGGAACCACCATTTTTTGGTGGTAAAAGTAAAAAGCATATCAGGGCTCTTTCCCTCTTGCCTCAAAAATATACTTGGTTTGAGGTTTTACTTTTAAAGGATATTTCCCTGTAAAACAGGCAGTGCAATAATTTTCAGGTTTCTTAACGCAACTTAAAAGTCCTTCAAGACTCAAATAACCTAAAGAATCAGCTCCAATCTCCTCCTTTATCTCCTCCACAGTGTGAGTTGAGGCAATAAGTTCCTTCTGTACCGGCGTGTCAATTCCAAAAAAGCAGGGAAATTTAATAGGAGGGGAACTTATGCGAAAATGTATCTCCTTTGCACCTCCCTCTCTAAGAAGTCGGATTATCTTTTTGCTAGTTGTTCCTCTTACAATAGAATCATCTACGAGTACTATTTTTTTTCCAGATAAAACTTCCCGAATTGGATTTAACTTTATCCTAACTTCCATATCCCTTACAAATTGAAGAGGTTGAATAAAGGTCCTCCCTACATAATGATTTCGAGTAAGACCCATAGCATAGGGAATTTTACTTTCTTTGGCATACCCAAGCGCAGCAGAGATCCCAGAGTCAGGAACTGGAACTACAAGATCAGCTTTAGCAGGGTGTTCTTTTGCTAAAACTTTTCCCATTTTTTCCCTTACTCCGTGAACACTTTCTCCAAACACTATGCTATCAGGACGAGCAAAGTATATATGCTCAAAAATACACTGAGCTAATTTTTTCGGTCGCATTATTCTGTAGGAATTTATCCCTCTCTCATCAATTACTAACATCTCTCCTGGATTAACCTCCCTTAAGTATTTTGCCTTCACAAGATCAAAAGCACAAGTCTCAGAAGCTACAAGAAAGCTTTTTCCCAATGAACCTAAGACAAGGGGTCTGAATCCAAAAGGATCCCTTACCGCAATTAACTTGTGATTAAGAAGAATAAGAAGGGAGTAAGCTCCTTTTACTTTTCTTAAAGCTTCGAGGAGAGCTTTATGTCTCCCAAGGGACTTATTAAATTTAGTAAAAAGATGGATAATTATTTCTGTATCCATAGTTGTTTGAAAGATAGATCCAGAAGATTCTAACTTTTCTCTAAGTTCCTTTGCATTTATAAGATTCCCATTATGAGAGATAGCTATTCCTTCTCCGAAGAAAGTTATAAGAAGAGGCTGAATATTTGCTGTAGCGGTTGATCCTAAAGTAGAGTAGCGATTGTGGCCAATTGCAATATGGCCAGGTAAATTAGCCAAAATTTCATCGTTAAAAATAGCATCTACAAGACCCAATCCTCTGTGAATCGAAACATTAAATCCATCTGAGGTTACTATACCAGCACTCTCTTGGCCTCGATGCTGAAGAGCATAAAGACCCAGATAGGTGAGCTTTGCAGCTTGAGGGTGATTATATATTCCAAATACTCCACATTCTTCACGCAAAAGAAACCTCCTTCAGAGAATTTTATTTGAATCTCACTCACTGTCAACTTCGGTTTTTATTTTATTTGATTTTTTACATTTTACCGCTAGAATAAAAAAGAGGAAAGATTAATATGGAGATCATAATTGGAACTTCCGGATGGTGGTATGAGCATTGGAGAGGAAAATTTTATCCCTCCAATCTGGATAAAAATGAGTGGTTCAGCTATTACACTAAATTCTTTGAAAGTGTGGAGATAAACTCAACTTTTTACAGACTCCCCTTTCCTAACATGGTTAGAGGATGGGCTAAAAAAGCTCCTTCCAGCTTTAAATTCACTTTGAAAATGTGGCGCAGAATAACTCATTTAAAAAAACTTCGGGATACAAAAGAAGACCTTAACATATTTATGGAGAGAATATCACCTCTAAAAGATAATCTTGGAGCTCTCCTATACCAACTTCCTCCTTCTCTTAAATGCAATCCGGAGCTTCTTGAAAATTTTATTAAACAGCTACCCCAAGGTATAGATCAAGTGATAGAATTTAGAGACAAAAGTTGGCTTACCCAAGATATTTTCTCTATTTTAGAAAAATACAGAATAGCATACTGCATTATAAGTATGCCTGATTTCCCTGAAATTGTAAAAATAACCTCAAAAGTAAGTTATATAAGGTTTCATGGAAAAAAGATTCTTTACGGTTCATCTTACTCAGAGGAGGAGCTTTTGTATTGGGCAAATGTAATAAAAAGTCTTTTTTCCCAAGGCGTAGAAAGAGTATATGCTTACTTTAATAATGACTATGAAGCCTTTGCGGTATTCAACGCTCTACGTCTTAAGGAAATCTTAAAAAGTAAATGAATTGATGGTCCACTTGATATTTTTTTTCTCTGTGTTAAGATATAGCAAAAATAAAATCATGGGGTACTTATCATGAACGATGGAAGATGGGACGAGCAAATAGATCGTTACTTTTTAAGGTCCATGCAAATAGCCATTGGAAAAAAATGGAAAGAGATGGAAGACAAAAAAGGGATAAGCAAAGATGCCCATTTAGAAATTGAATTGAGTAAACTTCCTGTTCATTGGAGGCAAGCTATTTGTCAAAATCTTGGGTATATAAATAGAATGAGTAGAAATGATCAGATTTTCTATATATCTAACATTTTGCGTAATAGAAAATTTTTAAAAAAAATTCTCGTTGAACTTAGCAGAAGCTCCCTTTTTATACTTAAGTATCTTTTATCTCGAGGAGGATGGGCTACTTTCCAGCAACTTTCCCGGCAGGCTAATACAGATGAAAGTGGTGACAGTTGGTGGTGGGATGAAGATCCTCCATCAAGTCCCTTAGGACAACTTAGAGCTCGGGCTCTTGTATTTGTGGGTAAGGCACCGGTTAAAAATAAATTATATAAAATTGCAGTCATTCCTCGAGAGTTAAGAGAAATTTTAAAGCAACTATTACCTGAAGTTTACAAATTAAAAGATAAAATAGAACAGCGTAGAGCTTTACAAAAAAGCTTTTCCTCAAAGAATGAGGAAGATTACCTTGAACTTTTAGAAGAAGTCAAAGATTACTTTGAGGACACTGATTGGTTCTCCCTTATAAAAGGAGAGCAGATTATAAACTTTCTCAAATATTTACGAAATAAAAATCTTCCCTATGAGGAAATTGATCAAGCATGGGAATATTTACAATATTTTCTTAACTTTGTAGACCATTATTCTTTTAGCAAAGAGAGTCTAGAAGATTTTAAAGCTTGGGAATTTAGTTATTTTTTATTAGATTTTATTCCCAGTGAGTACGGAGAATCTGCTCTCATTTATGAGGAAGTGCGTCAGATTTTATATATCCTCTCAGAATTTTACAAGTATTTAAAAAAGCAGGGGGAAATTAAATCTGATGCGGAAATACAAAAAGCTATAACTTGTATTCTTAAAGATGATGGCAAAATCAGTAGAATCCCCGCTCCTCCAGCAAGAGGTCCCGAAGCTCTACTTATGGTGACAGTTCCCGGATACAATAAAGAACTTATTTTTACCAACAATGATTTATGGTGCAGCATAGTTCTTTACCTTGAGTATGACGAAGATCTCCAATCCATGATTTCTGATTTAGAAAGAGGCGAGAAGAACAATCAAGGAATAGTAGATGCTAAAAAGAAAAAAGAGCATCTTTTGCAACTAAGGAAAAAATTAGAAAAAGGCAAAATGACACCATATCAACTTTTATCTTACCTGAAACCCACCAAAAAAGACATAGAAAAAGCAATAAGGTGGTTTTACAAAAAGAAAATACTTACCTAATCAGTTTTTTAGGAATAGCAAGAGGAACAAAAAGTGACTGGCCAAATTTATCCTTACCAAATTCTGCTATTATTTTTTGTCCTTTTTGAGACGTTACCCATCCAATATAGCTCATAGCCATCAAATAATTCACATTAGGAAACTTGGCAGGATTAACTGCAATTACTGAATAAGGATTAAAAAGTTCAGGGTCTCCCTCACAGAGAATTTCTAAGTTCACCTTAGAAGAGAGTGTAAGATAGGTTGCTCTATCAGATAACGTGTAAGCCCTTTTTTGATCAGCTATATTAATGGTAGCTGCCATATTCTGTCCTACTTCCAAATACCACTTTCCTTTAGGTACAACTTTTGCTTTTTTCCATAAATTAATCTCCCGCATATAAGTTCCTGAAGCGTCTCCTCGTGAAACAAAACTGCATTTTCGATCTGCGATTTTCTTTAAAGCTTTCTTTGCATCTTTCATTCCTTTTATTCCTGCTGGATCATCTGGTGGACCAATAATGACAAAATCATTGCACATTACCTCTCTTCGGTTCACCCCATATCCTTCCTTTATAAATTTCTCCTCTGCCTCTCTGTTGTGCACAAAAACAAGATCTGCATCACCATTAGAAGCTATTTCAAGGGCCTTACCTGTCCCAACGGCAATAACGTATATCTGACAGGCAAATCTTTTTTCAAAAGGTGGATTCAAAACTTCATATAAACCGGAAGCCTCAATGCTTGTAGTACTAGCTATTATAAGTCTCTCTGAGGTCTGTGCACAGCCTGCAATACAGATTGTAAAAATGAACAAAACTATACTAAAAAATCGCATCTTTTCTATCTTCCTTTTTACATTTGAATTGTATTTGATATTAAATGGTGTGTCAAACAAAATCTTAACTTCAGGCTTGTTTAAACTTGACTTCTATTATGGAAATGCTAGATTTTCCAAAAACATGTGGGAGAATCTATAATGGAATATTTACTACAAGGAATTTTTAAAGCATTCCATCTTATGCTCTCCTTTGATCCAGAAGTCTATGGAATTGTGGGTTTTTCCATTAAAATCTCAACCATCGCTACATTTCTTGCCTCCCTTGTAGGAATTCCTGCAGGATTTGCTATCGCCCTACGTAATTTCAAGGGAAAATCTTTTCTTATAATTCTTACTAACACTCTAATAGGAATGCCAACAGTTATGATAGGACTCTTGGGATATGCTTTCCTTTCAAGGTCTTCTTTGTTTGGTTTTTTAAATCTTCTTTTTACACCCAAAGCAATCATTATTGGTGAATTTTTTCTCTCCTTACCCATTATAACTGCTTTTACCACATCAGCAGTTCAAGCTGTTGATCCTAGGGCAGTTTTGACTGCAAAGACACTGGGAGCAGGAAAATTTTCTATCTTTTGGACTATTTTTATGGAGGCACGTTTTTCCTTGCTAGCAGCAGTAATTGCAGGATTTGGTAGAGCTATAGGAGAGGTAGGGTGTGCAATGATGCTAGGAGGAAATATTCGCTACTATACTAGAACAATGACTACCGCTATTGCACTTGAAATCAGCAAAGGAGAGTTTGGATTTGCCTTGGCTCTCGGATTTTTCTTGCTTACCGTTGTTTTCTCTGTAAATATTTTTTTCTATCTTCTCCAGGGAAAAGGT
>CAYRAK010000062.1:0-8346 GCA_964422215.1 uncultured Clostridia bacterium | reverse complement strand
TTCCTGCCCCATTTGGGCCAAGAAAGCCGTAAATTTCTCCCGCCTCTACCTTAAGGTTCAAGTTATCTACTGCCCTAAATCCATCATATTCCTTTGTCAAATTTTTAGTGCGAATCATTTTTTCTCCCCCTTAAATTTCAAATTATTTTATCAGAAATACATTATTTGTCCAGCGCCGCAGTCTAGAGTCGGGACACTTTTTCAACTTCAGCCACAGTAAAACTTTGAAGTGGGTAAAAACCTTGACAGAATGCCTCAACAGAGTATTATTTTAGTCAAAAGTAAGCTAATAAAGTTATAAAAACATGATTTTTTTCTCTGAAAAGTGTCTCGAATATAATTTTCCTGAACATCCAGAATCTCCTGAAAGAGTAAAAAGAACCTATAAATATCTTAAGGAAAAAGGCTACAGGTTTGAAGAAGCAAAACCTTCTCAGAAGGAAAATATCCTCCTTGTCCACACCCCTGAACACCTGGAGAGGGTAAAAACTAACACCTTTTTTGATCCTGACACTCCAAACCATGAAAATATTTATCAATATGCAGCCTTATCCGTAGGTGGTGCTCTCCAGGCAGTCTCGAAAACATTGGAAGGAGAAAAAAGCTTCTCCCTCCTAAGACCCCCAGGACATCATGCTGGAAAAGATTACCTTGGAGGATTCTGTTATTTTAACAATATAGCAATTGCTGTAAAGTGGGCACTGAAGAAAGTGAATAAGATAGCTATAGTTGACTTTGATGGACATCACGGCAATGGAACAGAGGATATATTTTTCAAGGAGAAGAGAGTACTTTACATCTCCTTTCATCAATACCCGGCTTATCCTGGAACAGGAGAAAAATCTAGAAAAAATGCACTTAATTTTCCTCTTCCACCTGGATCAGGAGAGGAGAAATTTATGAGATATTTTCTTGAGGGTTTGGAGAAAATAGATAAATTCTCTCCCTCGCTTGTTGCTATATCTGCAGGGTTTGACGCTCATAGAAAAGACCCCTTACTTTCCTTAAACTTAGAGATCGAAACATACTTTAAAATAGGGGAGAAGATAAAAGCTTTGGAAAAACCCGCTTTTGCTATTTTAGAAGGGGGATATCACCAGGATCTTCCTTTTTGTGTAGAAAATTTTCTTGAGGGCTTAGAGATAAAGTAAAAAAAGAGGCAAGGCTGTGCTAAAGAAGAGTATATTTTATCTTTTAACCTTTGGAATAGTTATAAATTTTCTTTCTTTTCCTGTTTTTGCACAAAGTAGTGAAGAAAAATATTTTACAAACCTTCGAGAGAAAATGGTAAAAGAACAAATTGAGGCACGGGGAATAAAGGATAAGAAAGTCCTTGAAGCAATGAGAAAAGTTCCCCGGCATAAATTTGTACCAGAGAAGTACCGTCACTATGCTTACGAAGATAGACCTCTTCCCATTGGTTTAGGACAGACTATCTCTCAACCATACATTGTCGCCTTAATGACAGAGCTTCTTGAGCTTGATGAAAATGATAAAGTTTTGGAAGTGGGAACAGGTTCTGGTTATCAAGCAGCAGTTCTTGCGGAAATAGTAGAAAAAGTTTACAGTGTTGAGATACTGGAGAAATTGGGAAAGGAGGCAAAAAAAAGGCTTAAAAACCTAGGCTACACAAATGTTGAGATAAAAATTGCTGACGGTTATTACGGATGGAAAGAGAATGCACCATATGACGCAATCATTGTAACTTGTGCTGCAGAACATGTTCCTCCTCCTCTTATTAAGCAGCTAAAAGAAGGAGGGAAAATGTGTATTCCAGTGGGAGGTATCTTTTTTCAAAATCTTATGCTAATTGAAAAAAAAGAGGGAAAGGTTATATCAAAAAATATCCTTCCTGTAAGATTTGTCCCCATGCTTGGGGAGCACTAAATGGGCTTGCAGTTAAGTATATTTTTAATTTCTCTTTCCCTTCTTGCTCATGAAATCTTACTTATGAGGTTATTTTCTATCACCAGCTGGTCTCACTTTGCCTATATGGTAATATCCCTTGCTCTTTTAGGATTTGGGGCAAGTGGAAGTTTCTTATCTTTTTTCAGAGAAAAAATAACAAAAAGATTTAATTTCTTTTTTACCCTTTTTTCCTTTCTATATGGAATATCTTTGTTTTTATGTGTATGGGTGATTCAGCTTATTCCTTCTACTCCTTCCCTTATTGTATGGTACAAAATTCAGTATTTTTATCTTTTTCTTCACTATCTCATCCTTGCTATTCCCTTTTTCTTGGGAGCAATCTGCATAGGTATGAGTTTTGTTTATTTCAAAGAGGAAGTTCCCAAGCTGTACTTTTTTAATCTGCTAGGATCAGGCGCAGGAACCTTGTCAGCGGTTCTTTTTATGTACATATTTTTTCCCACTAACATTTTACTTTTTTTGAGCATTTTTGGGTTTTTGGCAAGCATAATTTATACCATAAGTTTAAGAAAAAGATATCTTATTCTGACAGTCTCTTTTCTCTCTTTAGGAATTTGCATCTTTTTCTACCTGAATCCTCCTACTTTACGAGTATCAGAGTATAAAGGACTGAGCAAGAGTTTACATCTCCCCAAAGCTCGTATTTTAAAAGAATACTTTTCCCCTCTTGGTCTCATTCATGTTCTAGAAAGTCCTGCTATAAGATACGCTCCTGGATTAAGTTTTGACTTCGAAGGAGAGGTTCCCTCTCAGCTTGCAATATTTGTAGATTATGATTCTATGTCAGTGATAAACAATCTTCAAAGAAAATCTTCTCTAAACTATCTTGACTACCTCACTTCATCTCTTCCTTACCATCTTCTCAAAGAACCAGAAGTTTTAGTAATAGGAGCAGGTGGAGGGACAGAAGTTGTAAATGCACTTTATCATAAGGCAAAGAAAATAGATGCAGTGGAGGTTAATCCTCAGATTATAAAGATTGTAAATGAGGATTTTGCTAACTTTGCAGGAAAACTTTACTCTCTTCCTCAGGTAAATCCTGTAGTGGCTGAAGGAAGAGGATATGCGGAATCAACTTCTAAAAAGTACGATCTTGTTCAAATATCTCTTATTGATTCCTTTGCTGCTTCCTCAGCAGGAATTTATGCCACTTCAGAAAGTTATCTTTATACTGTCGAAGCTATAGCTAAGTTTTTAAATACCCTAACAAAAGATGGATATCTTTGCATTACTCGATGGATCAGGAATCCTCCAAGAGATGGAATAAAAATACTGGCAACTGTAACTGAAGCTCTTGAGAAGATAGGCATTAAAGATCCCTCCCAGCATATTATAATGATAAGAAGTTGGTCAACATCAACACTGGTTGCAGGAAAATCCCCCTTCTCCCCATCTGACATAAAAGAAGCATTGAGATTTACAAAAAAAAGAGCTTTTGATTTGTGCTGGTATCCGGGAATAAAAAGAGAGGAAGTAAACAGATCTCACATTCTTTCTGAGCCTTATTTTTATCAGGCAGCAAAGAAAATTTTCTCCCCTCAACGTGAAAAATTCTACAAAGATTATCTTTTTAATATAGCTCCAGCAACAGATGATTCTCCTTACTTTTTTCACTTTTTTAAATGGAAATCACTTCCCTATCTTATTAAAGTTTTGGGTAAGGAATGGATTCCCTTTATTGAGTGGGGATATATTATTCTCATCGCAACTTTATCTCAAGCAATACTAGCAAGTATCCTCATAATTCTTATTCCTCTTTTTTTCCTCTCCAGGAAAAAACTCCAAGGGAAAAATTACCCTAGACTAAAAGTAAAGATATTTTTGTATTTTCTTCTTCTCGGTCTCTCTTATATGTTTCTTGAGATATCTTTTATTCAAAGATTCACCTTATTTCTCCATTATCCAATTTACTCGGCGGCAGTGATAATCACAGGATTTTTAACTTTTTCAGGACTTGGAAGTAGGTTCTCTTCTTACTTTATGAGTAACAAAAGATATGGTGTTGGCTTATCTGTAATAGCAATTGCCTGTTTTGCCACATTTTATATTGCATACCTTAAAAAACTTTTTCTTCCCTTTATAGGTACACCTGATCCTTTAAAAATAGCTATCTCCCTTTCTCTTATAGCACCACTTGCCTTTTTTATGGGAATGCCTTTTCCTTTAGGATTGAGTGAAACAGGTGAAAAAGGACCTCATCTTCTTCCCTGGGCATGGGGAATAAATGGTTGTGCATCTGTTGTAGGAAGTGTTTTTGCAAGTTTACTTGCCGTATCCTGGGGATTTACTTTTGTGGGCATTCTTGCAATCGTGCTTTATGTCATTGTTTATCTAACTTATCCTTAGATTTTACTATCAGGCTAATTGCTGATTAAAACTTTGACACAAGAAGAAAAAAATTATATGTTTTTATGAAAATGGAGGGAGAAATGAAGGCAAAAATATTTTATTTTGGCATATTTTTTAGTTTCATCCTGATTTTTACAATTTTCTCATGTCAGACCGGTCTTGCAAACCTCCAGGAAGTAAAATGTTATATAGAAGAGGAAAAATTCGAGGAGGCTCTATCTGAACTTAATAAAATTATTCGGACAAATCCTGACTCAGGTGAAGCCCACCTTCTTCTTGGTCAGATTTATGAAAAAAAAGCAAAGCTTTTCTTAGATAAAGCAATAGAGGAGTATAAAAAGGCTCTCCAAGATGAAAAAGTAAATCTCACCGCCAGAAAAAATCTCGCAAGACTTCTTTTAGAGAGAGGAGAGTATGATAAAGTTGTAACCTTTCTATCAGAGGTTAAAGAAGAGGAAAAGGACTTTGAACTTCTAAAACTTTTAGGATTTGCTTATTTCAAACAGGGTCGTCTTACCGAGGCACTTGAAAGACTGGAAAAAGCAAGATCGCTTAATCCTAATGATACAGAGGTTCTTCTCACCTTGGCTCAAATTTATGAGGATAAAAAACTATTTGATGAGGCTATAGCATCATATGAAAAGATTGTATCTCTTGGAAAAGAAAAATTCACCAAAATAGCTAAAAGAAGAATTGAACTTATAAAACAGCAAAGAAAAAGTTTGACCATTGAAGATATTAAAGACCCTGAGATAAAAAGAATTATCCTTACTGCACCTGAGGCAAAAGACTTTCCTGAGGCAGGAGCAGCAATACTCTTGAATGAATATGAGTGCCTGGTGAAAAAGAATAATACAATGGTAGAGAAAATCCACAAGATTATCAAAATTTTCAATGTAAGAGGAAGAGAAAAATATGGAGAAGTCCAAATTGACTACGACTCAACCTATCAAACAGTAAAGATTGATTATGCAAGAACGATAAAGCCTGATGGAAGTATCATAGAGGTGGGAAAAAAGGATATAAAAGATATTGATAGATGGACAGGTTTTCCTCTATACAGTAATGCCAAGGTTAAAATCATATCCATGCCCGAAGTGGTGGAAGGTTCAATAATTGAATATAAGGCAACTATATTTACAGCTAAACTTATAAATGAGGATGATTTCCAATTTCGCTTTCCCTTGCAGTACTTTGAACCATGTCTTCACCACAAGTTAAAGTTAAAAGTTCCCAAAGATAGAAAGATTAATATTCACTATGTAAGGATTAAAGGGAAGGAGCCAAAGATCAGTCAAAATGGTGATTTTCTTGTGTATGAGTGGGAAATTAATAACATTCCTGAGATAATTCCAGAACCAAATATGCCTCCTTGGGCAGACATTTCGCCTTTTATTATGGTTTCATCTTTTGAAAGCTGGGATGAATTTTCAAATTGGTGGAGAAATCTAAGTAAAGGACAAGCAGAACCAACAGCTGAAATTGAAAAGAAAGTAAAGGAAATAATAAAAGGAAAGATAACTCAAAGAGAAAAAGCAGAGGCAATTTATCACTGGATTGTATCAAATATAAGGTATGTAGGATTAGAGTTTGGTGTAGCAGGGTTTAAGCCTCATTCTGCAGAGGAGATCTTTAACAACAAATATGGAGACTGCAAAGATAAAGCCACCCTTCTTATTGCCATGTACAAGGTGGTAAAAATTCCAGCCTATTATGCCCTAATAGGAACAAGGGAGATGGGAAAACTAGAAAAAGAAATACCCATGTCTCAATTTAATCATGCAATTTGTCTTGCTGAGATAGAGGGAGAGAAAATATTTCTTGATCCAACAGCAGAGACAGCAAGTTTTGGAGAAATTCCCGGAGGGGATCAAGAAAAACTTGCTCTTGTATTTTTCCCTGATGAAGCAAAATTTATGAAAGTTCCTTTAAAACCTCCCGAAGAGAATAAACTGGTGACTGAAATGGAAATTAAAATTTATAAAGATGCAAGCATTAAAGCTAATATAGAGATTACAACATCCGGTGCAACTGATATGGAATTTCGCTCCTTTAAATATATAAAACCTGCAAGACGAAAGCAAATAATTGAAAACTGGATAAACTCACTTGCTCCCGGAGCAAAACTAATAGACTACCGTTTCAGTGACCTTGAAGACTATGAAACTCCTGTAAAGCTTAATGTTGTATTCTTTGCTCCTGATTATCTTAAAAAAGCAGGAGATGTTTATCTTTTTACTATTCCAGGTATCCAACTAGAAACAGGAGAGGTGGGAAAGGAGAAAAGAAAGTATCCTATTGTCTTCTCCACCACTTCCCTTATGGTGGATAAGGTGAAAGTTTATCTTCCGAAAGAATTTGAGATAAAATTTATTCCGGAAGATATTCACCTTGAGCTTCCCTACCTTTCTTTCATCTCAGATTATGAGATAAAAGATGGAACAATCCTCTATGAAGGAATATTTAAGAGAGACACAACAAAAATTACAACTTCTCGGTATCCAGAGTATAAGTTATTCAGAGAAAGAATCTCAAGAGAATCTCAAAGACAGATTCTCATTAAGGCTAAGGAATAATTATCCTGGTGGCCAGTCAAATTCTCTTCCTGCAAGAAGGTGAAAATGAAGATGATCTATAGATTGACCTGCGTCCGGACCACAATTTACAACTACACGAAAACCTCTTTTAAAGTTTTTCTCTTTAGCAATTTTCTTTATTACCTGATGAATTTTTCCCACAAGTTCTGTATCTTGAGAAGAAATCTCTAGAAAGCTGGCAATATGTTTTTTTGGTATTACAAGAATATGATAGGGAGCCTGGGGATTAATATCCTCAAAAGCTAAAATATCACTATCATTATAGAGGATTTTGGCGAAAGCTTCCTTTCTAACTATTTTGCAAAAAGGACAATGTTTATCCTGTTTAAATGAGAGGTTAGATCCCACATTTGTCATACTCTCATCCTCCTTTATTTATACGGTATAGGTAATAAAATACCCCGAAAATTTGGTATGTCAATTTTCATGGATCTAAGGTTGGAAATTTTTAATAGCCCTTAAAAATGTCCCAACTTCAGATATCACCAAGCAGTGGACATCAGAAATTTTAAAATATCCAGAAACCTGTCCGGCAGATGGCAGATAAGGTTTGCGATCCACTTAAGGGGTTGTCCTTCTACAGGTTGAAGAGAAAAATTGAAGATATAATAAGGGCAAAGTTAATAAAAAAGAGTTTTTGCGTTAAGCTCTCTTAAGGTTATACCCAAAGAAAAGTAGACAAGGTAGCAGTTGATCTTAACCAGGGTTATAAAAATACCATAAAAAAGCCCTTCCCCATGTAAGGATTACTAAGATCCTTTTCCTGTTGTAAGAGATGCAAATAAAAGGTTAGATGATGGGAGAGGGATAAAAAAAGAGGTTTACTTTGCCCTTAATAATACAAGAAAAAAGATACCAAAAAGATGCCTTATGATGGGTAAAAAACTTAGAGGAAGGAAAAACAAAAAGCTTATTACAAAGAAAATAATGTTGAGGCCTTTCCTATGAGATTTTCACCACAGGTTTTGATATAGAGCCATTCTTTTGGCTCTTTTTATGTTATTTTTAATCTTCCTTTTCGGTCTGCTTTCTAACTTCTCTTGCAACAATTTGTTGCAGGTCAACAAGAGACTTAAAATCAGACACTCCCCCCAGTGCTTTAGCAGCAAGATCCTGTACCTTCTGATAAGCGATTTCCAGCTGCTGGAGCAATCTTGTAATTTGTTCACTTTGTTCTTGTGTTTTTCTCTCCAGCATTTCAATTTTTGCCTGAAGGACATTTCTTTCTCCCTCAAACGTTTTTCTCAATAAAGCCTCTTTTGCTTCTGCTTCTGCCCGGAGTTTTTCCTGAACTTCCTTCACTGCCTTATTTATAGCCAATTCCATCTCTTTTGGGAAAGCGTCAGCTTTCTTTTTTAACTCCTTAAATTCTTCTTCTTTCTGACTGATTGCCTTTTCCCGCTCTGCCAGTTCTTTTTCTATAGACTCTATTTTACTTTGGAGTTCTTTTTCCACTTTTGCCTTCTCATCT
>CAYRAK010000061.1:0-8504 GCA_964422215.1 uncultured Clostridia bacterium | reverse complement strand
GCATCCATATTTCATTATAAAAAGTACACTATAAAAGAAGTTAAGAAATATCTTGCCCAAAGAGGGGTCTTAGTGAGAATATAACAGAATCTTATCTAAACTAACAGCCCGCTTGATTTTTCACACACTTTTTGTATCTTTATGTAAAAATTTCACGAGGAAACACATGCCAAAACGCAAAGATATTAAAAAAATATTAATTATAGGCTCAGGCCCTATAATTATCTCTCAAGCATGTGAATTTGATTATTCTGGCACTCAAGCATGTAAAGCACTAAAGGAGGAAGGATATGAAGTTGTATTAGTCAACAGTAATCCTGCTACTATTATGACAGACCCTGATATGTCAGATAGAACTTATATAGAACCTATAACACCTGAAGTTGTTGAACTTATAATTGAAAAAGAAAGACCTCAGGCACTTCTTCCCACTCTTGGTGGTCAAACAGGCCTCAATGTGGGAGCAACTCTTGCTAAAAGGGGTGTGTTAGAAAAATACGGTGTTGAAATGATAGGTGCAAACTATGAGGCAATAAATAAGGCAGAGGATAGAAAACTTTTCAGAGAATGTATGCAGGAGATTGGTTTAAAAGTTCCAAGAAGTGAGTTTGCCTATAATATGGAAGAAGCGAGAAAGGTAGCAAAAAAATTAGGTTTCCCTCTCATTATTCGGCCTAGCTTCACTTTAGGAGGAACAGGAGGAGGGGTAGCCTACAATATAGACGAATTTGAAGAAATAGCAGCAAGAGGACTTGAAAATAGCATAATAAGTGAGATTCTTATTGAAGAGTCAGTTATAGGATGGAAAGAGTATGAACTTGAGGTAATGAGGGATAAAAATGATAATGTGGTTATCGTTTGCTCTATTGAAAATTTTGACCCTATGGGTGTACACACAGGAGACAGTATAACTTGTGCTCCTGCACAAACTCTGACAGATAAAGAATACCAAACAATGAGAGATGCGGCAATAAAAATTATAAGAGCAATAGGAGTTGAAACAGGAGGGTCAAATATTCAATTTGCAGTAAACCCAGAGAATGGTGAAATGGTAGTAATTGAGATGAATCCAAGGGTATCCAGGAGTTCAGCTCTTGCATCAAAAGCAACAGGCTTTCCTATTGCAAAAATTGCAGCAAAGCTTGCAGTTGGTTACACTTTAGATGAGCTTCCTAATGATATTACCAAGGAAACCCCAGCCTGTTTTGAGCCAACTATTGATTACTGTGTAATAAAAATACCTAGATTCACGTTTGAAAAATTTCCTGGAACTGACTCTACTTTAACTACATCCATGAAATCGGTAGGAGAAATTATGGCAATTGGTCGCACGTTCAAAGAGGCAC
The DNA here is from genome assembly GCA_964422215.1 of uncultured Clostridia bacterium. Taxonomy (GTDB): domain Bacteria; phylum Aerophobota; class Aerophobia; order Aerophobales; family B3-G15; genus CAYRAK01. Next base: position 7,158 of record CAYRAK010000061.1, on the reverse strand, counting down.
TGCAAAAAGGACTTCGCTCCTTAGAAATTGGGGTAGATGGACTTTCTGACCCTCCCAAGGTTAGCGAGGACGAACTTATTCAAAAACTTGTTATCCCCAATGCTGATAGAATATTTTATATAGGATATGCATTAAGAAGGGGAATGTCAGTAGAGAAGATTAACAGGCTCACTAAAATAGACCAATGGTTTTTACATAATATAAAAGAGATTGTAGATGTGGAAAAAAAACTTTTAAGTTTTAGAGGTAAAAACCTAAATAATGATAGATTTTTCGCTGTTTTGTGGGAAGCAAAACAGTATGGATTTTCTGATTCGCAAATAGCTAAACTTCTTGGAAAAAAAGAAAAGGAAATTCGTAAACTTCGAAGAGAAAAAAAGATAAGGCCAGTTTATAAGTTAGTTGATACCTGTGCAGCAGAATTTGAAGCATACACCCCTTACTACTACTCCACCTATGAGGTGGAGGAGGAGGCATAACTCATAAGGTTAATTTATATTTTTCCTTTGGTCTCAAGCTTCTCTAAACTTTCCTTATAAGCTGAAAAATCCCTCTCACTAAATAAAACAAATCGCACAAGTTCAATTTCATTGTATTTTTTTAGATAGTCTATAACGGTCTCTAGCGCAATTAGAGAAGCCTCTTTTACCGGGTAACCAAAAGCACCGGTACTTATTGAAGGAAAAGAAATACTTTTAATGCCATTTTCTTTTGCCAATTTTAAACTATTCAGATATGATTTTTTCAACTCTTCTGCATCCCTTTCACTTCCACTGTATACAGGCCCAACAGTATGAATTACATATCTTGCTTTTAAATTGTGCCCTGATGTTATTTTTGCTTCGCCTGTCTCACAGCCTCCCAATTTTTTACATTCTTCCCACAAGCCAGGACCTGCTGCCTTATGAATGGCACCAGAAACTCCTCCTCCGGGAGATAATCTCTTGTTAGCTGCATTCACTATAGCCTCTGTTTCCTGTTCCACAATGTTTCCCTGAATAAGCTCCAAGAAAGACTCTCCTATCTTCTTTTTAATCATGGTTACCTCCCTATCTTATTTCACTTGAAATTTTTTTGATAAACATTCTATAATAATTATAATATATTTGCAATTTATCCATTTCTGAAATTGGTATTATGAAAAAGGAGAAAATCTTAGCTTTAGATTTTGATGGTTGCATTGTTGATAGCGTGATGGAAGCTTTATTTGTTTCTTATGCTTCCTATAGGAAATATATAAATAAAAGAACAAAAATTTTTGACAACAAGAAACCAGAAATAACAAGTTTCCTAGAGCTTATTTCTTACTATCCATCACAAGTTGAAAAATTCAAGAAATATCGACATCACATCAAAGATGCCTCCGATTATGCTGTAATACTATATATTATAGAAAATGACCTGAAGGTAAGCTCTGATGATAAGTTCTTTAAGATAAAGAAACTAATACCAGATAAGGATTTAAAAAAATACTACAAATGTTTTTATGAGGTGAGAGAAAGGATAATTAAAAATAATTTTGATGCTTGGGCAAAACTTACTCCTCCTTTTCCCTGCATAGATAAGCTAAGAAAGTTAACAAAAAGGTGCAAAACTGTTATAGCTACAGCAAATAGCAAAGACAACATAAAAGGTCTTATGAGTAAAGAATACCTAGATCTTGATATAGAAGAAGAGAATATAATTGATATGAACATTAGCACAGACAAAGTTGTCCAAATGAGATACATCAAGGAAAAGTATAAGATTCCCTTTAATAACATTTATTTTGTGGATGATAACCTAAGTCATTTGTTGGCAGTTAAAGAATTACAAGTTAATGTGTATCTTGCCGGATGGGGTTATTGTACAGAAAAACAAAGAGATTTTGCAAGAAAATCAAAAGATGTAACTCTACTTACAGAAAAAAATGTTTATTTAGTACTTAAAGAGCATTTGAAGCTGGATAATAATCTTAAAAAACCACCATTTACTTAACATACTCTTCTAATTTTGCTACTTGGTTTTGATTTCCAAGAACTATAAGGATATCTCCCGGATTAATCTTTTCTGTAGAGAGAGGATTGAACTGAAATTGGTCAGTACCTTTTTTCTTTATGGCAATAACAATAAGTCCTGTCTCACGGGGAATATTTGCTTCTCCTAGAGTCTTTCCTGCAAGTTTTGAATCAAGTGGTATTTGCACCTCATCTAAGTTTAAGGTAAGCTCACCTGCTCCAGTTAGAATATCTAAGAAGGACACAACATGAGGTCTTATAGCTAAAGCTACCATTCTCAATGCACAGGTAAGACTGGGTAAAATTACCGCATCTGCTCCAGCTATAGCTAGTTTTCTTTGAGTTTCCTCTCGGGTTGCTCGAGAAATTATCTTCAGGTTAGGATTTAGGGCTTTTGCTGAAGTGACTACAAATAGATTGTCTGCATCAGAGGAAAAAGTAACAATAAGACCTTTTGCTTTTTTTATCTTTGCTTTTTCCAGAATATCCTCATCTGTAGCATCTCCTCTCACATATATAATTTTCTCATTTTTTTCCACCAATTCCCTTATTCTCACCTCATCTTTTTCTATTAAAATAAAAGGAACCTGAAATTTAATAAACTCTTCTGTTATCTTTTCTCCAATTTCTCCTCCACCACAGATAACATAGTGGTCTTTTAATTTATTTAGCCTTTTTTCCATTTTTCTCAATCTCCTTATTTCCTTAAATCGTATTTCTATCAAAGAGGTGCTTAAAAGACCAATTAGTGATGCCAATGCTCCATAACCACAAATAACCAGAAAAATAGTAAATTTTCTCCCTTTAGAAGAAAGTGGATGCACCTCTCCATAACCCACGGAAGTCAAAGTTATAGCGGTCATATAAAGAGAATCCAGGAAAGGCCATTTTTCTATATACATATAACCTAAAGTCCCTGTCAAAAATAAACTTCCAACTATTATCAGAGCAATTAATACTTTCATCTATTTTTATTAACACAACTTTTTATACCAAATCTGCGACATATTATACAGATAAAAGTAAAACCAATCAAGGAAAAGGTAAGACTACCCGGTTTGTATTGGCTGGAGAAATTTTGGAAGTCTACTTTATCAATTTTATATTTTTGGTGCCGGAGGAGGGAGTCGAACCCTCACGGAGGAAAATCCCCACTGGATTTTGAGTCCAGCGCGTCTACCAATTCCGCCACTCCGGCAAACTCCTTCCCTGTCTCATTATAGCCAAATTTTGAAAAATGTGCAAGTCTAATTGGCTCTATATCAAAACCTGTGGTGAAAATTTCATGGGGAAGGGCTTTCTTATGGCATTTTTATAACCTTGGTTAAGATCAACTGCTACTTCATCTATTTTTCTTTTTGCATAAGGTGGTATTTTATCAAGAAAACGTAGAAACTCTTCTTTTTGTCTTAAGGTAAATACCTTAGAGCATCTTTTGCATGAGTACCCTCCTTTTAAGTTTTTCTTTGGGATTGGGTACCCATTTTAACATAAACTCTGTTATTTTTCCACCCATATTTTTGAAAGGCTCCCGATTCATCAAATTCTCTCCTGGAGCAAGATGTACCCTCTTATCAAACATTTTCTTACCACAATTTTTATTATACACCCCGTAATGAATATTCAATGGTATCTAAAAAGTAATAGCCATCTCTCATAATTGTCTTGCTTTTAGTTATTTCTATTTTCCTTTTGAATAGTGGTCCATCGATCACAAAAGTGTGGTATTCACCATTTTCTCCACATAGATCAATACTATTTTTTTCCAGATATCTCACGAATTCCTTATCTATCTTCCGCCCAATCCACGCCCTGTCAATTAAATCAGATTTAGCGCTAACTATTATTGCCTCAAAACCAGCGTTCATAAAGTCAAGCAAAATCTTTTTTGGCTTTCTCCTCCAAAGGGGCTCTATTGCTTTAATTCCTAACTCTCCACAAATCCTCTCTGCCCAATCCCTATGCTCTTGTAAATATATATCACCAAAAACCATACCCTCCACACCATTAGAAATTAAACTTTTTACAACTTCTTTGAAGTCCTTTTCATATTCGTTCCATGCAGTTTCTTTTTGCAATAGAGAAATGCCAATTGCTTCAGCTTGCAATTGAACTAATTTAGCTTCGATACCATGAAAACTTACTCGTCCATATTCCTTGGAAATAAAATTCACAAGATAATAAATATCATACCCATTAAGAATTGCTTCATAACAGGCAAAACAGCTATCTTTGCCCCCACTCCATGATGCAATGTAACTCATAAGGGTCCTTTACATTTAATATCCTGGATATTTAGTGATATAATAATTTGGTCTTTAAATTTAAAATGACAAGCTTCCTCTTTCAGCAAGAATTCGATGCCATAACAACCAAGACGCCTCCGACACCCAATTTGATCTAGATATGATTTAGACATTTTTAAGTAATTCCATAAAAGTATGGAGGTATGTTCGAAAAAGACTACCACAGTAAGTATTCTCCTGAATTCAACAGACTTTTCCAAAATGTGTTTAATAAAAAGCTAAAAATCTTGAAATTGAAAGGAAAGCTATTGATACGCGCAATGAATTTTTATCTTTTAATTTTTCCCAAAGGCATTATACAAAGGGGCTGCTCATCCTTTATTCCCAAAATGTTTTTAACTTTCTCATCAAAGAAAGCACCGATACACACTGTACCAAGGTTTAATGCTTCTGCCTGAAGATATACATTTTGAATTACACATCCCGTATCTATATGGGCATATCGAACACCTCGTTCACCATAGCGCCTGGTAGTTCGAGGATAAAAAATTGTAAAAACCAAACTAACAGGTGCCTCTTTAATCATCTTCTGTCCAAGTGCAGCTTTTGCAAGCTCCTCTCTTACATCTCCTTTAACAATAAGAGTAAGTGAGTGTTTCTGCCAGTTATAGTGATAAATTCCAGTAGCAAGCTCTTTTACTTTCCCTACTATAAGATAGGTTTCTATAGGATAACACGCTCCTGCAGAAGGTACAGTTCTAGTGGCACCGGTTACTACATCTACAGTAGAGCCTGCTGCAGCCCATAGAATTTGAGAAATTTCTTTAAGAGTGATTGCTTCTTTTTTATATTTTCTTCTGCTCCTTCTCTGGAAAATAGCCTCTTCTACAGAAAACTTCCCCTTATATCTGGGTGTGGGAAGTTCTACTTCTTGTAGCAATTCTGTGTTTTGTTGAGAAGAGGCTGAGTATAGTATTCTCTGTATCAGTAAACCATTAAAATTAAAAATAATTAGAATTAATATTACCATTATTGGCAATAATATAAAATACAGTTTTATTTTTTTCATAATTTTACCTTAATTTTACATCTTGGGCTGTAAAACATAGGTTTGAATTTCCTTCTCATCCATGGTTACCTGATATCCGGCCTTCTTTAACTCTTCAAGGGAGGCTCTTAAATACTGACGGAAGGAGTTGTAAGGATATCGTCCATATCTAGAGGTGTCTTTGTTATCAGGATTATGTCGCTCAAATCTGGTAAGAGGGTAAAGAATATACTTTCCAGCATAGTAGTCAAGAGCTATTGGGTTCTTACTAGCTAAAACAATATTGGCTCTGTAGGCACTTTCATAACTTGAGGCTGGTCCCCTGGAACTTACACCGATATAATTTGCATCAAGGATATTAAGGTCAGGATAGATAACCTGTGTCATCAGTTTTCCCAGAAGTCCTTCATAAACTATTCCTTCATGTTGGTCAAATCCATCATTACAAAGAGATGTAGAAAGAACACCCATGTAGTGCTTTACTGCTGCAGTTACTCCCATCAAAGAGTGACTTTTAAGTACCGGCATATTGATAAATTTAAGTTTTGATTTATCGTATCTTCCATCCTTCCATATTCCATCTTTCAGGCTAATTCGAGTACCAAATTTTGTGGTAAATATAGGGTAAGAGACTCCTTGAGGCATATCTACATAACCACTTTTTCTCTCTCATTCTCGTCAATAACGACTATATTCCCAGCTATTCCTCCAATTTGTGTCCAATCATACAGAGAAACCTTATAGCCTTGATTTTGAAAATAGTCCACAACTTTTCGAAAGCTCTGAGTTATATCTTCTGCATTGCTCCTGGGAGAGTCAAAATGTATGGCCCATTGTCCATTTTCTACTACAACCACTTCACCGATAAAACCTTCTGGATGCTCAAGAATCTTCTGAATAAATGTCTTGAGAAGATCTGTGTTAGTCCCTCCTCTCTCTTCCCACTCTCCGTTAACCTTTATAAGTACCGTATCATCTTTACTAATAATACCATTCTTCGAAGAGGTTTCATATAATGAGAGTCCTTTTTCATTCATAAACGATAGCAACAAATTAAGGCTGTGAGTAGTATTTTTCCCTTGAGCAATATATATTCTGGACACAGGAGAGGCAGAATAAAGTGGTGTAAGTTTTAAGTTTTGATTATTTTCTGCATAGATTGTTTCAGAACTCAGAATAGATGAGATAAAATCTGGAAAAGGAAGATAAAAGAAAATTAATCCCCCTGCTAACACAACTGCCACCGTTAATAACAAAAATCTTATCTTTTTTCTCTTCAGATAGCTCAAAACTTTACTTCCTCCTATCAATGATCCTATGAGAGGCATTCCTACTATAACTATGTTTAAACTGGTTCTTTGGCAGGGATATCGAAGTCAATCGATCCTGGTACCACTTCTAATAATAAGCCAGATGAGTGCCATAAATGTTACAGCAAGGGTACCAAATAAAATACCTTTTTCTTTCTTTTTCATGGTAGTTTTACAGTGTCGAGATATTTTATCTTTCTGCAAATTTTTCATCTCCTCACATTTCTCAAGTGTAGTAAAAATTAACCTTCAGTCAACGTAAAAATTTATTTCCTGCAGAAGGTCCCCTGATAACAATCTCTTGGTCCATTTACTATCTCAGTTTAACAAATCCCTAATTTTTGCTATCATAATTTTCAGAAATATCAGGAGTGTTTCCTAACAATGAAATTGTGAGGAGCGGTATAATAGAAAACCCTAAAGTTAATTTAAAAGAGATCTTTCTCTTCCATAAATTTTGGAAAAAATTTTACCTCAATATGGCAGCCTTCTCTCTTGCCATTTTTTTAACAGAGGATAAAACAAGCTCAAGTATTTTAAACACATTTTCATCCTGC
>CAYRAK010000060.1:0-8548 GCA_964422215.1 uncultured Clostridia bacterium | reverse complement strand
AAATATCTGCCTCAACTTTATGAGGGGCTTGAGAAGATACAAAAATTTTTAGATACCCCCGAGGAGGAAAAGGTTAAAAGAGAAATTTATCCTAATTTACCTAAAATCTCCATTGATTATGCAGTAATGGAAAAAACGGATAAGGCTATTGCTGTTCCTGGAGATTTTTTCTGGGATGATATAGGTGATTGGCAGGCTCTTGAGAGAATATTCTCAAAAGACAAGCAGGGCAATATAATGAAAGGATTGGTAAAAGGGATAGAAAGTGTAGGTTCCACTTTTATAAATAGAGAGAACAAAATTTTAGGAGTTATAGGACTGTCCAATATAATAGTTATAAATTGTGATAAAGGACTACTTATTGTGAAAAAAGAGCTTTCCCAGAAAGTAAAAGATCTTGTAAATGCAATTTTAGAGGACGAAAATTTGAAAAAGTATCTGGAGTAAACATGGAATCTCGATGGGAAAAACTTAAGACACAACTGAAGAAGGAAAAAATTGATGCTTTTCTTATAACTGATAGTACAAATATCTTTTATTTTTTTGGGATTTGGATTGAAGGAGCAGCTTTCTTTGCTGGTGAGAGAAAATTTGTCCTTACAAAACCTATGTATCAGGAGGAGGTGGAAAAAAACTTTTTTAATTGGGAGCCTATTATCTGTAAGAACAGTATAGAGGAGAAATTAGGAGAGTTAAGCGAAAGAATTGGTCCCTTAAAGTGCGGTTTTGAAGCAAATTTTTTATCCTTTAATCAATATAAAAAGATAAAGGAAAGGTTTAAAGGAGAACTTATTCCCTGCTGTGGTCTTGTTGAGAAGATAAGGTCGGTAAAAGAGGAAAAAGAGATTGATTGTATTAAGAAAGCATGCCAGGTTACAAAATCTGCCCTAGAGTATCTTAGAGGAATTCTTTACTCAGGAATTACTGAGAAGATGGTTTTAAGGAAGGCTGTAAGTTATATTCTCAAAGAGGCAGACGATGTATCCTTTCCTCCAATAGTTCTTTTTGGAGAGAGAACTTCCCTTCCTCATGGTAAACCTAGCCTTCGCAAGTTAAAGAAAGGTGAACTTGTATTAATTGATATTGGAGCAAAGGTTGGAAACTACTGTGCAGATATGACAAGGACTTTTGTTTGGGATGGTGTATCTGAAAGATGGCAAAGAGTTATTGAATTTGTAAAAAATCTTCAAAGATTAGCGATAGAGAATATAAAACCCGGGGTGGAATGTGCCCAAGTTGAGAAAAAAATTAGAGAGAGATCAAAGGAAGCAGGATACGAGGAAAATGTCCTGCATAGCTTAGGTCATGGAGTAGGACTGGAAATTCATGAGGAGCCTTTTTTTAGCTCTAAATCAAATACTCCTCTGCAAGAAGGAATGGTGGTTACTGTTGAGCCAGGAATATATTTCCCTGGAGAAGGAGGAGTAAGGATAGAAGATACGATTTTAGTAACATCTCAAGGAGGTAAAATTTTACCATGATTACAGCAAATGATTTAAGAGAGGGTATGAAAATTGAGATAGATGGTGTAATTTATATAGTGGAGGAGTTTCAACATGTAAAGAGGGCACGAGGTGGTGCCTTTGTGAGAACAAAATTAAAAGATTTTAACACCTCTCAGGTTATAAGAAAGATTTTTCAACCTGACGAGAAGATAAAAGACGTTTTTATTGAGCAAAAGCCAGCTCAATATCTTTACAGTAAAGGTGATGAATTTCACTTCATGGACCTTGAGACCTACGAGGAGAGAATTATTCATAAGGATAAAATTGCTACTAAGGTCCCTTTTCTTAAGGAGAATCTGGAGGTTAATCTTTTAACCTACGAAGGAAAGGTAATAGGAATTGAACTTCCAACTTTTGTAGATATGAAGGTAAAAAAGGCAGAGCCGGGCGTGAGAGGCGATACAGTTGGTTCTGCTACCAAACCTGTTATATTGGAGTCAAACTATAAAGTGCAGGTTCCTCTTTTTGTAAAAGAAGGGGATATAATTCGAATAGATACAAGAACCGGAGAATATGTGGAAAAAATATAAAAGATGTAAAAATGGATTTAGAGAAGCTACGTAAAATAATAAGTATTTTTGAGGCATCTTCTCTGTCTGAGCTAGAAATAGAAGAGGAAGGTGTTCGTTTTCGTTTAGTTAAAAGGACATCTCAGCCTTTGATAAATGAGAGAGAAATACCCCAGATGGAGCAAATTGAGGTTCCGAAGGAGTCTTTTAAAGAAGAAAAAAAAGAAGATGAAAATAAACTGTTCTATGTAAGATCTCCTTTGGTGGGTACTTTCTATAGAGCGCCTTCTCCTGATAGACCACCCTTTGTTGAAGAGGGGCAGTTTGTTCGTGTAGGTCAAACTTTGTGTATTATCGAAGCTATGAAAGTTATGAATGAAATAACATCGGAGGTAAATGGGACAATTAAAAAGATATTGGTTGAAAATGGTCATCCTGTTGAATACGATCAGGAACTTTTTTTAATTGAGAAGGAAGAATAATTGTTTTCTAAAATTCTCATAGCTAACAGAGGGGAGATAGCACTGCGTATTGTGAGAGCTTGCAAAGAGCTTGGAATAGAGTCAGTTGTTGTTTTTTCTAAAGAGGATGAAAAATCACTGCCTGTGCTTTTTGCTGACGAGGCAATTTGTATAGGTCCAAGAGAACCTGTTGAAAGTTATCTAAATATAGCCCGCATAATAAGTGCTGCGGAGGTTACCGGTGCTGATGCTATTCATCCGGGATATGGTTTTCTGGCTGAAAATGAGCAGTTTGCTGAAATTTGCCGAAGCTCTGGGATAGAGTTTATTGGACCACCTCATGAGGTTATGAGAAAACTTGGTAATAAACTGGAGGCTAGAAATATTCTAGCAAAGGCAGGTATACCGGTAATTCCTGGCTCAGATACTTTAATAAATGATAAAAAAGAAGCAGAGGAGATTATCTCGCAAATTGGCTATCCTGTGATACTGAAAGCAGCGATGGGTGGTGGTGGTAGAGGGATGAGAGTAATTTGGGGAAAAGACGATCTTAATACTTTTTTTGACCTTGCAAGGGAGGAAAGTAAAGTTGCCTTTGGAAGACCTGATCTTTACATAGAAAAGTATCTGACAAGGGCAAGACATATAGAGTTTCAGATAATGGCTGATAATTTTGGTCAAATAGTGCATTTTGGTGAAAGAAACTGCTCTATCCAAAGAAGATATCAAAAACTTATAGAGGAGTCTCCTTCTCCTTTTATAGATGAAAAGTTAAGAGAGAGAATGGGAAAAGTAGCAATTAAAGTAGCAAAAGAGCTTGGCTATACAGGAGCAGGAACTGTTGAATTTTTGGTTGATGAGGATGGGCAATTTTACTTTATGGAAATGAATACGCGTCTTCAGGTAGAGCATCCTGTGACAGAGATGGTTACAGGGATGGATCTTGTAAAGGATCAGATAAGAGTAGCAGGAGGAGAACCTTTGGGGTACACTCAGGAGGATATAAAAATAAAAGGAGTTGCCATTGAATGCAGAATTAATGCTGAGGATCCTGATAAAAATTTTGCTCCCTCTCCAGGAGAAGTTACCGCTTTTCATATTCCTGGAGGACCGGGAATTAGAGTAGATACACACGTTTTTACCAGCTACAAAATTCCTTCTTGCTATGATTCTCTAATTGCAAAACTTATAAGTTGGGGAAAAGATCGCTCTGAGGCTATAAGCAGAATGAGAAGAGCTCTTGAGGAATTTGTTATAGAAGGAGTTAAAACTACAATTCCTTTTCATCAAAGGATAATAGAGCACGAGGCCTTTGTAAAAGGAACTTTCTATACAACTTTTGTTGAGGAAGAACTTATGGAGAAGATTAAATGAAGGGAGGCTTTTTTGAGGAAAGAAAAAGCATACCGAGTGGAAAAAAAGGCTTTAATAGATCTTATAAGTAGGATAACAAAAGAAGTAGAAGGAGTTTATTCTATTAAAAGAGGTTTCTTTGGTAAGGATATAAAGATTAAAGAGGAACAAGAGGGCATGCAAATTTCTCTTGGATTAATTGCTAAAAAAGAAGTCTCCATCCCAACTCTTGTTGAAACAGTGCAAAGAAGATTAAGAGAGGAGATAGAAAAAACATTGGGAAGCCCTGTAAGAAAAATAAATATAACCATCAAAGGGATTAAGTTTTCCTCTTAATCTCAAGGAGGATAATATGAGAATTTACCAGAAAATTTTATGGGCTATTAGTTTAATTGCTTTAGGTGCTCTTTCTCTTGGAGGGTTTCTCGTCAGTACAGAGATTCTTCCAAAAATTTTAGTTTTTAGTGCCTTAACTGCAATTGACCTTAATATTCTCATAAGAGTTGCCACTAGTGTAGTTTTTGCTTTCTTTATTGTATTAAGTGTGTACCTTCCCTTAGTTACTTGGACTACAGGAAGAAAAGAAACTACAATACCCCTAAAGAACCCTTTAGGTGAGATTGAAATATCTCAAAGAGCGATATGTGAGTTTATTCAAAGAGTTGGAAGAGAAGTTCAAGGAGTTGAAGATTTAAAGGCTAAGGTAAAATCTACCGAACAGGGACTTGATGTTTTTCTTAATTTATCAGTTCACGCTCAGGGAGAAATTCCAAGACTTATAGATGAGCTTCAAACTGTGGTTAAAAATTATTTGAATAACACTGTTGGAATTGAGGATGTGAGAGAAATTAAGGTAAAGGTGGGTAAAATTCTCTAAAAGAGAATTTTATATCATCCTATGTTAACGTTAGCTTTTGTTCCTTTACTTTTTAAGTGAGTGCATGAGGGAGTGTAATGTGCTAAGTGGTGGATAGTAAAAATTTTTCTATTTTTACTTCTACTTTTTTTCCTTCCCCCATTATCCTGCGCCCAATTTAATCACCCAGAGCTTAAGTGGAAAGTAATTGAGACTCCTCATTTTCTCATTCACTATCATCAAGATGAGGAAAAATTTGCTCATAATGCAGCCAATGTAGCTGAGGATATTTATCAGGATATAACAAAGGCTATTGGGCATCACCCTAAATCCAAAATTCCTATAGTAATAGAAAATTATAATGATACAACAGGAGGGTATACCTCCATTTTTGAAAGAAAGATTGTTATTCAAGCCCAATCTGATCCTACCCAGACAGCAGGAAGTCTATCTTGGATGAAAGAAGTAATAGGACACGAGCTTGTTCATTATGTAAGCTTTGCTGCAATTGATGAGTCAGTTTTTCCTATAAGGCGTGCGATAGCCAATTTAGTTATCCCCATGTGGTTTGTTGAAGGACTAGCTCAGTATCTGGGTGAAGAGTGGCATCCTTTGAAAGAAATGGTTGTAGGAGATAGAGCAAGAGAAAATAATTTAATGTCAGAGGGAGATCTTGGAGCTTTTTATTTTTTTGATGGGTGGGGAAGAATGGCAGGTTATTACCAATCAGATAGTTTTGTTCGTTACATTTTTGATACATACGGAAAAGATAAAATCTCTTTTATTTTTGATGAACTTCGAAGTCAACCTTTGATGAAAGTTGTAGGAGTTATAAGTGTAACTGGAGAGACAACCATTTATCCTGTTCCTCGTTTTCTCGATTTTAATGAAGCAGTTAAAAAAGTTTTAAAAAAAGATATAGAGGAACTCTACAAGGAATGGAGAGAATGGGCTATTAAGCGTTATGAGAAAAATGATGGTAGAAGAGAACTTCCGAAGGAAAAGCAACTTTTGAGCTGGGGAGTAAAAGCATCCTCTCCTCTTTTTTCACCCACAGAAGAAAAACTAGCCTTTGTGTCAGATAAAGACTATGACTTTTCCTTCTTTGATCTTTATCTTATGGATCTTTCCACAAAAAAGGTACAAAGACTTGTAAAAGGGGTAAATCCTTTTTTTTCCTTTTCTCCTGATGGAAAATGGATAGTATACTCCAAAACAAGCTTTTATCTTCCAAAGAAAAGTTTTATTTCTGACCTTTATAAGATTAACCTGAGAACTTATAAAATAGAGAGACTCACCTATGGAGAGAGAGCCTCTGAGCCTGTCTTTTCCCCAGATGGAGAAAAGATAGTTTTTGTTAAAAAAGAAGGAGGCAACGCTAATCTTTATATTCTTGAACTTAAAACTGAAAAGATTTTTCCTTTAACCTCGGATAATGATGGTTTGACACAGAATTTCTCTCCCCATTTTTCTCCCGATGGAAAAAAAGTTGTCTTTGTGAGATTTTCAAAAGGAAAAAGAGATTTATACATTATGAGACTGGAGGATAAAACAATTTATCCTTTAACGGAGGATAATGCAGATGATAGATGCCCTATGTTCTTTCCAGACGGGAGAAGGGTACTTTTTGTATCTAATAGGGAAGATAACGTTTTTAATCTCTGGTCTGTGGATATAAAAAGTGGCCATCTTATAAGGTATACTAATGTGAAAGGAGGAGTTTTTGATCCTTCATTATCTAGGGATGGGAAAAAAGTTGTTATTTCAGGTTATAGGGAAGGAAGGTTTTCTCTTTATGTTTTCAGAGTAAAAGAGCTTGAGTCTATATGGAAATCTCGTCCTGAAGGGAAAAAGAAACAGGAGAAGTTCTCTTCTAGGAAAAGTGGTGAAGAAATCATTGCTGAGATAGGTTTTGATAAAAAATCTCTCGAAAAACCTGAAAAAAATTTCTTTGAGCTCAAGTTTTATCCCTACAGGCCTGAGCTGCGGTTACACTACATTTTCCCTTGGTTTTCGGTAAGCGATGGAGAATCATACTTTTCCCTTGACTTTTACGCATCAGATGTTCTAGAGCATCATGGAATCGGAGGCTCTTTTTATCTAAGTGATAGTGTACAATATGATGTTATTTACATAAATAGAAGTTTTTATCCTACATTTTTTTTAAACTTTTATAAAAGAGAAGGATGGTCAAGTTTTCAGGACGAGGTTTTTCCAGTAAAGATAAGTGGGGGCACAGGAGGTATACAATATCTTTTAAATGATGAGTTTGCAGTTGGAGCAAACTATTCTTCAAGAGAAGTTGACACCTATCTTTTTAATTCTTCGTTGGATCTTTCTCATTGGAGAGGCAAGGTGAGGAAAGTGAGAGTCTGGATACAGTATGCTGACCTTACTCCAGTACGTGAGCCTGAGGTTTTGCCCTGGGGGAAAACAGTTTATTTAGGTGCAGAATGGGCAGGAGATGAAATTGAAAGTGAGCTTTGCTATCTTATGTGGGATGCTGAATTTAAAAGCTACTGGAGAATTTCCAAAAGAAAAAGTTTTGCGATTAGACTACTTGGGAAAAAGGTGGAAAATAAAAAACCTTTCCCCCGTATTGCTTTTAGTCTTGGTGGTTGGGATAATTTAAGAGGGTATAAGCAAGATCTTTTGTTGGGAGAAAATCTTTTATTCTCATCTCTTGAGTATAGGTTTAATTGGTGGAGGAGAATAGGAGGTTCCTCTTTTTTCTATCTTGATAGTATTGGAGGAGCTTTATTCTATGATGCAGGATGTACCTGGCGGGAGGAAGAAAATTTGGAAAATGTTTCCATAAGAGAAGATGCAGGATTAGAACTTCGTCTTAGAATGCTTCCCTTTGGTAAATACTCCCTTCTTATGCGAACAGGAATTGCCTGGCCAGTTCATTATGAGAAAACAAAGGGACGCTTTTTTATCCTCTTTGGAGGAGTATTTTAAAAAATGAGAAATTTTGTCTAAACCTCAGGGAGTTAAAAAATGGATTTAACTTTATTGCAATGGATTTTCTCTCTGTTTCTTTTTACTTTTGCTATAGGAGTAGTGTCTCCTTTAAGTGGAGTGGGAGGAGGAGTTCTTTTTGTGCCACTTGCTACCGCTTTTTTCCCTTTTAGTATCGACTTTATAAGAGGAACAGGACTTATAATGGCTTTAACAAGCGCCTTATCTTCTACACCATATCTTATCAGAAGAAGACTTGCTAATATAAAAATAATGTCTCCCCTTACGGTTGTGTCCATTATAACTTCTATATTAGGAGGTATAACAGGGCTATGGATGACAAGTGCTTTTCCTTCAAGCGAATCTTATTTTGCTATCATGCTTGGGATTTTGCTTTTTTTTATTTTTATTATAATGATTAGTTCAAAAAAAGTTGAGTTTCCTGATGTAAAAAAGGTTGATTTTTTTTCTAAAAAACTTAATCTTACAGGAAGCTGGTACGAGCCGTCTTTTAAGAGAGTTATTGAGTATAAAATTACAAATTTACCTTTAGGCCTTGTTTTTTTTGGTGGTGTAGGGTTTATAGCTGGAATGTTTGGCTTAGGCTCTGGGTGGGCGAATGTCCCTGTTTTGAATTTAGTTATGGGTGCACCTATAAAGATTTCTGTTGCAACTAGCATGGCTATTATAACTGTAAACAGTGCAGCTGCTTCTTGGGTATATATGGCTAAAGGGGCTGTTTTACCCCTTATCTGTGTTCCTTCAATATTAGGTGTTACTATAGGATCAAGAATAGGAGCGAAGTTATCAACAATAGCAAAGCCTTCGTTTATAAAGTATCTTGTTATGAGTCTTTTAGTTTTCGCAGCTATCGTGGATATTTTAAAAGGTCTTAGAGGTCTT
>CAYRAK010000059.1:0-8565 GCA_964422215.1 uncultured Clostridia bacterium | reverse complement strand
TCTATCCCTTGCCAAAAAAGATGACTGGGATCAAAATTTGCTCCAATATTATCACCTGCCTCCTCCCTTAGACGAAGCAAGGTTTCAGGGTTGTACACGGAGAACCCTGGATGCATTTCAAGACAAATTTTTATTCCATGATCTTTGGCAAACTTTGCCTGCTCTTTCCAGTAAGGAATAATTTTTTTCTCCCACTGCCATTTAAGAATGTCAGTAAAACCTGGCCAGGGACAGGTTATCCAATTTGGAGTCTTGTCAGCATCTGATCCTCCAGGACATCCCGAGAAAGTTATAACTCTATCCACTCCAAGTTTCTCGGCAAGAAGAACAGTTTTTTGAAAAGCTTCGTGATGAGATTTGCTAATTTCTGGATCTGGATGAAGAGGGTTGCCATGACAGCTTAAAGCACTTATCATAATGCCCTTTTCTTCAATTGTTTCTTTAAAATCATCAAAAGCTTTTTCATCTTTTAAAAGAATATCAGGTTTACAATGAGCATCTCCAACATATCCTCCTGTGCCAATCTCAACTGCCTCGATTCCTAAATCAACTATTATATCAAGAGCTTCTTTTAATGACTTATCCTGAAATAAAACAGTAAGAACTCCTAACTTCATTTTCTCCTCCTATCAAGTACTTATTTTGCACAAGTTATAAGAATTTTATTTTTGAATTAAGGAAAAACCACCACCCCCTTCATAGGATTATCCAGTTTATTTTTAATTCTCTTTAATCCTTCCAAAGTATCCTCAATGCTAAATGTGTGGGTAATCAACTTTTTCACATTTACCAAACCTTCTGCAATAGATTGTATAGCCTGAGGCCAGGTAAGAGGACTGAGCCAGGAAAAACGAATGGTCTTATCCATTAAAAGAGAATCAAGAGCAGGAACTTCTATTTTATCCTCTGGACCTGGAAGTCCAAAATAAACAATGATACTTCTTCTCCCTGATACTTTAAGAGCATCTTGCATTGCACTTACATTTCCTGTTGCGCATATTACCCGATCGGCCATTTTTCCTCCAGTTAAGTCTTTAATCCTATCAATCAAATTATGAGTGTAATACGGGGATTTTTCATCTTTCACATTCACCACTTCATCAGCACCAGCATCCTTCCCAAGCTCCAGTCTATAATCTCTTGTTCCAACTAAAACAACCTTACCTGCACCTTTTGATTTTGCAAGCTGCACCATCATATTACCAATAGGACCAGGACCAAATATAACACAAAAGCTACCAAGAGATACATCAAGGTTGTCTATTGCGTATACAGCATCAGCAAGAGGCTCTATAAGTGAACCTTCTTCAAATGAAACATTAGCTGGAAGTTTATGTAGACTTGTATACTTCGATTTCACATACTCGGCAAATCCTCCGTCGACAGATACTCCAAGGACAGTTTTGTTTTCGCAAAGATTTACCATCCCTCGCTTACATACCTCACAAGCATTGCAATATTGCACAGGTTCACATGTTACTCTATCTCCCACCTTAAAAAGCCCCAAACTTTTAGGAATTTTGCCTACCTCAACCACTTCACCAGCAAGCTCATGTCCTAATATTAAAGGACCCTTACCAGTAGGTGTTTCAAGGGGGGATAAACCCCAATAATACGCTATATCAGAACCACAGATACCACAAGCTTTAACTTTTATTAGCACTTCATCGTCAGCAATAGTTGGAATATCAACTTCTTCCAATTTCATATTTTCTGGCTCGTAGAAAACTTGTGCCTTCATTTTTTCTGGCATCTTTCTCTCCTAAAAAGAGCTTTTATTTCCATCCTAATTCCTTAAAAAGGTTATCAAGGTAACTTTTGCAATTTTTTGTTACTTTCCAGGCATCAGGCCAAAAACAAAGGTCAATCGACCACCACTCAGATGTATATCCTGCATCACGTATAACAGGAAGAAGAGTCTTAAAATCCAAAACCCCTTCTCCAAAGGGAGCATGAGTGCTTGTTTCATTATCGTGCAAAGTATTATCAGAATCAATCACATGCACATGCCCAATCATATTCTTAAGAAGTCTTGCAAACTCCCCTGCTCCTCCCTCTAACTTATCAAAGGGAGGAGTTTGCTTTGCAGCTTGAACTGAGCACATATGAGCATGGCAAGTGTCAAAGAGAACTTTAAAATTATTTTTCCCTACCTCTTGAACCATTCTTTTCACCTCATGAGGCTTGTTGATTATAAATCCGGGTTCAAACTCCCACACAACGGTAAGACCTTTTTCTGCTGCTATATCTGAGCACCAGGAAAACATATCCTTAACTCTTCTCCAAGCAACCTCAGGGTCAAGATTTTCGGGAGGAGGTGTATGGGTTACTGTATCTACCCTAATTTTAGGTATTCCACAGTCAAAACAAAAATCAACACTTCTTTTAAAAAACTCTTTGTATTTTTTTACAACTTCGGGATCACCTTCAGCAAATGGAAATGACCAAAGGTCTGCAGCATAAGAAGGAACTTCCAAATTATTTTTCTTTAACATATCAACAAGTTTCTCTCTTTCTTTTTTCCCGGGATAAAGATCTGGATGAGCATGGGGTTTAAATCCTCCAAGCTCAACTCCATCAAAACCAAGTTCTTTTAATTTTTCAATAACTTCCCCTAAAGGAATTGGATTATCCTGATAAGGCCCAATAGCATAAGCCCAGGTTCCTATGGAAATTTTTGGGGTATATGTTTCCATCTTAACCTCCATTTAAAAGATAGCTTTTTCTGTATTTTTATCAAAAAGATGTATTCGTCTCTCATCCGGTTTTATCCAGACTGTATCTCCCTGTTTAGCCTCAAAATCCGCATCTGTTCGTACTTTTACAAAATATTTTCCCAATTTTAAACTTATAATACTCCAAGAACCCATAAGCTCCATAACGTCCATCTTTGCCTGAACATAACCTGGACTTTTTTGCTTACTTATTGAAATATCCTCACACCTTATACCAAATATAAACTCAGAGGCTGAAGATTCTTTTATTCTTTTAAGCTTATCTTCCGAGAGGGAAATTTTAAATTTTCCTGGTCCTACATTCAACCTTCCATTATTTTCCATCTCAAGTTCACAAGGTAAAAGATTCATCCCGGGACTTCCCAAAAAAGTAGCAACAAACATATTTAAAGGATTATTATAAATTTCTCTAGGAGCACCAATTTGTTGGATTTCTCCATCTTTTAAAACAGCTATTCTATCAGCCATTGACAGTGCCTCAGCTTGATCCGGTGTGGCATAGAAAAAAGTAGCACCAATATCAGTTTGCAGTCTTTTGATTTCTGCTCTCATCTCCTCTCTTAGCTTTGCATCAAGATTAGTTAAAGGCTCATCCATTAGGAAAACTCGAGGTTTTCTAACAAGAGCTCTACCTAAAGCTACCCTCTGCATCTCCCCACCACTTAGATGCTCTGGTTTACGATGAAGAAGATGACTTATATGGAGCATCTTGGCCGTTCTTTTTACAATTTTGTCTATCTCCTCTCTTCCCATTCCTCTTGCCCTTAATGGAGAAGCCATATTTTCAAAAACGGTATACCTTGGGTATAGAGAATAGTTCTGAAACACAAAGGCAACATCTCTATCTGCAGGTGGAAGATCATTAACTTTCTCCTCGCCAATGTAAATTTCTCCTTCTTCTGGTTTCTCCAAACCAGCCACTGACCTTAAAGTAGTTGTTTTACCTGCTCCAGTAGGTCCTAAAAGAACCAAAAGTTCTCCATCTTTTATATACAAGTTTATCTTCTTTATAGCTTCAAGCTCACCATATCTTTTGGTAACATTCACCAATCTTACAGATGCCATACTAGAAAAGATTCTCCTCTGTTTTTTTGTCAAAAAGATGCATTTTACCTTCTTTTATCTTTATTTTAAGTTTCTCTCCTATCCGTGGGTAAAAATCTGGATCAGCTCTCATCTTTATTATATGCTCACCTATTTTAAGGTTGACAATATTTTCTGTTCCCAAAGGCTCAACAATGTAAACCTCTGAATTTATACCTTGAGGATCATCATATGAGGTGAGGACAATATCTTCTGGTCTTACTCCCAAAACTAAATTTTCACTTTTTGCCCTATCAGATACTATCTTCTGCAGCTTTTTATCAAGAAAAATAGCAAAAAGACCTGCATCCCCTATAAGTTTTCCTTGCTGGTATTTACAGTTTAAAAAGTTCATTCCAGGGCTTCCTATAAAGTTTGCCACAAATAAATTCTTTGGATGATTGTAAATTTCTTTAGGGGCTCCTATTTGCTGAACCACTCCCAGGTTCATAACAACTATTCTATCAGCCATTGATACAGCCTCTGCTTGATCATGGGTTACATATAAGGTGGTTGTTCCAAGATGGGTCTGAAGCCTTCTAAGTTCAAGTCTCATCTCTTCTCTAAATTTTGCATCAAGGTTACTCAGAGGCTCGTCTAGGAGAAACGCTCGGGGTCTACGAACTATAGCTCTGCCCAAAGCAACCCTCTGGGCCTCTCCACTTGTAAGCTTTCTTGGGCTTTTTGTCTTTATATTTTCAATTTTTAAAAGTTTTAGAACAGCATTTACTCTCTCTCTAACCTCTTTTTCTGGAGTCTTCTCCGCTCTTAAGGGAAAAGCTATATTATCATATACATTAAGGTAAGGATAAAGAGCATAAAATTGAAAAACAAAAGCTACATTTCTATCAGAGGGAGAAAGATCATTTACAAGCTCATCATCAAAGTAGATCTCCCCCTCATCTGGATATTCAAGACCAGCCAAACAGCGCAAAGTTGTTGTTTTTCCACAACCAGAAGGTCCAAGAAGTACCACAAATTCACCTTCTTCTACAGTAAGGTTTAAACTTTTAACTGCCTCAAGTTTACCAAACCTTTTTGTTAAATTTTTTACAGTTATTTTGGCCATCTGTTATAAATGTGACAAAATTATATAAAGTGCAGCTCCTGCTCCAAGAATAGCAAAACCGTAGTGATAGAGGAAAAAAGTAAAAGGTTGACACATGCTAAAGATACCAAAAAGGATAAGAACTATTGAAATAGTAATAAAATGTTTTTTCATTGCATTCATCCAATGTTATCCTTTTATTGCTCCAAAAGTAAATCCTCTAATTAAGTTCCCTCTTAAAAGAAAAGTAAAAACCACTACCGGAACTACCATTAGTACAGAGCCTGCAGCAATATGTCCCCAGTTAATTCCTGCTGTACCCAAAGACTGAGCAATTGCTGGTGGAGCAGTTCTTGCATTTTCCCCGGTTAAAAGGAGCGAGAAGGTAAACTCATTCCAGGCCATAATAAGACTAAATATAGCCGTTGCTACCATTCCTGGTTTCATCTCTGGGAGGACAAATTTGAAAAATGCCTGAAATCGGGAGTAGCCATCCACCATAGCTGCCTCTTCATACTCTCTTGGAATTTCGTCAATAAAACTTCTCATTATCCAAACTGTGAAAGCAAGGTTAAATACAGTATACATAATAATAAGGCCGATACGAGTATCATAAAGCCCTAAAGTTCGATACATTATAACAAGAGGAATAACAATCACTATGGGAGGAAGCATCCTGCTTGACAATATTACAAATAAAAGATCATTTTTTCCTTTTATATCAAATCGAGAAAAAACATAAGCAGAAAGAGAACCAATAAATACCGCAAGAGCAGTACTGGTAAAAGCTACGATAATTGAATTTAAGAGCTGATGAGGAAAAGCTGACCATCTAAATTCTCCTCTCATCTCCACCCTCCCTACAGCACCTCCTGCACCAGCTATGAATATGTTTTTAAAATTGTCAAAGATAGGACGGTAAATCCACTTGGGAGGGAGAGAGAAAGCATCCAATTTTGTCTTAGTGGCAGTTGCGAACATCCAGTAAACAGGAAAAAGATAAATACAGAGAATAAAAATTAGCACTACAATGATAACAAGATCTTTGTATTTTTTTCTTTTTATATGATTCATTTTCCTTTTATTCTTTATGTTGCTCTCAATTTGTTAAGATAATTCACATAAATATTGCTAAGGGCAATAATTATAACAAGAAAAATGTAAGCAAGAGCACAAGATTCTCCCGTGTGCCAATATTGAAAAGCAAGCTTATAAATATAGTAGGGAAGAATCTGCGTCGAATAACCAGGTCCTCCTCCGGTTAAAACATAAACTATGTCAAAAAATCTAAAAGCATCCATAGTGCGAAAAAGAAGAGCCAGTATCAGAAGAGGAAATATATGGGGAAGGGTAATATAGCGAAATTTAAACCAACTTGAGGCTCGATCAACTTCAGCTGCCTCATAAAGGTAACGAGGTACAGTAGAAAGTCCTGCTAAAGTTAAAAGTAGCATGAAAGGAGTCCAAATCCACACATCGGTTATAACAAGAGAGTAAAGAGCCCACTCATAGCTTGTGGTCCAAGCTATCTTAGGCATACCAAACAATGTGCCTAAAACATAATTTAAAATACCCCAGTTGGTATCAAGGATAAAAGCGAAAAATTTGCCAATAACTACCGGAGAAAACATCATGGGAAGAAGATATAAAGTTGTAAGAATTCCTTTTCCACGAAATTCTCTATTAAGAAGAAGAGCAAGAACAAATCCAAACACAAACTCAATAAGAACAGCAAGAGCAACAAACTTTCCGGTTATGATGAACCGGGTCCAAACTTCAGGATCAGACAAAATATGAGCAAAATTTCTTACTCCTATAAACACCGGTGGCTTCTCGGAAACAGCATTATATTCAGTAAAACTAAGATAAAAAGACCAAATAAGAGGAAAAATTATCATAAAGAGAAGAAGTGCAAAAGTAGGAACAAGAAAATATATCTTTAAGGCATTATCAGTTACACCCCTACCAAATCCTCTTCCAATTTTTTGTCTTCTCACCTTGCTTCCCTTATTATTAAAAGGCAGACACCCTCTCTTGAGGATGTCTGCTCATACCTTATTATTTATTAATCGTAGTATCCTGCTCTTCTTAAAATCTCCTCGTGGCGTTTGGCAATTCTATCCATAGCCTCCTCTGGTGTTATCTTTCCCAATATGGCCTGATTAAGCTGGATAGATAGATACTCACCCATTTCGTTGTACTGAGGAATTTCCCAGAAATCACGTAAGCGGGGAGCAGACTCTCTTACTACCTGAGCTATCTCTGCCACAGGAAATCTCTTAAGATAGGCAGGATCTTCTATAATCGACTTTTTAGCTGTGAAATTTCCTCCTTCGGTCCATTTCCATTGAAATTCATCTGTGGTCGTCCATTTTATAAATTTAAGAGCTTCTTCTTTGTAAGGGGTATATGCTGAAACTGCGAGCCCTTGACCTCCTAATTGAACATAGTGTCTAAAAACTCCATCAGATCCTATAGCGCCCGGCTCAGTAAAAAATCCTGTTTGATCAACATACATAGACAAACTGGGATCAAGAAGTCCTGGATAAAACATCGCGTATATAGCTATCATAGATACAAGTCCCTGTTGAAAAGCAGTCATTGTCTCATCAATGCTATAGTTGGCTGCTCCAGGAGGATGAGTTTTGTAAAGCTCTACCCAAAGCTTGGCAGCCTCTATACCCATTTTATTATTGAGAATTCCCTGAACATGTTTTGTTCTCGGATCCCAAAGATTTCCACCCATGGACCAAAAAGGGCCTAAAAATACATCAGCAAGACCTGCTGTTGCAATTGGTGCCTCCCAGGTAGCAAATCCATAAAGATTCTGCTTAGGCCTGGTAAAAAATCTTGCAATATCCAAAAGTTCCTGCCAGGTATCTGGAACTTTTAACTCATACCCATACTGATTCTTAAAAGCTGCCTTTTCTTTAGGATCATTAAAAAGGTCTTTGCGATAGGCACACATAACGAAATCCAAAAGAAGAGGAACTCCGTACCAGTGATCTGAATAGTCAGGATACTCTCCATAGGAGCGCAGAGGAAACTCATACCACTCATCAAAGTTTATATTTTTCTTCATCCAATCAGTGATCTCTAATAGATGTCCTCCCTGTACAGCCTCTCCTATCCATTGACTATCAGGAACAACTATATCAAAGCTTGGTTTACCAGAGGCAAATTCAGTAAAGACTCTATCATGGTATTGAGGCCAAGGAATAAAAGCTCCTTTTATCTTGATATTTGGGTTCTGGCGGGTAAACTCTTCAGAGAGCTTTACAAGATAGTCAGCAGGATACCAAGCAGCCCAAGTGATGGTGAGCGTTACATCCTTCTGGGCAGGTGCTGTACCTACCATTAATCCCATTATAAGCATTACACCTACCACTATAATAGCAATTTTTTTCATTCCTTTCTCCTTTGTAAAACATTTGCATTCCTAAAAACCTTCTATATGGCCTTTTTATCTTTCTCACCTCCTTTCCGGCCTTTAATTTTATCTTTTTTACACTTTTCTATTATGGATAATATCAATAAAGGCCTCTCTTGTCAAGAAGAAGCTTTTTTCCTAAGGTTAGGACAGTTCTTTCATTTTTTCTTTTAGGGATAGCAAACCTGAAGCGAACCTGAGAAAAAGCCAAGCCTGACTTTTCCGATTCTCATCCGCGGGGTGCAGGTGTGATATAACCTCCAGCTCCT
>CAYRAK010000058.1:0-8680 GCA_964422215.1 uncultured Clostridia bacterium | reverse complement strand
TTGAGAAGATGGCAAAAATGATTGAGGATGTTGAGATGCCTAATGTTTTTCCAAACATCGATATAGGACATCTCTGTATCACTAGAGAGCCTCCAAAAGCGATGGAAAAGGTAAAGAATAGGATTCTTCATGTGCATTTAAGTGAAACAGATACATTTTCGCATACAAACAGTATAATTGGTACAGGAAAAGTAGATTTTAAACCTTACATTGATAAGGTAATTGAACTTGGAATTGAGGAGAACTGCAAAAGATACGGCGAAGTACCTGTTGCAGGAATTGAGATGGGAGAGCCAGGTGGACAGGTGGATGATCCTGATAGATGGGTCAGAGAAAGCCTATCTTATATCAAAAAAAATTTACCAGAGCTTAAACTGTAAAGTTAAGTCCTTCCCATGAAATAAGACTGTTCCAACCTGAGAAATATGATTTTTGACATATTTGTAGTTTTGAAATAAACTTAATTATAAATTTTATAATCTTGATGAACAAATAGTATTAAAAGATTAAAAGACTGTTTGCAAGAGAAGGAAAGGGGTGGAGAGAGAAAGAAGTAAGATAATAGAAGAGCCAGTTTATAGAGCCATAGCCGAAGCCTCACCTTTGGCTTTTATTGTCTGGATTCCCGAGGATTTTGGGATTATCGATTGGAACAAAAGTGCAGAACGTATTTTTGGATGGAAGAAAGAAGAGGTCGTAGGAAAAAATTTATTTGAATTTCTCATACCTAAGGATGGGAGAAAAGAGATAGAGAGCGTCAGAAAGAGAGTGAAAGCTGGGGAAATTTCTAATTATAGCTCAACTTGGAGTTTAACTAAACAAGGTAAGCTGATAAGATGTGAGTGGTATAATATTGCTTTGAAGGAGAAGGATGGTGGACTGGTTGTGCTATCCATTGTGCGGGATATTACAGACTACAAGGAGGTAGAAAAGAAACTCATCTATATGGCAACACATGACACCTTAACAGGACTTCTTAACAGAGCTTCGTTTTTTAATCGTCTGAATATTGAACTTTCTTACACAAGTCGTATAGGGAAAAGACTTACTGTGATGATTCTTGATATTGACTGGTTTAAAAAAGTGAACGATTTATTGGGGCACAATATAGGGGATAAACTTTTGCAGGCTGTGGCCAGAAGAATAAAAAAAGTTCTGCGTAAGACAGATATTATTGCTCGAATGGGAGGAGATGAGTTTATGATCCTTCTGCCAGATATTGAAAGAAAAGAAGATGCAGAAGAGGTTGCTAAAAAGATTTTGGAGTCTGTTAGGGAAATCTTTATAATTGATAACTACAAATTGAGCACCACCGTAAGTATTGGTATTGCTTTCTATCCTGAACATGGAGAAGATGAAGAGAGATTAATGTTATCTGCTGATAAAGCGATGTATGAAGCTAAAAGATCTGGTCGTAACAGATATGTGGTTTATAATCCAGGTGAAAACCGATTCTCTCGATAGCCCAAAGAAATATTTTCTTACATATTATCCACTTCTCACAATTAATGCATATAAAAATCTAACAGAGACAAAAAATTCAAAAGGGTATGTATTTTGCTTTTGGGTAACTGAGAAAAAAAATTTATAAATGAGGACGCTGAAAAAAAATGCTCTGAAGGTTGTATTAGCTAATAGTAAGGAGTAGGATTTATGGATGCAAAACTAACCGAAGGAGTCAAAAATCTCTTAGGTAATCCCAAAAAAGCAATAGTAAAACTTTCCATCCCAATGATGATAGCAATGTTTGTTCAAGCGATGTATAATTTAGTAGATGCAATATGGGTTTCCGGTTTAGGTGCTGATGCTCTTGCTGCTGTAGGTCTTTTTTTTCCCTTCCTCTTTTTTATCATGGCTTTATCTAACGGTATAGGTGTTGGAGGAAGTTCTGCCATATCTAGGAGGATAGGAGAAAAAAATAAAAAAGAAGCAGATAATACCGCTGTGCATACCCTGTTTATGGGTTTATTTGTAGGACTTATAATAAGCTTACCTTTTTTACCTTTTTTAAAAAATGTTTTTACATTACTTGGTGCGAGAGATAAAGTTGCAGATATGGCTATAAGTTATGCGAAGATTCTCCTCGGAGGAGCAATATTTGTTTTCTTTGCGAATATGGCAAATGCAATACTTCGAGGTGAAGGCGATACAAAGAGAGCAATGTATGCAATTGTTGCCGGCTCTATTTTGAACATAATTTTAGATCCAATATACATATATGTTCTTGGAATGGGTGTTGTTGGTGCAGCATGGGCAACTTTAACTTCAATGTTAATCTCAGCGATTTTATTTTTTTATTGGTTCTTTCTAAAGCGTGACACTTATGTAGCTATAACGTTTAAAGATTTTCATTTAAAGAAAAAAATAATAAAAGAGATCCTTCGTGTCGGTATTCCAGCTTCACTAGCACAACTTTCGATGTCTGTATCTATGCTATTTTTAAACTTCATTGTGATCAATGTAGGTGGAACAGATGGTGTTGCAGTTTTTACTACAGGCTGGAGAATAGTTTCCATAGGTATAATACCTCTTATGGGGATGGCAGTAGCTGTTACCTCAGTCACTGGAGCCGCCTACGGAGCAAAAAATGCGGAGAAACTTAATACAGCCTATATGCATGCAATAAAAATAGGTATTGTTATAGAACTAATTGTATCGTTACTCACATTTATGTTTGCACCTCAGATAACCCTAGCTTTTACCTACTCTGAAAGAGCCAGAAGGATAGCAGGTGACCTTATAGCATTTCTTCGATGGATGACACTTCACTATCCGACTGTCCCTCTTGGGATGTTGTCTTCAGCGATGTTTCAAGGGGTTGGAAAAGGTGAAATTGCTTTAGCAGTTACTATAACAAGAACAATCATTCTTTCAGCTCCCATAGCGTATTTTCTTGGAATTGTTTTAAGCTTAAATCTTACAGGTGTTTGGTGGGGTATACTTATTGGAAATACACTTGGAGCATTTATAGGTTTTACTATAGGAAAACTAATGGTTAGAAATTTCAAGATAGAATTTAAAATGAATCCATCCGAAAATAGGATTAAAAATTAAATTTTTTATTTTCCTCTCTCATCATAGTGATGTTTTATAACCTTTCCCTGTACCATAAATATGACATCTTCACAAATATTAGTAGAAAGGTCTGCTACACGTTCTAAGTTTCTTGAGATCCTAAGTAAATGAAGGGAACGTTCGATTGTAGAAGGATCAGAGGTCATAAATGTAATGAGTTCTCTTAGGATTTGGTCTCTCAGTGCATCGATAACATCATCTCTTTCACACACATCCTTAGCCAGCTTTGCATCCTCGTTTATAAAGGAATTTATACTGTCTTTTAACATTTTCATTGTAATCTGTGCCATATTTGGTATATCAATAAGAGGTTTTACTGGAGGTTTTTCTATCAGAAAAAGATTACTTTCAGCAATATTTACCGCATGATCTCCCACTCTCTCCAAATCGTTGTTCATTTTCAATATCATTAGTATAGTTCTAAGGTCTTTTGCTTTAGGCTCGTATCGGGCAATTAATGAGGTGCAAAGTTCATCTAGCTCAAGTTCAAAATCGTTTGCCTTCATTTCGTCTTTCTCCACCACTTCCAAAAGTATATTTTTCTCTTTTTTTATTAAACCTTCTATACTTTTTTCAATCATATGTTCTACTAAATTAGCATATTCTATAAGCTCATTTTTAAGCATAGTTATTTTTTCTGCTAACATTATTTTCTCCTTTTTATCCAAACTTTCCTGCTAAATATTCTTCTGTTCTTTTATCTTCAGGTACAGTGAATAATTTCTTGGATGGCCCAAATTCAACAAGCTCTCCCATATACAAAAATGCAGTAAAATCAGAAATTCTTGCTGCCTGAGCAACATTATGAGTCACTAGTATGATAGTAACATCTTTTTTAAGTTCTGCAACAAGTTGTTCAATACGGGAAGTAGCCTTAGGATCAAGGGCAGAGGTTGGCTCATCAAGCAAAAGAATTTCAGGCTTCATTGCCAATGCTCTTGCTATACATAGTCTTTGTTGTTGACCACCTGAGAAAAATGTTCCTTTTCTATGTAGGAAATCTTTTACTTCATCCCACAGTGCTGCCTTTTTCAAAGAGTCTTCAACAATTTTATCTTGTTCTTCTTTGCTTAACCTTATTCCATTAAGTTTGTACCCTGCAATTGTATTCTCGTAGATACTCATAGTAGGAAAGGGATTAGGTTTTTGAAATACCATTCCTATTTTTCGTCTCACAATTATGGGATTCATGGTGTATATATCTTCATTGTTCAATAGAACTCTTCCAGATACTCTTGCACCAGGCACAAGTTCATGCATTCTATTTATGCATCTTATAAGAGTTGTCTTTCCACATCCTGAAGGTCCCATAATAGCGGTTATCTTATTCTTGGGAATAGAGAGATTGATATCCCTCAGTACTTGGTGCTCATCAAAGTAGGCGGATAAATTTTCAATCTTCAAAATTGCGTTTTCCATTTTTTAGATACCATCTTAGTGATAAGGTTTAGTGTTAAGACAAAAACTACTAATACAAAAGAGGCTCCCCAAGCTATTGAGTGCCACTCAGGATAAGGACTTGTTGCATAGTTGAAAATTAAAAGGGGAAGAGCATTTACAGGTTTAAAGATATTAAAGTTCATGAAAGGACTACCAAAAGCAGTAAAAAGTAGTGGAGCTGTTTCACCAGTGATTCGTGCAATACTTAAAAGAACCCCTGTAATAATTCCACTCATGCCTGCAGGAAGAATAACTTTAAGAATTGTTTTGTGATAGGATACTCCTAGTGCAAAGGATGCTTCCTTAAGTTCATAAGGGATAAGTTTTAATGTTTCTTCTGTGGTTCTTACAACTACGGGAAGCATCATGATACCGAGTGCTATTCCTCCAGAAAAAGCAGAAAATCTACCCATAGGTAGAACTATCCATGTATAAGCAATAATACCGATTACAATAGAGGGAATTCCTTGCAATATTTCTACACAGAGCCTTGCAAAAGAAGCAAGTTTTTTCTCTCTTTGTTCAGAAAGATAAATACCTGCAAATATCCCTAAAGGAACAGATATCAGGAAGGAGATAAGTATCAAAATACCGGTTCCCACCAAAGCGTTGGAGATTCCACCACCAATCTCACCAACAGGTTTAGGAAGTTGAGTCAGAAATTGCCAGTTAACAACCGCGATGCCGTTTTTGATTATGTAAAATAAAATAAAGAGAAGAGGCAAAATGGATACAACAGATAAAAATATTACAAAAGTTTTGAAAAGCTTATCTTTAAGTATTCTGCGGGAAATTGCACCACTTTGCATCTTAAACCTCTACGCTGATCTTTTTCACAATGTATCTTCCTATAATGTTTATAATTGTGGTAACAAGAAAAAGCAAAAGTCCTATCTCTATTAAGGATGATAGATAAATTGGCTCTGTTGCTTCTATGAATTCGTTAGCGATAACACTGGCCATTGTATTTCCTGGACTAAATATGCTTTCTGGTATAATATTGGCATTGCCAATTATCATGGTAACTGCCATTGTTTCCCCCAAGGCTCTTCCAAGAGCAAGTAAAACTCCTGCAAGTATTCCTGAACGAGCGTAAGGAAGAGTAACCTTTTGTATTACTTCAAATTGTGTTGCCCCTAAAGAAAAAGCTGCCTCTTTAAGGTCGGAGGGCACAAGTTGGATAACTTCTCTGCCAATAGATGCAGAGTAAGGTATAATCATTACAGCCAATATGAGAGAAGCTGTGAATATCCCCACTCCATAAGGCATAACCCCTAATTTTATTTCCAAGGATCTTACAAGTGGGACTAAAACAAAAAGACCCCAAAATCCATAGATTACGGATGGGATTCCAGCCAAAATTTCTATTGCACTTTGAAGGATGTAAGAAACCATTCCTTTTTTAAAATATTCACCTAAGAATATTGAAATTGCTAAAGAAAAAGGTAGTGAGATTGCAAGGGCCAAAAATGAGGTAAGGAGAGTTCCAACAAGAAAAGGAAGTGCTCCAAATTGACCTGATACAGGGTCCCATGTTTTTTCAAAAAGAAATTTGAATCCAAATTCTTTAACTGAAGGGAAAGAATAGATAAGCAACGATAGAAAAATTGCAACTACAAGAATAATAAGACAAAAAGCTGAAATACAGAGAAAACTTCGAAAAGCTGCATCTGTTCTTTTCTCACTCCTTAAATTTTTATTCAAACTAACAAGGTTGGCTTGAATAGAAGAGGCAGATTCTGTTTTAGGACTTTGAGGTTGCATTTGTCTTATCTTTTTTGGTGTCCAGCTTATGGATTAGAATTTTTCTAGTAAGGATCTTCCGTTATAGACAACCGATCTTATAATATTTTCTGCCTTTTTTACTACCTTTTCTGGCAGTGGTGCATAATGGAGTGGCTCGCAGAACTTTTGTCCTTCATGAATGACCCACCATAGAAGTTTTACAAGATTTTCTGCTTTTTCTCTATCTCTTCCCCCGTAGTTTTGCTCCTTGTAAAATATGAGCCAGGTGAAACTGCTAATAGGATATCCATCTTCAGCCTCCGTGTCAGTTATAGAAACACAAGTGTGCTCTGGCACATCAATATTGGCAGCAAGACTCACCGAAGTAATTGTAGGTTCTACAAATTTTCCTGATTTGTTTTTAATTGAAGCTACAGGCATTTTGTTTTGAAGAGCATAGGTTAATTCTACATAACCAATGGAGCCAGGAATTTGTTTTATAAGACCTGCAACACCTGAATTTCCCTTTGCTCCAAGACCGATTGGCCAATTCAACACTTTACCTGTTCCTACTTTTTCTTTCCATTCCTTACTTATTTTGGATAAATAATCACTAAAAACAAATGTTGTACCGCTTCCATCTGAACGGTGAACAACCGTAATATTCATATTGGGTAATGAAATTTTAGGATTTATAGCTACAATTTTTTTCTCATTCCACTTTTTTATCTTCCCAAGAAAAATATCAGCAATAAGCTCTGGGGTAAGTTTTAGCCTCGGATTTCCCGGAAGATTATAAGTCACAGCAACTGCACCTACACAAGTTGGAAGATGCAGAATATAGTTGTCCTTTGTTTTCACTTCCTTTTCACTCATAAAGACATCAGTTGCTCCAAAGTCTACCGTTCTGTTAAGAAGTTGTCTGATTCCTCCCCCAGAACCTATAGGTTGGTAATTAACTTTAACATCAAATTTTTGATAATAAACATTAAAGATCTTTGAATAAAAGGGATAGGGAAAAGTTGCTCCTGCTCCAATGAGCTCTTTTTTTGCTGCAAAAGTTGATGAGACTGTGAAGCTGAAAAGCGCGATTGCTAAAATAGCTGTTTTTGTAAAATTTTTCATCGTAACCCCCGGTAGATTATTATTTTATTCTTGAGTTTCAACAAGTCAAACTTAAAGTTTCCTGAAGATAAGGCACTTTCTAGGCTAAAGTAAATTTGTCTAGATATTGAGGAACAGATACGTTCCAACTGTATCTTTCATGAATTATATCAGCAAATTTTAAAGAGACATCATTTTCACCGTGAACTATAAAAAGTTTTTTGGGTGGTAGTTTAAAACCAGAGAGCCATTTTAGGAGCTCACTTTGGTCAGCATGTGCTGATAGGCCGTTAATTTGAGTGATATTTGCTTTTACTTGGTGCATCTTACCATGGATTCTTACTTCTTTAGGCTTTTTTAATATCTCTCTTCCTAATGTTCCCCTTGCTTGATATCCAATAAAGAGAATAGTGCATTCAGGACGAGAGATATTATGGACAAGATGATGCTTTATCCTTCCTCCAGTACACATCCCTGAACCGGCAATAATGATACAAGAGGATCTTATATGATTTATCATCTTAGATTCCTCACTACTTTTTGTTAACTTTAAAGTCGAAAAATAAAAGGGAGAATTATCACTATATGTGCGACGAAGCATATCCTCATCAAAATATTTTTCATTGTTTTTAAACACTTCTGTTACACTAATTGCCATCGGGCTATCAACAAATGTTAGAAGATGGGGGATTTTGTCTTCATAGAGAAGTTCGCTGAGATAGTAGAGAAGTTCTTGAGTTCTTTCCACAGCAAAGCTGGGTATAATCACATTTCCGCCCTTTTTGTCTGTTGAGTTTATAATCTCACTTAGAATATTTTTAATATTTGAGGGATCTTCATGTATTCTATCCCCATAGGTTGATTCGACTATAATATAATCTGCCATTTCAAACATACTAGGATCACGGATTATAGGCTTATTCCAGCGACCTACATCACCTGAGAATAGAATGACTATTTCAGAATCTCCAGAATTTATCTTTATCTTAATCATTGCTGAACCAAGTATGTGTCCTGCGTCGTGTAAACTTATGTTTATCAAATTATCTATTCTAAAAGGTTCTTCGTATTCTATAGTCTCAAAGAGAGGAAAGACCTTTTCTACATCTTCTCTGGTATAAAGAGGAATCTCAGGATAAGGACCTTTTCTTCCTTCTCTCTCGTGTCTTTTCTTTTTAAAGTGAGCATCTTCTTCTTGAATATGTGCAGCATCTAAGAGGACTATCTTTGCTATCTGTTCGGTAGGTGGAGTACATATGATTTTTCCTTTAAATCCTTCTCTACAAAATTTTGGTAAAAGTCCACAGTGATCAAGATGTGCATGAGTTAAGAGAAC
>CAYRAK010000057.1:0-8952 GCA_964422215.1 uncultured Clostridia bacterium | reverse complement strand
ATATAAGGCTTTCCTTGCCCTCCTTGCATCTATACTCAAGCTCTCCTTTACATTTGGGACAGACAAGAATTTCTAAAAGTTTTTTATCAAGCGCCATGATTCTCCTCTCATATACAAACTTTTATCTCCTTTCCCTCTTTTAATGACTTTTGCGCTGCCTCAAGAACCTTAACCACCTTAAAACCTTCCTCACCATCTGTAAAAGGAGTCTTGTCCTCTTCTATGCATTCTATAAAATGTAAACATTCCTCTTTTAAAGGCTGTTTTTTTTCAACTTCCACAAAAAATTCATCCTCCTTTCTTATCTGAAAATCAAGTTCATCATCACTTTGTTTCCCGATATCAATCTCTCTCTTACAAATCCTTAACCTGTAGGGAAAATTAGCCTCATCAAACACAAGCATTTTTTTCTCCCCTATAATTTTTGTTTCCCTTACTTTCTCTGGATGAAACCAGCTTACATGAAGATGAGAAAATATCTCGTGATCAAAGAAAAGAGTAAGAAATACAACATCTTCAATACCTTTTTCTTTCTGTAGAAAACTTTTACCAAAGGCATTTACTCTTTGAGGGTAGCTTCCGAGAAAATAAACTACAAGATAAATATCATGTGTCGCAAGACACCACATTACATTTTCTACTTTCCTTACCCTTCCAGGGTTTAATCTCTGAGAATAAATATAAAAAATTTTACCAAGCTCACCCTTCTCAATCATTTCTTTTACCTTAATCATTGCAGGATGATACTTTAAAAGATGTCCCACCATCAGTTTTTTATCTTTTTTTTGAGCAAGCTCTACCAAGGTAGAAGCATCACGACTACTCAAAGTTAAAGGCTTTTCAACAAGTACATTTTTTCCCCATTCAAGTGCCCTTCTTGCAAGCTCAAAATGAGTATGAGGTGGAGTGGCAATCACAATCGCATCAACTTTTCTATCCTTTAAAATTTCCTCATATTTATCTACTATTTTAACTTCAGGGTAGTTCTCTTTAACCCATCTAAGAGAGGTAGATTTTAAATCATAACATGAAAAAAGATTAGCTTTATCAATCTCACAAAAATTTCTCACTATATTTTTACCCCATACCCCTACCCCAGCCACAGCAACATTCACCATTCAACCCCCTCCATGACTTTCTATTTTGCAATCTCATCAATAACATTTATCCAGGCTATTACACCAGGGATTTTTCTGTATTTTTGCTCGGTTGAGAGAATAACACAGTCCTTTTCTTGCACCTGTTTTGTATCCTTTACCCTTTTAAATTTCAAATCATCAAATGGAATCTTTCTTAGACTTATCTCCACAATATCTGCAAGCTCCCCGTTTCCAAGAACGACAAATTTTCTTGCTCCCTTTGAATATTCCTGAAGAACCAGGGATTGAATTTTTTCTTTAATTTTCCTTAAAGAAGTAAGTGTTGCCCAAAAGTATTTATAGGATTTTTTTGCTTTCTCTGAAAACCCTTTGGGGGTGAGAATATACTCTAAACTCCTTTTATTCATCCTCCTTGCCTTAACATAGCCCCGTTTTATAAGTTTCTTTAAGGTAATATTTACCATACCAAGAGAAAGTCCTGACAATTTAGAAAGTTCTCTTTGGGTTATAGCTTTATTTTTGGCTATCTCCTCTATTATCTTTAACTCCTTTTCTGAGACTTCTTTTTTCTTCATTTTTTAAGCTTTTTCATTATTTTGAAACATTATAGAACACACTAAGTTTATTTCCACTTTAATCCTTCATCAAGCATGATAAGATAATTTTCTACTGGCACATAGTTTGCAATGGAGTTACCCGAACCTAAGGCATACCTATAAGGCATGCACTCATCTAGTATACCTCTTACATATTTCCTAAGATTTACTTCATCTAAACGGCAGAGTTTATCTACATCCACTCCACCAAGTGTGCCAACTCTATTCCCATAGCTTTTTTTAAACTGGACTACTGGAATAATTGTATCTTGAAAGGAATGAAATGCATCTATTTTTACATCTTCGATAAGATCCTCCATAAGTGATAAAACATTACCACAACAGTGAAGCCAATACATCTTATTATGTTCATGGGCTATGGCAGCAAACTTTTTATGCCAGGGGAGAACCAGTCTTCGCAAAATTTCCGGAGATACTATAGTGGATGTGTTAAAGCCCATATCATCTCCCTGAAAAAAACCGCCAACTTTATCAATATCTACAACGTTTTTATAGAACCTGCATAGTGTGTCACCAACTTTATTAAAAACTGCCTCTACGAGATCTGGCTGATCATACAGAAGATAACTTAGTCCTTCAAATCCTAATAAAAACTCACTTGTTATTTCAAAAACACCACTTGAAGGACACACCATCATAGCCATACCATCAGGTAAATTTTTGGAAACAAATTCGTAAAG
This sequence comes from uncultured Clostridia bacterium, assembly GCA_964422215.1. Taxonomy (GTDB): domain Bacteria; phylum Aerophobota; class Aerophobia; order Aerophobales; family B3-G15; genus CAYRAK01. The sequence continues at coordinate 6,555 of CAYRAK010000057.1, read as the reverse complement.
TGAGTAATCTAATTTCTCTGGATCTGGCCAAGAATACTTTTCAAAATCCTTCCAAGAGGTTATTATTCCCTTCCCTTCCTCTACCCAATCTCTATTTTTCCGGGGAATAAGAGCTGTATCTTCTGCTTTTCTACTCTTTCGCGGAAAATTTAGTCCGCTAATTTCTGTGCCTATTATTGTCACATAATCATAGCCCATCTTATACCAAAAATTTATCCATTGCTTAAGATAATTTTTCTTTGCTTTTAAATCCTCAAAGCCTGAAGGAACTGAATATAAGGGAAAAACAGATTTTTCTCCCAACATTTCTGTTACTGCACTAACAATCTCCGGATCAGGAAAAAGTTCAGCAAAATGAACTTTCTCTGCTTTCTTTTCTCCTTTTACAACTTTTTTAAATTCTTCAAAATTTGGATCAGGAGTTTTTATTAATGGTAATTTAAGCATACTTTTACCTCCTCTTAAATGAGGTTAAACACTTTTATTTAACATAATTTGCCTTTCTTCTGTTTTAGGCTAATTAAGTTACTCCAGTTGTCAAGTTTAAGTTTCTAAAGTTTAAAATAAAAAGGCTCTAATTCTAGCTTGTCTTTATTGACATTTAATCTTCTATGTTTTATCTTAAAAAGGGAGGGTTTCTATGGACGCCGCAGAGCTTTCAAGAGAGGCTAAAAATGTAAGCTTTGAGGAAATGAAAAACCTGATAGAGAAAGTTATAGATGTACTTAAAAAAGAGAAAAGGGAAGGCAAGGTAGGCAACCAAAAAATAAAAGAGGGTCTTGTTGAAATTGAACCTGAGGGATATGCTATTGTTATAGGAGACCTTCATGGAGATCTTGACAGTTTAACTTATATATTAAAGCAAAGCCAATTTTTAAAAGGAGCAGGCAAGAATAAGGTATATCTTGTTTTTTTAGGAGACTATGGTGATAGAGGAGAGGAAACACCTGAAGTTTACTATGTTGTGCTAAAGCTAAAAGAAATTTTCCCAGAAAATGTTATTCTCCTGCGAGGAAATCATGAAGGTCCACAAGATTTGGGAGTTTATCCCTTTGATCTTCCCCATTTTTTAAGATCTAGATTTGGAACAAACTGGCAAAAGCTTTTTTCACTTTTTCCCACATTGTTTGATTCTCTTTATCATACTCTTCTTGTTAAAGAAAAATACCTTATGTTACATGGAGGGCTACCTGAAGGAATTTCCTCAATTGATGATATAGCCTATGCTCGAAAGAATCATCCTGCAAAATACTATCTTACTGAGATTCTTTGGAATGATCCAGGAGAGATAGAAGGAACATTTTCTTCTCCTCGAGGAGCAGGAAAAATTTTTGGAGAAGATATCTCAGAGAAAATTCTCAACCTTTTAAAAGTAAAAACCCTCATCCGAAGTCATGAGCCCTGCGAAGGAACATTTCCAACACATAAAGGACGTGTTTTAACTCTCTTTTCTCGAAAGGGACCTCCTTACTATAACCTAAAGGCTGCATACCTTAACATAGATCTTTCATCTCCTGCTAAGAACGCTGTAGAACTTGCCAAAGAAGCCTATTATTTTTAAAATACCATAAAACCTAAAAGCTATTGCCGAGAATCTTGCCTTCACTCTTTTTTGTGCTAAACTATAGCTTGGTTGTGATATAAAATTTTGTGGGCAAAAAATGAAATATACAGATTTTATTGATAAAATAAAAAAACTTCCCCAACCAAAGATTTATAAAAACTCAACCGAAGTGGTTCGAATAAGAGGAGTTTCCTTAACCCTCTGGGATGTTATTCTCGCTGCAGTAATCTCTGGATTAAATATTCTTATTGTAGGAGAAAGGGGAGAAGGTAAAACTCAACTTGCTCAAGAACTTAATAATACTTGTTTTGGTGGAAAGGGAACGTTTATTAGAGCCCATCCTGATCTAAAAACAAAGGATATATACACTGCTCTCAATTTAGAGAAATTATCCTCAGCCAAAGGAGATACTCATCAGGCAATAGAGGTGGCCAAGACAGTTAAAAATCCTCTAACTATCCTTGATGAGATAAACAGGGTTCCCCAGATAACTCAAAATCAGGCTCTTTCTATTCTAGATGGTTATATCAGCCTTCCTGAGAGAAATGAAAATATTTTCTTTGGAGTTGATGGTTTTCATATCGGAATAGCAACTGCAAATCTTGGAAGACTTTACTCTGGAACTTTTCCTTTTGATCCTGCTTACCTTGACAGATCTCATCTTATAATCAATGTGGACAACTTTCCTCCAACAACCATCGACCTTATAAAAATCCAGCAGGAGGATATAAATCCAAGGGTGAAATCTTCAGATAAAGAGGATCACACCCAAGACATTGTTGAAATATGGCATAACCTGAAAAATATGAGTTTATCCCTAGATGGTTTAATTGCAGACCTTTATCTTAAGAAAAATCTAGATTACTGTGTAAAATCTCCCACAAGAAGAAAAACCACAGTAAAAGATGACATTCCCAATATGTGTCAGGGTTGCTCTTCTGAAATGGAGGAGGGAAAATTAGGAGATGTGTGTGGATATGTTATTCCCACAAGTACTCGCTCTTTTAAAGCCTATAAAGCTTTAGCTTTTGGTCTTTGTGCTATAGCTGATGCAAAGGTAGGAAAATCCACTTTTACTTTTCCCGGCTATGAGGAAATTTTACAGGCATTTCGTATAACTGCTCCTTATTCAGGAATGCTTGATCCTGCATGGGTAAGAAGAGACCACCACGGAAATCCTTATCTTGCCATTGATTTTCTCTACAGACGGATTAGATCTAACATTGAGGAAAGAATTGATTATATAAAAAAAGCTTTTTCTGATGCGTTTTTTGGAAAGCTTAACAGTGATTCAATAGATGTTCTAGGTGAGGAGTGGTCGTGGCTGGGAGAAATTTTAAATGAGATAAACCTAATTGCAAGAAACTCCTCTGAGGGACTTATAAAGGAAATAAAAGAGGGGAAAACACTTTACACACAGGATTTTTGGATCGCTAGTATACTTCATCCCGAACAAACTCTTTTTGGAGAAAATATAACCCAGCTCACCTATGGAGAAGACGTGGGAAGAAGAATAAGAGAAAGACTCAGTGATATGTATGGTATCGCCTTTGCCACTGAGGAAGGAATTTACATCTGGTATGAGGGAATGGAAAGACCTAAAAAAGTTTTAGACCTGCAAAGAGGCAATTTTAGAAGAAAGAAGGTGAAAGCTCTTGCCTTTCTCAGAGATAAACTTATCTTTGCTGTAGAAAATGAAATTTACGATGTAGATAATCCTGAAGAGCCTCTTTTTAGAACATCCAGTCCTATTGAAAGTTTAACTCAAAGTGGAGATTCTCTTTTAGGAGCAGAGGAGGCAAAAATTTGGATATCAAGAGAAGGAAAAGAAAGAGAAATTATGATACCTTCCCAAAAGAAAATAACCGCAATTGTATCTGCCCCTGTCTATAAATTAAAGAGGTTCTAAGGATGGATTATAAAACTCTCCAATCCGAGCTTGAGGGTATAAGTGCTCTTTTAGGAAGCAATGAAAATTCCTTTAAAGTTCTTCCAGTTAAGCCTTCTCATGGACATATCCAGACTAGATTGCACCCTTCCTCTGGTCAACTTGAGATCAATATTGATGAAGATTGGGATATAAATAAAGATCCTATTTTAAGTTCTTATCTTAACAAAAGTTATCATGAACATCCTCTCTTTGAGATGAGTAGAGACCTTCTATGTAATAACATAGCTCATCAAGAGGTCTGTCCCGGTTCAATCGAAACCCATCACAAACTTATGAATGCTGTGGGTAAAGCTCTGGAAAACAAAGGAAGAAAAAGAGATGAATACAGTTATCTTTGCCATGCTTTTGAGGATATAATCTCCAACTCCTGGTGTAAATTAAACTTTGGTCATTTTAAAGGAATGATTATTTTCTTTTATGACCAGCTTCCCTCTCCACAAAAATTTTCCCTTAAAAAAAGATTTCTTGGGAAGCTTTTAAAAAAGGGTTCTTTTAAATTCAGTAGTATCTATGAAGCATTTGTAAGGATAAATCTCATTTTATGGGGAGAGGAGGATGACTTTTTCCTTTTAAAAAAATTTTTTACTACAAAAAAACAGGTAGAAAATGTAGTATCTTCTGTATTTGAGATTTTCCGCCTCGGGGATGCTGTTAGCTTAGAGGAGAAAGTAGAGATACTGTGCGATAAATCACAATGGGAAAAAACTGTAAAAGAGTTCTCCTCCTTAATGGTAGATCTTTTGGAGGATGAGCATAGAGAGAGTTTAAGTTGTGAGAATTGGTTTGAAAAGGAAATAATGGAGGAGGATACGAAAAAAAGATTCATAAAGAAGATGTATAAAATCTCCAAGGAAAAACCAGAGTATGTAGAAGATATAGAGGTGACAAAAGCCATCTATGAGCTTCTTGCCTCTGAGATTCCTATTCATGTGAATACAGAAAAGAAAGGAAGAGGTATGCCTGTTGTTCCTTTTAACTATGATCCGTTTGACCCAAATTTTCATTCCCACCAAGATATAGACCTTGGAGGGGTAGTAATAGACCCAGAAAGTCCTTTTTTTAAAATGGTAAATTTTCGTGTACCAAAGTATCACTATGACTTATTTATTCCCTACCGCTCAGAAAGAAAAGGCGCTTTTCCTGATATTTGTTTTCTTTTGGATAGTTCAGCTTCTATGGCTGATGACGTTGAAAGTAAAATATCCTTGCAGACAATTGGTATGGCGAAAAAACTCATAAAATCAAGATTTTACTTTGGGAAAGGAAGACAGTCTTGGAGCGACAAGAGTAAATATCATCACGTTCTTTTAGGATTCAATGGAGCTTTAAAATGGCTTCAGTCACAGGGAATTGCTCCTTATATTCGTTATAATGTAATAACCTTTTCCCGGAGAACTTTAACAAGTGGATGGAGAGAATATTCTGAACTTGATAAGTGCAAAGAAATTGCCTATCGCCCACAATTTGACACAACCCTCATTGACTATGATGTTATAGAAAAGCAGCTTCTTAGAAGAGAACCCTTTGTGCTTATAATTCTCTCAGATGGGGAAATATTTAACTGGGATAATACAACAAAACCCTACTCTCCTTACCGCTTAAGAGAGCTTATAAGGTCTGTAAAACCAGTTAGAGGCCTTTTCCAGCAAATTGTACAAAATAATATGGTCTCTCATATACAAATTAGTGAAGGGGATTTCAAACCAAGAATATCTCAACACACCTGTCAGGACCTTGCAAGTTGGGGAGCTGAAATTTATAGAATAAACGACATTAATCGTTTGGAATCACTTATGATAAGAATAACCCAGAAAACTATGAGTTCATATTTATAAAAACATATGAAGATTAAAAAAGTTAAAGAAATTATGAGTAAAAATCTTGTAACTGTAAGAAGAAATACCACTATGAAGGAAATTGCTCATATATTTTTAAACTCAGGTTTTGACTTTCTGCCTGTTGTTGATGAAAAAAATAATCTTTTGGGAGTTATTACAAAAAAAGATATTCTTGCTCCTTTCATTCCTGACTACTTCGAACTTTTAGAGGATATAAATTTTATCTCTGATTTTGGTTCTTTAGAGGTCTCTCTCACCGAAACCCTTGGACATCTTCTCCTGGCAGAGGATATAATGACAAAAGACCCTATAGTAATAAGAGAAGATGATTCTCTATTTAAAGCTTTGGTTCTCATCTCCCGCCACGGAGTAAGACACCTGCCAGTAGTAAGAGAAGGAAAACTTGTAGGTATAATAAACCGCACCGATATTTTACGAGAGATATTCGGAGAATAAGAAAAAATACTTACCCAAAAAGATACCTTGCTACCTCGATCTCTATTTTATCTTTTAATATAGAAAAAAGACTTGATAGGGTACAATTTATCTGCATCCTTTTTTTTCTGATAATACATCCTCTTTCTGCATCATCAAGCTCAGGAAAAAACTTAAGCTTCAACTCCCCTTTCTTTTCCTCTTTTTTTAGAAAAGATCTTTTTATTTCTTGAATAAAATCCTCGTCAAATTTTTCATCCTGAGGGGAGATTAAAATTTCCTCATCTCCCTCTTTAATATTTTTAAGAAGAACATCTTTCATGAGAGAAAGATACTCTTCTTTATTCATATCTAATAACTTCTCTTTTGCCTCCTGGAAAATACCATCCATTATTTTTCGTTTTAAGCTTAAGGTCTTTTTTTTCTCCTCTCTTCTCACTTGAATGAGGGCTCTTCTTATCTCATCATCAATTTCTTTTTTTGCTTTTTGTATCATTTCTTCCTTGTGCTGCTTTGCACTTTTTCTCCCCTCATCTAAGATTTTATTTTTTCTCTCCTCTATTTCCTCTTTTATCTCTTCGATTTCCTTTTCCACCTTCTTTTCAATACCCTCAAGTATTTCCCTTAATCCCATTACCTTCCTCCTTTCATAAATCAAAAGGACAAAATGCCTTACTATAAGTCCCTAAAGTTTTATACCATTTATGAGAAAAATAGTTATAAGAAGACCAAGAACAGCATAAAATTCAACAAAAACTGCAAGAACC
>CAYRAK010000056.1:0-8956 GCA_964422215.1 uncultured Clostridia bacterium | reverse complement strand
AAGCTGGTATAATTAAACTCAATGACATCCAAAAAGGAGATTTTATATGATTGGTAAGCTATTAACAAAGGTTTTTGGGAGCAAACAAGAAAGAAATATAAAAAAGTTTATGCCCATTGTAGATAAAATAAATTCCCTGGAAAGGAAAATATCTAAATTATCAGATAGGGCTCTTAGAGAAAAAACTGATGAATTTCGAAGTAGAATCAGGAAAGGGGAGACTCTTGATGATATTCTTCCTGAAGCTTTTGCAGTTGTAAGAGAGGCAGCAAAAAGAACAATTGGTCTTCGTCACCATGATGTGCAGCTCATCGGTGGGATAGTTCTTCATAAAGGAGCCATTGCTGAGATGGCTAACGGCGAGGGAAAGACCTTAGTTGCTACCTTAGCGGCTTATCTTAATGCCCTTAAGGGAGAAGGTGTACATGTGGTTACAGTAAATGATTACTTGGCCCGTCGAGATAGAGAGTGGATGGGTCCTGTTTATGAGTTTCTTGGTCTTTCTGTGGGTGTAATTCAAAATGGTATGAATATTCCTGAGAGAAAAAAAGCTTATCAATGTGATATAACCTACGGTACCAATAACGAGTTTGGTTTTGATTATCTTAGAGATAACATGGTGCTTCGTCTAGAAGATAAAGTACAGCGGGGACATCATTACGCTATAATTGACGAGATTGACAGCATTCTAATTGATGAGGCTCGTACTCCTCTTATCATCTCAGGACCTGCAGAGGAGTCTACCGAACTTTATTACATTATTGATAGACTTGTGCGACGATTAAAACGTGATAAAGATTATGAAGTTGATGAGAAAGATGGAACTGTAGCTTTAAAAGAGGAAGGGGTGAAAAAAGCAGAAAAGCTTTTGGGAATAGACAATCTCTATCAAGATACACGGATGCAACTTGTTCACCATATAAATCAAGCTATTCGTGCCCATGAGCTTTACGAAAGAGACAGAGATTATCTGGTTAAAGATGGAGAGGTTATCATTATAGATGAGTTTACCGGAAGACTTATGCCTGGAAGACGTTGGAGTGACGGTTTACACCAAGCGATAGAGGCCAAAGAAGGAGTAAAAATAAGAAATGAGAACCAAACTCTTGCTACAATTACTCTCCAAAACTATTTCCGGATGTACAAAAAAATTGCTGGAATGACAGGTACGGCAGCAACTGAAGCAGAAGAATTTATGAAAATATATGGTCTTGAAGTTATTATTATACCAACTCATAAACCCTGTATCAGAGAAGAACTTGAAGATAAAATTTATCAAACAGAGAAAGCTAAGTTTAAAGCTGTCATTAATAAAGTTGAAGAACTTTACAAACAAGGACGGCCAGTTCTTGTGGGCACAAGATCAGTAGAAAAATCAGAAAAACTTTCTCGCATGTTAAAAGAAAAGGGAATTCCTCATACAGTGCTTAATGCAAAATATCATGAAAGAGAGGCACAAATTATCGCTCAGGCTGGACAAAAAAGGGCGGTTACTATAGCTACAAATATGGCAGGAAGAGGAACTGATATAAAACTAGGAGAGGGAGTAGCAGAACTTGGAGGTTTATATGTTATAGGGACAGAGCGACACGAGTCTAGGAGAATAGATAATCAGCTTAAAGGAAGGGCTGGAAGACAGGGGGCTCCGGGTACTGCTCAATTTTATGTAAGTCTTGAAGATGAGCTTATGCGTATATTTGGCTCAAGCAGAATCGCCTCTGTTATGGAGAAATTAAAAATACCTGAGGATCAACCAATAGAGCATCCCTGGATAACTAAAGCTTTGGAGAGAGCTCAACAGAGAGTGGAAAGGAGAAATTTTGAGATAAGAAAGCAGCTTTTGGAGTACGATGATGTAATGAATCAACAACGGGAGATAATTTATAAGGAAAGAAACAAAATTTTAGAGAATAAAAATCTTAAAGAAGAAATTTGGGGTATGATAGAAGATACAGTTGATTCTGTCGTTTCTCTCTATACAGATGAGAAAATAAGACCTGAAGAATGGGATGTAGTTGAACTTGCAAAAAAAGCAAGAAATATATTCTGTGCTGATATTTATGGAGATAATTTAAAAGGGCTTTACAACAGGCAAGAAATAAAAGAAAAAGTTCTTCAAGCTGTAAGAGAAGTTTACCAGAGAAAAGAGAAAGAAGTTGGGGAACCCCTTATGAGGGAGCTTGAGAGAATGGTTTTGCTGCATACTCTTGATTCTCGTTGGAAAGATCATCTTTACGCGATGGATTTTCTTAAACAGGGAATTGGACTTAGAGGATACGGACAAAGAGATCCTCTTATAGAATATAAAAGAGAAGCTTACAATATGTTTGAGGAGTTAATTAGAAAAATAAAAGAGGAAGTTTCTGAACTTGTGCTTAAAGTGCAAGTTTCAGCTAAACCTTCAGTGGAAAGGGTTTTTAATGGTCAACCTCAAGTTCCTGAAAAGGTCTTAGCTGGAAGAAAAAATACAGGGACTCAAAAGTTAGATAAGAAAGGAGTAAGAACGATAAAAAGGAAGCAGAGAAAAATAGGTCGTAATGATCCCTGTCCATGTGGAAGTGGGAAAAAATACAAATATTGTTGTGGAAGATAAATAGAAAGAGGAAGTTTTTATGAAGAAAAAGAGAAGTGGAGCTGAAGTAGTAGTGGAGGCTTTAATTAAGGAAGGAGTGGATGTTATATTTGGATATCCAGGTGGTGCAGTACTTCCTGTTTATGATGTGCTTTATCATACTAAAAAGATACGCCATATACTGGTACGTCACGAACAGGCAGCTGCCCATGCTGCTGACGGATATGCTCGGGCAACAGGAAAAGTAGGTGTTTGTATAGCTACTTCAGGGCCAGGTGCCACTAATCTTGTAACGGGTCTTGCTACTGCTTATATGGATTCATCTCCTATTGTTGCTTTTACTGGGCAAGTTCCTACCTTTATGATAGGAAATGATGCCTTCCAGGAAGCAAATATAACTGGAATAACTTATTCCATTACCAAACACAACTACCTTGTTAAAGATGTGGATGAACTTCCTCGAATTTTAAAAGAAGCTTTTTACATAGCTTCTACTGGGCGTCCTGGACCTGTACTTATCGATCTCCCAAAAGATATTCAAAACGCACAAACTAGTGTTCCTTATCCAGAGGAGGTTTATATAAGAAGTTATAATCCCCATTATGAGGGAAATCTTAAACAAATTAAGCTTGCAGCTAAGGTTATAGATAAATCCGAAGCTCCTGTTATTTATGCTGGTGGAGGTGTAGTTGCCTCAGGAGCCTCTAAAGAACTTTTTGAATTTGCTCATCATAATAACATCCCAGTTACCACAACTCTTATGGCTCTTGGTGCATTTCCTGAGAATGATCCTCTTTCCCTTCACATGTTGGGAATGCATGGTACCCGCTATGCTAATTATGCAGTTACAGAGGCAGACCTTATTATAGCTGTTGGAGCACGATTTGATGACCGGATTACCGGAAAAGTTTCTGAATTTGCTCCTCGAGCTAAGATTATTCATATTGATATTGATCCTACAAGTATCAGCAAAAACGTAAAGGTAGATATTCCTATAGTCGGTGATGCAAAGAAAATACTTTCAAAGCTTACTTCTCTTACAAAAGGTAAAAAAAGAGATGACTGGCTTAAAAAAATAGCCCAATGGAAAGAAAAATATCCTCTAAGATACCATACTAATGGAAAACTTAAGCCTCAGTATGTGGTGGAGAAAATATATGAAGTAACCAAAGGGAAAGCTATAATTGCTACTGAAGTGGGGCAAAATCAAATGTGGGCTGCTCAATTTTATCGTTACACTCGTCCACGGAGTTTCATATCCTCAGGTGGTCTTGGGACAATGGGTTTTGGATTTCCTGCCTCCATTGGAGCACAGATTGGTAGACCAGATGAGATTGTTATTGATATTGCTGGAGATGGAAGTTTTCAGATGAATATTCAGGAACTTGCCACGGTTTCTAAATATAAAATTCCAGTAAAAGTTGCCATTCTTAATAATGGATATTTAGGTATGGTTCGCCAGTGGCAACAGCTTTTTCATGAGAAACGCTATTCTCAAGTAGACCTTTATGGAGTTCCTGATTTTGTTAAAGTAGCTGAAGCATATAATGTGATAGGAATTAGGATAGAAAAGATGGAGGAAGTGGAGTCAGCTCTTAAGAAAGCTTTAAGCATTAAAGGTCCTGTTATAATGGATTTCCATGTTGAGCGTGAGGAGAATGTATATCCCATGGTTCCAAGTGGAGCTGCGCTTACTCAAATGATAGAAGGTCTTGCTTAAAAGATAGATAACTTTTAAGGTCTTGATATGCGTGCTTTCTTTTTAGGTAATCCTAAAGATTTTCCTCACCATACAGAGGTAAAAAAAGTTCCAATACCGGACTGTAAAGGTGATGAGATACTAATTAAAGTTGCTGCTTGTGCTGTTTGTGGCACAGATGTTAAAAAATACTTTAAAGGGCACAAGCTTATCAAATCCTACCCAGTAATTCCAGGACATGAGTTCTCAGGAAAAATTGTAAAGGTTGGGAAAAAAGTAAAAGAATTTGAGGTTGTAACACCTTATGGGAGAGAAAAAAGAAAATACGAGGAAGGGCAGAGAGTAGTAGTTGCACCAGTTGTAGCTTGTGAGAAATGTTCTAATTGTCTTGATGGAAGATTTGAAGCATGCGAGAAAAGAGAAGATATTGGGTTTAACTATAATGGAGGATTTGCTGAATACGTAGTGATACCGGGGGAAATTTTGAAAAAAAAGATCCCTCCTATTTATTTTATTCCTGATAATGTTTCTCTTTATGAGGCAGCTATTGCAGAACCTCTTGCCTGCGCTATTCATGCTCAAAGTAAAATTTTTCGATATTTTGGGTGGAATAAAAAAGAAAAAAGATATAATTTTGAGACAGGAATAAAGCCCGGTGATACTGTGGTAGTGATTGGAGGAGGACCTCTTGGATGTATGCATGCAGAGCTTGCCAAAGCTCAAGGTGCAGATGTTGTAATTATTGCCCAACGTTCACATCGTAAGTTAGAGATTGCAAAGAAGATGGAGGTAGCTGACTATTATGTGCAAAACTTTACTTCCGGTATTCTAAGAGACGAGGTAAGAGAAATTACCAAAGGCAGGATGGCAGATGTTGTTATTACTGCCTGTAGTGTAGCGGAGGCTCAAAAACAGGCATTTGAGGTGGTTAAAAAAGGCGGATTTGTAAGTTTATTTGGAGGTGTATCTGAAAAGTTTGTTGAAATTCCAACCAACGAAATTCATTACAATGGACCTTTGGTCGGGGGAACAAGCGGAGCATCTCCTTATCATCTGGAAATAGCTTTAAATTTAATGTCACAAGGTAAAATAAATCCTACAAAGTATATCACTCATGTTCTAAATTTGGAGTCTTTAGATAAGATACTTTTTATTAAGGGAATTCCTCAGCCAGATTTTCCTGGTTTTTCCTCGATGGAAGAGGCTGCTACTACTATAAGGAAAGAAAAAGGCTCTTATTACCTTGATGTTTTAAATAAAAGATGGTGTAACATTAATATGAATATTTCCGAGAGGATAAGATTTTTTAAGGATAGTATAGTTAAAGCTCTTGTTGTTCCCTCTCTTTCTCCTGCTGAGGAGATAATTTTCTTAGATGAGCTTTCTGAAACTGAGAAAAAAGAAAAGCTCGCCAAGATAATTGGTTAACCAGATGGTATCTATCTTGCAAGTTGCAGGATGAGTGGCTTATATCCATACCATTCAGCAGCTGTAAGTAGTTTCTTCCCCTTTTTTCTTGCATACTCATATACCTCAAGAACTCTCTCTTGATAATGGCGGTCCCTTAAAAGATGGTGGTCATAGATAAGAAGATGAGGAGAGAGTTCGTCCAAGATGTATATAAGATTGTCCCTACTTCTTTTAAGGTTAATGAAATTTAACATATATCCGAAAAGGTATGTTGGAGGGCCATCAATTATAAGAATATGAGGTTTTTCTTTTACTATCCACTTTGCGTAGTCCTCTATTATAGGACCCTGAAGGTCGGAGGTGTAAAGAAGCTTGATTCCTTTTCTTTCTACTACCAATGCTATAACCCATCCTAACCTGTCGTATTCCATTCCATGAAAAAGTGGCAAAGAAAATTTTACCTTGGTTGAACCTATTTGAAAGCTTTTTCCATCAGCTAAGTAAATTTTATACCTTTTTAGGCTTTCCTCTTCCACACAGGGTCCCTCTTTCCATTTTTCAATAAGTTTTTTTAGCTCCCTTTTTCCTCTTTCCAGAAGCTCCTCTTTTCTTTTTTGATAAGAGCCGTAATTTTTCTTGCGGGCAATGGACAAATTATCCAAAGGATCAATTTGCAGAAAATTGAGTACCGAAGGGGGAAAGCTTATTTGTATTTTTTCAAATTTTTCAGCCCCAATAAGTTGCTCTAAAAATAGACGAGATCTTTTCCATTGGGAGTAATTGATCCAAAAATTGGGATTTTTTATCCAAAGTTTTTTTCCTCTATAAATTTTTTCAGCTTTCTCAGGAAGGATATGGTGATCATAATGATAGTGAGAGATAAAAATTATATCTGCCTCTTTAGAGGCCTCAAGGATACACTTTAAGGCACACTCTCTCAGTTTTGATTTTTCCTCCTCTGAAAGAGGATAACTTGGTTGCATGCTAGCTACTCCTGGATCAACCAATACACTTATTTCAGGAGTCTTAACCAATATACAGCTTGATTTTGCCCCCATTGAGTCAAACCAGATAAGGTGAACTTTAATAGATCCAATAGAGATAGGTTTTTCTTTCCAAAAATTTGAAGGTAGGGTAAAGAAGTTTTTTTCCAAAACAAATCCTCCTACTATTACTATACATTTTACTTTATAAGAAAATTATTCCAACCTTAGACCCATGTAATCTTGACACTCCGGTCAAATTTTTTAATATTTTCTAAAGTTTCTGCTTCGATTTTTAAAAGGAAACGCTTATAAGTGGGAGAATAAATTGTATGATACCATTATCAAGTCAGTTTGATATGGTGGCAGGTGTTCAAAATGGGCATCTGCGTTATAGTCGAACTTTTTGGAGTAAAACCAGAGAAGATATCAAGAGTGGGGGTGGTTCGCAAAATTTTGGATAGAATCATACTCAAGGCGGGGCTTCATTGTGTTGCTTCTCCAAACTTTTACCAATTTGAGCCTTGGGGGGTATCTGCTGTTTATTTATTGAGAGAATCTCATGTTAGTATTCATACATGGCCAGAATACGAATATGCAGCTTTAGATATATTCACCTGTGGGGAAGCCTCATCAGCAATAAAAGCATTTGAACTTGCTGTGGAAGAATTTAAACCAGAAAGAGTTAAAAAACAAATAATAAAAAGGGGAGTTTATGAGAAAACTAGAGGTTCAAATCATAAATACTCTTGCTGAATCAGAAAAAAGTTTGTGGGAACTTCTAGCCTTAAATCGTTTTTCTCCTCTTAAAGATTTTATAGAAGTGGTTAACAGGCTCTATAAAAGTGGGATTATTGATTCAACTGGAAAAAAATTATTTCTAACCGAAAAAGGAAAAGAAAAAGTTGATCTGGAATATTTAAAACTTGAAAGTAAATTATGCGATAAGTGTCACGGACGGAGAATAATTTTCAATGGAAAATTTAAAGAAGCCTTAAGGCAGTTTAAAGAAATAGTTAAAGAAAGGCCTTCACCTACCTTAGATTATTTTCAAGGTTATATGAATGAATACGATGTCTTGGCACGAGTAGCTTTAATGCATTATTATGGTGACTTACTTGAAAAGGACTTTATTTTGATAGGTGATGATGATTTACTTAGTGTTGCTCTTTCTTTATCAGGTTTTCCATCAAGAATAGTGGTTTTAGATATAGATGGAAGATTGAGTGAATTTTTAGATAAAGTTAATAAAAAATACGGTTTTAATATAGAATTTCAAAGGTATAATGTAAGTGATCCTTTACCTGAGAAGCTCGTTGGAAAATTTGATGTATTTTCCTCTGAGCCATTAGAGACATTAAGTGGCTTGAAGACATTTGTTCTTCGCGGAATTCTCAGTCTTAAGAAAAATGGTGTTGGCTACTTTGGATTGACTACTCTTGAAGCTTCACCTAAAAAATGGCTTGAGATAGAAAAGATGGTAACAGAAACAGGTTGTAGAATTACTGATATAATAAGAGATTTTTCTATTTATCCAACTACCTATGATTCAGTAAGTTATGAAAAATTCATCACTAAGTTCAATTTTTCGGTTGAGAAAAATCCCGGAGTAGATTGGTATAAATCATCATTATTTAGAATCGAAGCTCTAGATAAGCTCTCTTCTGAAATGAATAAAAGGATTGAAATAGAAACTGTAGATCTCGAAGATGATGTAACCCATCCTAATTTGTAGCTAACTTTATATTTTCTTAAAGTCTTCAAATGAATTTGGTTTAACCATCTTTGGAGATAAGTAAAAGCTCAAAAGAAGAGAAAAGGAGGAGAATATGCGTCTTGCAATTAACACATTTGTATATGAGATAGGAAAGGTACCTGTTAAAGATGCATTGGAGAAGGTTAAAGACTTTGGATTTGAATTTGTTGATTTGCCTGCCTATGGTTCTGCAGATCCTACCACAATGAGCACAGAAAAGAGAAAAGAACTTATAAAAATATTTAAAGATTTGGGATTAAAATCGTCTCAACTTCTTCTTGTTCATACTCGAAATATGGCATCACAAGATGCTTCCCAAAGAGAAAAAACACTTGATTATATGAAAAGATGCACCGAATTTCAGCTTGAACTTGGAGGAAAACAAGTTCTTATATGTTGGGGATGTGGAGTATATGAAAGTACGGTGATAAAAGAACAAACCTGGATGAATTCCGTGAATTTAGTCCGTGAATTTGCAAATTGGTGTTTAGATAAAAAAATTCTTATTGATATTGAGCTTGATCCTCATGTGTATT
>CAYRAK010000055.1:0-9052 GCA_964422215.1 uncultured Clostridia bacterium | reverse complement strand
ATAGAACCTACTACATGCATAAAATGTGGCTCCTCTAAATTAAAGCAAGATGAAGATGTGCTTGATACCTGGTTTTCCTCAAGCCTTTGGCCTTTTACAACACTTGGTTGGCCTAAAGGAGGGGAAAAGTTTAAAAAGTTTTACCCCACATCTCTTCTCTGTAGTAGCTGGGATATTCTCTTTTTCTGGATAGCAAGAATGATAATGATGGGAATAAAGTTTACAGGTAAAGTTCCTTTCTATAAAGTTCATATTCATCCTCTTGTTGGAGATGAAAAAGGTGAGAAAATGAGTAAATCCAAGGAAAATGTGGTGGATCCTCTTGATATAATAGAAAAATATGGTACAGATGCCCTTCGTTTCTCTCTTATTGCTTTGAAAACAGAAACTCCCTACATACGTTTTTCAGAGGAGAGAGTAAAAGGTTACCGCAATTTTGCCAATAAAGTATGGAACGCTTCTCGCTTTGTTTTAATGAACCTCGCTGATTTTTACCCCTCTAAAGTTAGTTTTGGAAAAGAAGATCTTGAGTTGTGTGACAGATGGATTCTTTCTCATTATAGAAAAACTATAGGCGAGGTTACAGAAAAATTGGAGGAGTTTCAATTTCCCCAGGCTGCCCAGACTCTTTATCAATTTATTTGGACTGATTTCTGTGATTGGTACCTAGAACTTGTGAAGTCAAGACTGAAAAAAGAATCTAAATCTCGCAGGGTTGCCCAATTTGTTCTTTACAAGGTTTTAAAGGGAACTCTAAAACTTCTTCATCCTTTCATGCCTTTTTTAACCGAAGAGATATTCCAACGCTTACCAGAGAGGGAAGAAAGCATTATGATTTCTGACTGGCCTGAGGAGGAAAAAATAGAAGATGAAGAGGCAGAAAGAGAAATGGCACTTATAATGCAGGTTATAATTGAAGCAAGGACTATAAGATCAGAGATGAGGATTCCTCCTCAAAGTAAAATAGAACTTTTGCTTCGGACTTCAAATTCTGAGAGTTTGGAGATACTGAGAGAGAACTCCTCCTACATTATTGACCTTGTGAATACACAAAAGCTTGTTATAGACCCTGGTATAGAAAAGCCAAAAGTATGTGCTTCAGGAATGGTAAAAGATATTGATATATTTGTTCCTTTAGAGAAATTAATTGAAGTTGCAAAAGAAAAAAATAGATTGGCCAAAGAGCTTGAAAAGATAAAAGGAGAACTTGCAAGGTGCGAGAAAAAACTCTTCTCCTCAGAGTTTTTAAAGAAAGCACCCCATGA
The DNA here is from genome assembly GCA_964422215.1 of uncultured Clostridia bacterium. Taxonomy (GTDB): domain Bacteria; phylum Aerophobota; class Aerophobia; order Aerophobales; family B3-G15; genus CAYRAK01. Next base: position 7,787 of record CAYRAK010000055.1, on the reverse strand, counting down.
GGTAGTAGAAAAGGAGAAGAAAAAAAAGATAGAGCTTAAGTTAAGATTTGAGAAGCTTAGAAAAAGACTAGAGGATATAAGTTGAAAGATAAAAACGAAGCATTTTGTCAGGTTTCAGAGGTTGGAGGACAGGCAGTTATTGAGGGAGTAATGATGCGTTCCCCCAGGTGTGTAGCCGTGGCAGTTAGAAAAAGCAATGGTGAAATTATCGTAAAAAAGGATCCTTATATCCCTCTTGCTAAAAGATACAAATTTTTGAATCTTCCTATCATAAGAGGAGCAGTAGCTTTGGGAGAGGCTTTATTTATTGGGATGAAGGCTCTCACCTTTTCTGCTGATGTTTTTGCTCAGGAAGAAGAGGGGGAAAATCAAGCTACAGGTGGTGTATCTAGTAGAGATAGCTTTAAAGATAAAAAAGAGGATATTTTTACGACCCTGTGGCTTATTTTAACCGTTGTGTTAGGAGTAGGTCTTGCTCTTTTTTTATTTTTCTACCTTCCTCTTGTTATTACAGATTGTCTGAAGATAAAACAAGGCTTTTTATTTAACTTAACAAGTGGTACTATAAGAATAGGTATTTTTCTTATATATATATGGCTTATTACTAAATGGAAAAGTATGAGAAGAATATTTGAATATCATGGAGCAGAGCATAAGAGTATCTTTGCTTTTGAAAATGGAGAAGACCTTAATGTAGAAAATGTAAGAAAATATTCTACTCATCATCCTCGTTGCGGGACAAGTTTTCTTTTGATAGTTATGCTTGTTGCCATAGGGGTTTATATCTTTCTTGGAAAGCCCGAAAATGTTTCTGAGAGACTTATAAGACTTTTATTTGTTCCTCTTATCGCTGGGATATCTTATGAGATAATTAAATTATCCGGGAAAAAAAGAGAAAGTCGTTTGGTACGTGCCTTAATTTTTCCAGGATTATGGCTACAAAGGCTCACTACTAAAGAACCGGATGATAAGCAAATTGAAGTTGCAATTGCTGCTTTAAAAAGTTCTTTGGAGGAGTAGAGAAAGTGGTAAAATTTGCTCCTGAGCATTGTCATGAGTATCTTTTGAAGAATGCTCCTCTTTTATTAGCGTTTTCTCCCGAGAAAGATTTTGAAGAATGGAGAAGAAAAGTAGATGCGAAGTTACGTGAGATTATTGGAGATTTTCCGAGAAAAACTTCTCTTAATCTTAGAGTTGAGTATGAAAGAGAAAATGAGCTTTTTTGGGAGAAACGTTTTATTTTTACTTCAGAAGCTGAAGCTGATGTTCCTTGCCATCTTTTAGTTCCCAAAGAGGGAAAGGGTCCTTTTCCTTTGATAGTATGTCTTCAGGGTCATACAAAAGGGATGCATCTATCTTTGGGAAGATCAAGAGATGACGAGGATGAGCAGAGCATTAGAAGGGGAGATAGAGATTTTGCGGTGCAAGCTGTCCACCAAGGATACGCTGCTCTTGCTCTCGAGCAACGTTGTTTTGGTGAACGTGCTGACAGGCGGGAAGAAAAATTCCGCCATATACCCGGTACCTGTCATCATGCAGCCATGACAGCTCTTTTGCTTGGTCGCACAATGATTGGAGAGCGAGTGTGGGATGTATCAAGAGCTATTGACGCAATAAGTGAATTTCCTGAAATTGATAAGGAGCGGATTGGATGTATGGGAAATTCTGGAGGTGGTACAATTACGTACTTTGCTGCGTGTCTTGAGCCACGAATTAAAGCTATAATGCCTTCCTGTTACGTTTGCACCTTTCGTGAATCCATTGGAAAAATTGATCACTGTGAATGTAATTACATTCCAGGTTTTTTAAAATATTTTGATCTACCGGATCTTGCATGTCTTATTGCTCCCCGACCACTTGTTGTCGTTGCAGGTAGACAGGATGAAATTTTTCCTATAGAGGGAGTAAAAGAGGCCTTTGATAAAATTTCTCAAATTTATGAAAAAGTAGGCGCTCCCGATAAATGCAGATTAGTTATAGGGGAAGGTGGACATCGTTTCTATGCTGAGATAGCCTGGCCTATATTTCGCAAGATAACAGGGTGGTAGTTTGTCAATCTTTGTAATATAAAAACTTATTAGAGGGAGAAAAAATGCCAGCTAAAGCACCCACAAATCTTCTCTGTGAGTATACTGTTAATCCGTTGGGGATTGACGTAGTGAAGCCCAGATTTTCTTGGATACCAGATCATACAGAACGAGGACAATTTCAATCGGCTTATCAGGTGCTTGTTGCAAGTAGCAAAGAAAATTTAGAGAAAGAAGAGGCTGATATGTGGAATTCTGGAAAGGTAGAATCTGATAATTCTGTTAATGTTGTTTATGAAGGAAAAGCTTTAGAAAGTGGTAAAACATACTATTGGAAGGTACGTTATTGGGATAAGGAGGGAAAGGTAAGTCCATACAGTCAGATTGCTAGATTTGAGATGGGTCTTTTAAGAAAAGAAGACTGGGAGGCAGAATGGATAACAGGAGGAAATCTTCTTAGAAAGGAGTTTGTAGTTGATAAAGATATAAAAAGAGCAAGAGCGTATATATGTGGACTTGGCTACTATGAGCTGAGAATTAATGGAAAAAAGGTGGGTGATCATGTTCTTGATCCTGGATGGACCGATTATGATAAAAGAGCACTTTATGTCACTTACGATATAACTTGGTATCTAAGAAAAGGCAAAAATGCAGTGGGTGTTATGTTGGGGAATGGACGTTACAGTCCCCTTGAGGATACAATTAAAAGAAGCTCAGTTCCACTTAGAAAATATGGAGATTCCCCAATTTTACTCCTTCAAATTCATATAGACTTTCTAGATGGCTCGTATTTAAAGATTGTAACTGATGAATCCTGGAAAGCAACTCAGGGACCCATTGTAAGAGATGATATATATGATGGGGAAATTTATGATGCCAGGTTTGAAAAGTCTGGATGGGATATGCCATTTTATGATGATTCTAAATGGAGTAATGCAAAAAAAGCAAATCCTCCAAAAGGAAAGCTTGTATCCCAGGCAACCTTTCCTCCAATTAAAGTGATAAAGAAGATTCAGCCCAGGAAGATCATAAATCCTAAACCAGATGTTTTTGTTTATGATTTTGAACAAAACTTTACAGGTTGGGTAAAACTTAAAGTAAAGGGAAGAGAAGGAACGAAGGTCACTTTAAGGTACGCTGAACTTTTAAATGATGATGGAATGATTAATACAAGACCCAACAGGGCAGCAAAGGCAACTGATGTTTATATCCTAAAAGGAAATGGAGAGGAAATTTATGAGCCTCGTTTTACTTACCATGGTTTTCGCTATGTTGAGTTAACGGGTTTTCCTGGAACACCGACGTTGGATAACATAGAAGGATGTGTTGTTCATTCTGCAGTAGAACCTACTGGAGGTTTTTCTTGTTCTAATCCACTTATTAACAGGATTCACCAAAACATCATCTGGGGACAGGTAAGTAATTTAATGAGTGTTCCAACCGATTGTCCTCAACGTGATGAGAGGATGGGATGGATGGGAGATGCACAACTTACAGTGGAGGAAGCAATTTATAACTTTGATATGGCAAGTTTTTATACCAAGTGGATTTATGATATAAAAGAGGCGCAAAAAGAAGACGGTGCAGTACCTGATGTTGTTCCTCCTTACTGGAGTCTTTATCCTGCTGATCCTGCTTGGGGAACAGCTTGGATAACTATTCCTTGGTATCTTTATTTATATTATGAGGACAAAAGGGTTTTAGAGGAGTGTTACTCTGGAATGAAAGCCTGGGTTGAGTTTTTAATTTCTCAGGCAAAGGATCATCTTCTTCTCTATGGTAAATATGGGGATTGGTGTCCTCCAAGGCATGTTCGCTCACCAGATACTCCTTTTAAGATAACCTCAACTTGGTACTACTACCATGATACATTGATTTTATCTAAAATTGCTCATATCCTTGGGAAAAAAGAGGATGCTGAAAGGTATCTTAAATTGTCTGAAAAAATTAAAGAAGCCTTTAACAAGGAGTTTTTCCAGGAAGATCGTTACTGTGGCGAGAAATACTCTCAAACTGCTAATATTCTTCCTTTATACTTAGACATGGTGCCTGAGGATAAAAAAGATGCTGTATTAAAAAGTTTGGTAAAAGATGCTCTTGTAACTCATAGTGCCCATCTCAACACAGGTATTGTGGGGACAAGATATTTATTTGATGTTCTTACAGAGTATGGTTATACAGACCTTGCCTATAAAATTGTAACTCAGACAACTTATCCAAGCTGGGGATATATGATTAAGGAAGGTGCAACCACCCTCTGGGAAAGATGGGAGTATCTTGCAAACAGTGGGATGAACTCTCACAATCATATAATGTTTGGTAGCGTAGATACCTTCTTCTATAAAACTCTTGCCGGTATTTGTATCGATCCTTCCTCTCCCGGGTTTAAAAAGATTATTATAAAACCTTTCCCTGTTGGTGATTTAAAATATGTAAATGCCTCAATTAAGACAATAAAAGGTGTAATTTCATCAAATTGGGAAAGAACGGAAGGCTTTTTCAATCTTAGAGTTAGTGTTCCTGTTAACACAAAAGCAACTATAAATGTTCCAAAAATGGGATTAAAGAATGTTTTAGTAAAGGAGAAAGATAAGTTAATTTGGGAAAACGGATCTTTTTTAAAAGAGGTACCAGGGATAATTGAAGGCAGAGAAGATAAAGATTATGTAATATTTGAGGTAGGATCAGGAGAGTATCATTTTCAAGTGAGCGAAAAATAAAATCAATGTATATTCTTAAAGTGGGGGCACATTTTGTATTCTAGACCACGCTCAGCAAAACCGTCCGAAATTGGAAAAATTATCTCTCTTGTTGATTCAGTATTCAAACCCAAAGGAAAAAGCATGGGAGATCTTTTCCCTGTTCTTTTCTCTCCAGAAAATGCGAAGAATCTTAAAATCATAACTAAAGAAAAAGAGCCTGTTTCTCATATTGGAATACTAGTTAACAAAGTCTCTTTTTATGGGCACACATTTAAGCTAGCAAGTATAGGTAGTGTTTGTACCGCACCTGAACATAGAGGAAAAGGTCTTGCAACTAGACTTCTCTTATATACAGAGGAATATTTGAGGGAAAGTGGTATACCTGTTATGTTAATCTCAGGGACAAGGGGTCTTTACAAAAGACATGGATGTGATGAGTTTGGTATTATATATTATTTTGACCTATCTTCGGTAAAAATAGAAAAGCTCCATTCTATAGAAGTAAAAGAGTATGATCCTTCCGAGCTTAACTTTATTCTTAAACTTTATCAACAAGAGCCTGTTAGATTTTTTAGGAAACGATGCCATATAAAAAAAATCCTTGATATTATTTGTACATCTCAAGACAGTTTCTGGTCAAAGTTTATCGTGATTAAACAAAATAATGAAACTACCGCATATGTAGTACTTTTAGGAAGAAGAGAAAAAAATTTGATAAAATCGGTGAAGGTTTTTGAATATGCCGGGGATCGAGATCATCTTATATCCAGTATTCCATTAATTAAAGAGAGGTTTTTGAAAAGTGGATGGAAGTTTGTCTGGCCTGTTCCTCATCAAGATGAGGAAATGGTTCGAAAAATGTGTTATAAAAAAATTCCAGTAAAAATTAGGCCGCTTAATGAGCATACAATAAAAGTCATAGACTTTTCAAAATTGATGGATTCTCTTTTAGAGTATATATTTGAGAGAATAGAAGTTGAATTTAGTTATGAAAAATCTTCTACCGAGTTTCTAATAAGATGCAGAAAAGAAGGAAAAGGCAAAGTTGCAGAGCTTAGATTTGAAAATTTCGGTGCTCTACATTTTTTTCTGTTTGGTAAAGGAAATGAAAGTAGGCAAAATAAAAACATAAAATATCATGGTGAGCAAAGTTTACTATACGAGTTAAGTAAAGCTTTTCCTCTCCCTACTATAACCCCAGGCTTAAACTACATTTGAAATATTAAATTTTATTCTCTTTTCTGTTTTATCCAAGAGTTATCTCTATTACTGTTGCCGAATGGGGAGGAAAACTATAGGTAAATTTTGAACTTATGTTGTCTATTGATTTACTTAAAATTTTTACTTTATCTGGACTATTAAAGTCATTCATAGCTTTTACATCAGGACCATTTAACTCAAATACTTTTCCTTTGCTTTCCGGATTAAACCCATCTAGATGGATAGGACAGGCAACTTCCTCCTTTTCATGGTAATTTATTACAGCAAGATAAAGTTTTTTTTCTTCAGAATCTAAAGTCACAGAAGCATCAATATAGGGAAGATTTTCTAGCTTTAGTTTTTTTGACTTGGAAAAAGGTCGTGCCACTTCTTCCACATTATATGTATCTGAAATTATAAGAGGATCTAGAACGACTTCCCCTGTATGATTGACAAAAAGATCAAATGCATGGTAAATAGGGGTAAGAAACATACCTTCTTTACTTGTATGGATTGCTCCAATGACATTTACAAGTTGAGCAAGGTTTGCCATAGTTACACTATTGCACATCCTATGGAGGACAACGAATACTCCTGCTGCGAAAAGTCCATCTTTTAAAGCGTAGTTTTCCTCAAGTCCCTCCTCTGGCCCACTCCTGTACCATATGTTCCATTCATCAAGGGCAATTTTTATATCTTTTCCTTCAGGTTGAAAAGCTTTTATTATCCCATCCAGTATTTTCAGTCTCCTCTCTACATGATATACAGATCCAACAGTTCCATAGTAGCTATCTGATCCAAGGTACTGGTGGTTTGATATATAATCAATATGTTCTCCTGCTATTCTTATAACCTCCATATCCCAGGCAGGATCATCTGCTCCTACAGCAATGATTTTTATAGTAGGATCAACTTTTTTCATAAATTGGGCATATTCACGTAAAACCTCTGCATACTCCTTTGCACTTCTGTGTCCAACTTGCCATTTCCCGTAAATCTCATTTCCTACACCCCAGTACTTTACATTGTGGGGTTTTTCATATCCCATTTTTTTTCTAAGCTTTGCATACTCTGTATTGCCCGAACTGTTGCAATACTCAAGCCAATGAATAGTTTCGTCTAAATTTCCTGTCCCGAGATTATTGCAAATATAAGGCTTTGCACCTACTTTTCGGCAATATTTTATGAACTCATCTGTACCAAACCTATTTGTCTCTTCTTTGCTCCAGGCAAGGTCAAATCTTACAGGACGTTTATCTTTAGGACCAATTCCATCTTCCCAGTGGTAGTTTGAGGCAAAGTTCCCTCCAGGCCAGCGCAAGATGGGACATTTTATTTTTTTCACTGCTTCAAGAACATCTTTCCTGAAACCATCCTCATCAGATAAAGGTGATTCTTCCTCGTATATTCCTCCATAGATACACCTTCCAAGATGCTCAATGAAATGTCCGTAGATGTTTTTATCAATTTTCCCAATTCTTCTTTCCCTGTCCACTTTGATTTTGTACTTACTCATAAGGATTCTCCTTTGGATTTAAAGTTAAGTTAATATGAGGTTTTGCATTTTTATTCTTCTAATATTACAAACTTGTCCTTTGTTTTACGTTGCCAGTTTAATAATCTTGTTTTCATTTCCGATAAAACATCTTTATAAGCAGGATCATTAATTAAATTTACAAGTTCATATGGATCGTTTTTTAAATCATATAGTTCATCCATCTGTCCTTGGTTTGCAATATATTTATACCGTTCTGTCACAATCATTCTACCTATATGATTTTCCATATGTCCGTGCGTTTCACACATTAAATCATCTCGCCATTCTTCACTTTTTCCCATACAAAGAGGCAACAGACTT
>CAYRAK010000054.1:4718-9064 GCA_964422215.1 uncultured Clostridia bacterium | reverse complement strand
ATTTTTTCTATTTTATATCATCACATAGTAGAACGTTACACTAAAATTGACGAAAGCAAATGATAAAGAGAAAAACACTTAAGGATGTAGCAAAAGAAGCTGGAGTCTCTGTAAGTATGGTCAGTAGGGTACTGGGTAACTACGGCTATTTCAGCGAAGAAACTAAACGTAAAGTCCTTGAAGCTGCTAAAAAAGTAGGTTATGAGCCAAATGTTATAGCTAGAGGCCTTAGAACTCGTAAAACTAAGGCAATTGGAGTCATTATCTCTGATGTTGTTACTTTCTTTTTTACTACCCTTGTTCGAGGAATTGAGGATGTAGCAAGAGAGAACGGATACAGTGTAATCTTGTGCAATAGTGATGAGAATCCGGTAAAAGAACGAGAGTATCTTGCAACCTTATATGAACACAATGTGGATGGCCTTATTGTTTCTCCTTCACCGGGAAACCACAACTATCTTAAAAAACTAGTAAAAGCTGGAGTACCACTCGTATTGGTGGACAGAGCTGTGAGAGGAATTAAAGCACCAACAATTATAGTGGATAATGAGGCAGGCTCCTATGAGGCAATAAATCACCTAATAAGTCTCGGACATCGCCGTATAGGAATTATTACAGGTCTTAGAGGAGTTATGACAAGTGAGGAAAGGTTAGCTGGATATAAAAGAGCACTCGAGAAAAATGGACTTCCTATAGAAAAAGAGCTTATAAAAGAGGGAGACTTTCGAAGAGAAAAAGCTTACAAAGCGACACAAGAGTTTATAAGAATGAAAAATCCGCCTACTGCACTTTTTGTTTGCAATGAACCTATGACAAGTGGTGCCCTCCTAGCTCTTAAGGAAAATAAGATAAAAATTCCTGAAGAGATGGCAATAGTTGGATTTGATGATCCTGTGTGGGCATCCTTTACTACCCCTGCTTTAACCACTGTAACACAGCCAAGTTACTCTATGGGAACCTTAGCCTGTCAGACATTATTGAAGGAAATAAAAGGGGATTTTCATAATAGAATACTATCCGAGGATATAATTTTAAAACCAAGGCTCACTATTAGGGAATCCTGTGGAGAAAAAGTTTTTAGAGAAAAGCTTAAAGAAGGAACTCTTATCTGAACAAAGGAAAGATAAAAAGTCCATTTTAAGCTGAATTTGTATAAGGAGGAAGAAAGTGAAAGAAGAGCATGATAGGCGTATGGCCTGGTGGCGGGAAGCAAAATTCGGCATGTTCATTCACTGGGGGTTATACTCTATCCTAGCTGGTATGTGGAAGGGAAAAAAAGTACCAGGAATTGGTGAGTGGATTATGTATACAGCAAGAATCCCTGTTAAAGAGTATGAGAAGCTTGCAGAGAAGTTTAATCCTACAAAGTTTAATCCAAGAAAATGGGTAAGACTTGCTAAAAATGCCGGAATGAAGTGGATTGTAATTACTGCCAAACATCATGATGGATTTTGTATGTTTGATACAAAACTTACAGATTACAATATTGTAAAGGCAACCCCGTTTGGCCGTGATCCTCTAAAGGAATTAGCCGAGGTATGCAAAGAAGAGAATATAAGACTGGGCTTTTATTACTCTCAAACACTTGATTGGCATCATCCAGATGGAATGGGAAATGATTGGGATTATGATCCGGAAAAGAAAAATTTTTCCAGATATCTTCAGGAATATGTAAAACCACAACTTAGAGAGCTTCTCACAGGTTACGGTCCAGTTGCTGTTCTCTGGTTTGACATAATGACGCCCACCTATGAGCAGGCAAGAGACATAAGAGATTGGGTTCGTAAATTTCAGCCTGATACTATAATTAGTGGCCGTATAGCACCATGGAGAGAGGTTGGAATAGGTGATTATAGAGAGTTGGGAGATAATGAAATTCCTTCAGGAAAAATCGAAGAAGACTGGGAGACTCCTGCCACCATAAATGATACATGGGGCTACAAAAGCTACGACCACAATTGGAAATCAACAGGTGATCTTATCCATAAGTTGGTTGAGATTGTAAGTAAAGGGGGAAATTATCTTCTCAATGTAGGTCCTACTGCTGAAGGAGTTATTCCAGAACCAAGTGTTATAAGACTGGAGGAGATGGGAAAATGGCTTAAAGTAAACGGTGAGGCAATCTATGGTACAAGTGCAACCCCTTTTGATGAGGAATTTGAATGGGGAAGATGTACTACAAAACCCGGAAAACTGTATCTACACGTATTGGCCTGGCCTGATGAAGGGTACCTAGAGATACCAAAACTTGATTCGAGAATTAAAAGAGCATATTTTTTAGCTGAACCTGAAAAGGAGAGTCTAGAAGTTAAAGATAAGGAGAATAAGATTCTTGTAAAACTTCCAGATAAAGCTCCTGATCCTATTGATACAATTGTGGTGGTAGAGATGGAGAAGTGAAACATTATTCAGTTATCAAAAAACAAAAAATTGGTTTCAGATTTTTAGTGTAAAAATCTAAGAGGAGGTTAAGATGAAGAATAAGTTCTTAAGAGGAGTAATAGGATGGGGTGTAAGTATTGCATTGATACTATTAATCGGAGCCAGCACAGTAGTAGCCCAGCAGAAGGTAACCCTGCGAGTAGCTCATGCCTGGCCTGCAGAGCGTTTACCAGCTCAGGTAGAATTTGACAAATGGTTTATGAAAAAGTATCCAAATATCATTGTAAAACGAGAAAATTACCCCTGGGCAGATTACAAGCAAAAAATAATGACCATGGCAGCTTCAGGTACTTTACCAGATGTTTTCTATATGCAAGACTCATGGTCTCAATTTTGGATTTTCTATGGAATGACTCGAAGTATCGAACCTTTTATTAAAAATGATCCGGAATTTAAACGAGAACTGTTTTATTCAGGAAGCTTAGCTCCCTTTATTTGGAAGGGAGAATTACATGGACTTCCCTATGACTGGAATACAGTTGGAACTCTTGCATACAATGTAGATATGTTTGATAAAGCGGGTTTGCCTTATCCTGATGAAAATTGGACATTTAAAGGAGAATTTCTTGAAACAGCTAAAAAATTAACGAAAGATACCAACGGTGATGGTAAAATTGACCAATGGGGGTATGTTGACAACAACTGGTGGGGTTATTCAAGTGCACATGCACATCTTCTTCCCTTTGGAGGTACATTTGTAGAAGTTTATCCAGATAAATCTCCAGCTCCAAAAGAGACCCTCATAACTAAGCCAGAATCAATAGAAGCTCTTCAGTGGTGGGCTGATCTTATTCTAAAATACAAAGTTTCACCAACTCTTGCCCAACAGGAAGCAATGGTTAATCCGTGGTATTCTGGAAAGATAGGTATGACAGTGGGATACAGTTGGTGCTATGAATGGACCAAATACACGCCATTTAAATGGGATATTGCTCACCAGCCAAAAGGTCCAAATGGTAGATTTGTCGAGGCTTGTGGAAGTGGATATGCTATAAGCAAAACTACCAAACATATTAAGGAAGCCTGGACTTATTTTAGAGAATATCTCTCTCTAGAAGGTGTAAAAAAACTTCTTTTAACTTTTGGAGTTCCTGCTCGAAAAGCAGGATGGAAAGCATTTGCTGAACGTCCAGATCTCCCGAAGCATTATGCCTCTGTTTTCCATAAATCATACGAGTATTCAATAGTATCACCTACCAGAGTACCACCTAAAGCATGGCAAATTCTATCCGATGAGGCACAATTAGTCTTACTAGGTAAAAAAACAGCTGCAGAAGCGGCCAAGACCATAAAAGAGAAAGTAGATCCCATATTGGCAGAAAATCCTTTGCTTAAAGCTCAGTAGATAATTCTATAATAGAGTAAAAATTGCATCTTTGTGAGAGTCTTTAGAACAAACTGATGTAGGTTAAAAGTAGCCGAAAGTCTGTATTTTAAAATACAGACTTTCGGCTCAGCTAAAGAGATTAATAGTAAAGTGGCTCTAAAAAGTTTTTAAGAAATAGCTAAAACTTCAGAGGATAAGAGAATGAAAATAAGAAAAAATCCCAGGATCAGTAAATTGGCTCGCAAAGAAGAAATGGAGTTTTACCTTTTTATTTCACCCTGGCTTCTAGGCTTTATATTCTTCTGGGGTGGGCCTATAGCAGCTTCTTTTATTATTAGTTTAACAAAATGGCCTTTACTTGCGTCTCCTCAATGGGTAGGCTTTGCTAACTACATAAAAGCATTTCATGATCCTCTATTTTATAAGAGCTTGATCAATACAACTTATTATTCTGCCGGTAGTGTGGGAGGAGGAGTAATTATTTCTTTTTTAGCAGCTCTTTTACTAAATCAAAAATTAAAAGGTGTAACTGTATTTCGAGGTATATGGTATCTTCCCTCGGTAACTGCAGGAGTTG
>CAYRAK010000054.1:0-4708 GCA_964422215.1 uncultured Clostridia bacterium | reverse complement strand
AGTTGCTGTAGCAATTTTATTCACCTGGTTGTATAATCCTGAGTTTGGCTTATTTAATTATATTTTATCTAAAGTAGGTATAAAAGGGCCAAATTGGCTCTGGGACGAGAATTGGGCTATGCCTGCTCTGATAATTATGAGTTTTTGGTATATAGGACCCAATATGATTATTTTTTTAGCCGGACTTCAAGGTATTCCGCAATCGCTTTATGAAGCCTCAGAAATTGATGGTGCTAATGTGTGGCAAAGATTCTGTTACATTACTGTTCCTCTCATGTCACCAATTATATTTCTGGTCTTGGTTATATCTCTTATTAATTCCTTTCAGGTATTTTTACAGCCATATATAATGACTCAAGGTGGACCAGCCAATGCTACTCTTACATCTCTTCTTTATATATATCGAAATGCTTTTGAATATTATCAAATGGGCTATGGTGCAACAATAGCTTGGATGATGCTTATTGTTCTTTTAATTTTGACTTTGATTCAGTTCAGAATTAGCAAATACTGGGTATATTATAGAGGAGAACTTAAAGGAAGATAACAAGGATGTACAAGAAATACTTTAAAAAATTGATACATAAAACATTTTTATACATACTTATGATAGCAGGTGGTATCGTATTTTTACTTCCTCTTTTATGGATGCTTTCAACCTCTTTAAAACCTCCAAGTCAAGTATTCGTTTTTCCACCAAGTTGGATACCTAATCCAATTCGGTTAAGTAACTATATTGAAGGATGGACCATTCTTCCTTTTACCCTCTTTCTACGCAATACTATTATCATTACAGGACTTAACGTAATAGGGAATTTGCTCTCCTGTTCTCTAGCAGCCTTTGGTTTTGCTCGTCTACGAGCACGTACAAGCAATTTTCTCTTTATCCTTTGTCTAGCTACAATAATGATACCCTATCAGGTAATTATTATTCCCCAATTTATTCTTTTTAAAAGTTTGAACTGGATTGATACCTTTAAACCTCTTATTATACCTGCTTGGCTTGGTTGGCCCTTCTTTATTTTTATTCTGAGGCAATTTTTTATGACAATTCCATTTGAACTGGATGATGCCGCCAGAATAGATGGCTGTTCTAGTTTTCGCATTTATTGGAATATTGTGCTTCCCCTATCTAAACCGGCTCTTGCCACAATAGCTGTATTTGCTTTTGTGGGTAACTGGAATAACTTTATGGGGCCTTTGATTTATCTAAGCTCACAGGAAAAGTTTACCCTAGCTTTAGGATTACGTCTTTTTCAAGGGCAATTCTCTCTTCAAATGCATCTACTTATGGCAGTATCTATGTTAAATGTACTACCACTTATTGCTATTTTTTTCTTTGCTCAAAGATATTTTGTTCGTGGAATCACTCTTACTGGAATAAAAGATTAGCATAAAATTTCATCAAATCTCAAAAAATCTCGATAATCAGGAAAACAAAAAATGAACGCTAAAGAAAGAGTACAAAAGGCCTTAAAATTCCAATCAACTGATGCTATCCCTTATTATCTTATGCGAAGACCTGAGGTAGATGAAAAACTTCAAGAATATTTAGGTGTAAAAGATGTTAATAGAGAGATCGGTAGTAGTTTGTATCTATTACAAGTTCCTATCCTTCCTAAGGATACTGACACAGATTTTGATTTTCTTGGTTCTGCTTCTGAGAAAAATAGTATAGACTCAAATAAAACTTATATGGATGAGTTTGGCGTAGGATATGAAGTTACAGAGCGCGGAGGTGCCTGTCCTCGATTTCATCCCCTTGCAGAGACACCTTCTTTAAAGAATTTCAAATTGCCAAATCCTCTTATAGAGAAACGTTTTGAAAAAATGCAAAAACAAATAGACAAAAATAAAGACCTTTTTATTTTGGCTGTGAAATACTGTGGTCTTTTTGAGAGAGCCTGGTTTTTACGGGGAATGGAAAATTTACTTATTGATTTTTACGAAAATCCTAATTTTGTAAATGATCTATTGGATCAATTGTTAGAGTATAATTTGGCAATAGTAAAAGAACTGCTTCATTTTAATATTGACGGAATAATGTTAGGTGATGACTGGGGCACTCAAACAAACCTGGTAATGAGTCCACAGATATGGAGGCAATTTATAAAACCTAGGGTAGCTAAACTATACGCCGAGATTAAAGCTGCTGGTTTACCTGTCTTCATCCACAGCTGCGGGAATATTATGCAAATAATTCCAGATTTAATTGAAATTGGGGTAGATGTTATAAATCCTGTCCAGGTTATAGCAATGGACCCTGAGGAAATCAAGAAAAAATATGGAAATAAAATTTGTCTATTTGGAGCTGTAAGTACTCAAAGAACTTTCCCTTATGGAACTCCAGAAGATGTAAAAAGAGAGGTAAAACAGAGAATTAAAACCTTAGGAAAGGGAGGAGGATATATTCTAGCCCCTGATCAAGAACTTCAAATGGATGTACCTATAGAGAACATAATAGCTTTTATTGAGGCAGCAAGAAAGCAATAATCATAAATGTAAATTAAATATGTAAATCCAGCTTTTCTACAATTCTTTCCTTTTTAATCTTTCAACATCAGATCACAAAAGGCATGATGGTAGGTGCCTTTCAATAAAATAATTATAAAAAGTAAAATTTAAGGAGAGAAAAAGATGTCTTATGATATTGGAATGAAGACTATAAACCTAGAGTTTGCCGAAAGAGTAGGTCGTACTGAATATTGTGACCATACCGTTCTGGTAAAACATGTAACAGGACTGGATCCTGAAAGTTCTAATCGGGAGGAAGCAAAAAAAGCCTGGCAGAAGTTTTTCGAGTGGGCTGAGTATGATATTTTATGGAACACAAACGATGGCCCAATTCCTTGGGAAGAAGTTGGCCGCATAACTGACATGGGACATGCAACTTATATGGAAGGAGGGATCGATTTTAAAAACAAAATAGTTTGTCCTTTTAAAGATGTAGATGAAGTTCTCTCTTTTGATGCTGCCAAGGAGTATGGTATTCCAGATATTGAGGAGCGAGCAGGATATTTTCAGAAAATTTATGAGGATGGTCAAAGAACTTTCCCTTTTCTTGTATTTCCTGGTGGATACTATAAAAGTCTAATCTCAGGATGTATTCAATCTTTTGGCTGGGAAATGTTTCTTACCGGTGTAGGAGCTGATCCTGTCCGATTTGGAGAATATGTTCTCGAAGGATTTTTTCGCCTTACATTAGCTAATATAAAAGCCTGGGCAAAAACAGATATTAAAGTTTTTATCTGTCATGATGATATAGTATGGACCAAAGGGGCTATATTTCGTCCTGATTGGTACAGAAAATATGTTTTTCCTCGTTACAAAAAACTCTGGCAGCCTTTAAAAGAAAAGGGAATAAAAATTCTTTTCTGCTCCGATGGGAATTTTACAGAATTTGTGGATGACATTGCAAACTCAGGCGCTGATGGATTTATTTTTGAACCTTTAACAGACCTTGAATTTATTGTTAAAAAGTACGGAAAAACTCACATAATTGTAGGTAATGCAGATTGTCGAGTGCTCACCTTTGGAACAAAAGAAGATATTGAAAAAGAGGTAAGAAGATGTATGGATACTGCAAAATCCTGCCCTGGCTTTATTATGGCTGTAGGTAATCACATCCCCTCCAATGTTCCCCTCGATAATGCCCTTTATTATTTTGACTTTGTGAGAAAGTATGAAAGAAGGTGAGATAGTTATTGACTTCTTTTTAAATTGGTATTAAAATGGAACCAAATGAAAAATAGTTTCTAAAAGGTGTCTTGATGGTCTCTACAAAAAGGTATTTTTGTCCTGGTCAGTCAGAAAGAAACCTAAAAGTAATAGTTTGCAGGTGTCCAAAATGTGGATATGAAGTTGAGATATTCTCTGATGAAGATTATACCAATTGTCCTTCCTGTAAAGAGATAGTTCGCAAACAAGAAGCTACTTCCAATTAATAAAACCACAAGCTCCATGCGAGAAAGGACAGCAAAAACGTCTAGGGAAAGAAAAGCTAACGCTATCAATTTTCTTCCAGAAATCCTGCCTGTAGAATATTGATTGCAGTTTATTAGGCCTCATTGACAGAAGGAGAAAAAGTACTAGTATAAAGTGTGGTTGTTTACTTTTCAAAATTGAACTAAAATTATTTTGAGATGTTATCCTTTATGTACTAACTTGTCAAGTACGAAAAGCTAATACTTAGTCAATAAGAAGAGGAACTTCTTCCTACCTAGCTTCTATAAGGCTTAGGCAACCCTCATAAGAGACTGGGGCTCAAAAACCTAACAAATTCTTTGGAGCATTTAAATTTTTATTAAAAGAAAAATTAAATGAATAAAAACAGATTCGGAAACCTTTTTTGGCTTCTTATAATATCTTTTCTAATGATATCCATCCTAAGTTTTCTTGGAGGGCCTTCCAGAAGAAATGAAAAAGAGATAACTTATACTCAGTTTTTGAAGATGATAGAAAACGGCCAGATCAACAAAGTTACTATAAAAGGGGGATCCATTAAGGGTGAGGTGAATGAGGTAATTTCTGTTACAACCTATGCTCCAGATGACCCTAAACTTCTTAACACACTGAGACAAAATAGTGTTGAAATAGAAGCGCTACCTGATAAACCTAGTTTGTGGGGAAAATTTTTTGGTATGATACTCTTCGTTCTCATCTTTGTAGGCATATGGTTTTGGATATTCCGACAAATGAGGGTAACAGG
>CAYRAK010000053.1:0-9095 GCA_964422215.1 uncultured Clostridia bacterium | reverse complement strand
TTGACTTACTTCTTGGTGCTTCAGAGTATGAAAAAGTTGTGGAGAAGGAGAAAGAGGAAAAGTAGAGAAGTTGACTTAGGCCTAATTTTTTATATTAATATCCCTAAAAATTACAAGGCTAAAAAAGTGGGGTAAAAGTTACTATTTATAACAGGGAATATAACTTAAAATCCGATAAAAAAGAGGATGAATACTCACTTGTGCAAGTTGCCTCTTATGTAGATGAAAAGATAAAAGATATAGCTTCCT
Source organism: uncultured Clostridia bacterium (assembly GCA_964422215.1). Classification (GTDB taxonomy): domain Bacteria; phylum Aerophobota; class Aerophobia; order Aerophobales; family B3-G15; genus CAYRAK01. The sequence goes on along the minus strand of CAYRAK010000053.1, from coordinate 8,846 downwards.
CTGTTCCTAATAAAAGTTTTAGCGAAATCTGTATTTTAACCTGCCTTAATTTAGCAGCAGAAGTTTTTGAAATCAGAGAGAAAAATGCCAGAGCAAAACAGAGAATAAAACAACTTTTAGACAAATTAAACAAAAAAAATTTATGAACTGGCTAGATATTGTTTTAGGAGTGATTATTTTTTTGTTTATCATACGGGGGATAATAAAGGGATTATTCAGGGAAGGATTTGGACTAGCTGGTGTTCTTATTGGACTTATCTTAGCTATTAATCGTTATCCTCAACTTGGTCAGGTTATTCATAATCAGTTTTCTTTGGTTTCTGTTAAAATTGCTAATATAGTAGCTTTTGTAATTATCTTTGGAGGAATAGCTATTTTATGTTCCATAGCTGGTGTTTTGCTTCATACCGTTCTTTACCAAAATTCTCTCAGTAGAGGAATAGAGGAAGGTGGAGGATTTATTCTGGGTTTAATGGAAGGGGTGCTCGTTTGTAGTATAATATTATTACTTATAAGTGTATCACCTTTCTCAGATAAGTTTGATAAATGGAGCAAGGGATCTACTCTTAAACCCTATCTTTTAAGAGTGGGTCCCTTTGTTTATGATAACATTGTTTCTTTAACTCCTGGAGAGGCAAAAAAATTTATGGAAAAACTGGACCCTTCTAAGCTGAGAGACCTTCAGTAGATTAGTAAATTTGTTTTAACTTTGAATTATCAAAAATCTTTTAGAGTTTAGGGTAGTTCACAACAATTTTTCTCAAAAGAGAGGCTAGCTGTGGTTGAAGGGAGGGTTAACATAGATTTTAGTATTAGTACATTAAAAAACAGGATCTTTGATAGGAAAGCACAAGAAGAGTGGGAGGAAAAAAACCTGTCTCCTTATGCTACTCGTAGTTCCCAAACTAAAGGCAGAATGAAGGAGGAGGCTCCTTGTCCTTTAAGAACAGAGTTTCAAAGGGATAGAGACAGAATTATTCATTCTAAGGCCTTTCGGCGTTTAAAACACAAGACTCAGGTTTTTATTGCTCCTTTTAGTGACCACTACCGGACAAGGTTAACTCACACTTTGGAGGTTAGTCAAATTGCTCGTACTATTTCTCGTGCTTTGAGGTTGAATGAAGATTTAACCGAGGCTATTGCTCTTGGGCACGATTTAGGACATACACCTTTCGGTCACACGGGAGAGGAAGCACTAGATAAAGTTTATCCAGGTGGTTTTAAGCATAACGAACAAAGTTTAAGAGTGGTAGATAAACTTGAAGGCAATGGAGGGCTTAACTTATGTTGGGAAGTGCGAGATGGTATTTTGAATCATTCTCAGGAGGGGGAGAAGATTTTAAGCAAAGATGCAAAGAATGTGCCACATACGTTAGAATCTGAGGTGGTAAAAATAGCAGATCCGCTTGCCTACGTCAACCACGATATAGACGACGCTATTAGAGCCAATCTTATAAAAGAGAAGGACCTTCCTCGGGAAGCTATAGAAATTTTGGGGAGAAGTTCGCGAGAAAGAATTAATACTATAGTGAAAGATGTTGTGTATTCAAGTTGGAATAAACCCCATCTTACAATGAGTCCTTCCATACTTGAGGCTTTCAATAAATTGAGAGATTTTATGTACGAGAGAGTTTATTGCTCCGACGCACTTGCTGAGGAGATAAATAAGGCCTTTCATGTGGTATGTGAGCTTTATCATTTTTATCTTTCTCATCCTTCTTATCTTCCTTCCTCCTTTAGGAAAAACTTAGATGAAGATGGTGTTGCAAGGGTTGTAGTGGATTATATTGCAGGAATGACTGACCGTTATGCATTAAAGGAATATGAGAAGCATTTTATACCCAAGGAGTGGGGATAAAAAATGAGTGGATATATACCGCAAGAGATTATTGATCAAATATCAAGACAAGCAGATATTGTACAAGTTATCTCTGAATATATTCCTTTAAGTAAATCTGGAAAAAACTATAAAGCTCTTTGTCCTTTCCATGAAGAGACGACCCCTTCATTTATTGTCTCTCCTGAAAAGCAAGTTTTTCATTGTTTTGGATGTGGTGTAGGAGGTAACATATTTACCTTTTTGATGAAAGTGGAGAATGTTTCCTTTCCTCAGGCGGTGAGAATTCTGGGACAAAAGGTAGGAGTGGTTGTTCCTTTTAGAGGAGAGAAAGCCCAAGATACAGAAATTCTTTATAAGATAAATGAAAAGGTAGCAGAATTTTTTCAAGAACAACTTAATAAAAATAAAGTTGCGAAAGAATATCTTTATAGGAGGGGGTTTAAGCCGTCCACTATTGAACATTTTAAATTAGGCTGGGCTCCCTCTTCCAAAGAGTTTCTTAATTTTTGCAAAAAGCAAAACTTCCCAGAGAATAAATTACAGGAAATTGGTCTTCTAATAAAATCTTCCCGTGATAATAGCCTTTATCCTTACTTTCGTGAACGTATAATGTTTCCGATATTTTCTCCTTTTGGAAAAATAATAGGTTTTGGTGGAAGGGTACTTGATGATTCCTCTCCCAAGTATCTAAATTCACCTCAATCGGCTATATTTGATAAAGGAAAAAATCTTTATGGATTAAATTTTGCCCGTGAATATATAAGAAAAAGTGAACAGGTTATACTTGTGGAGGGATATACAGATGTTATTGCTCTCTACCAGGAAGGTATTTGTAATGTAGTTGCCTCCCTTGGAACGTCACTTACAGTATCCCAGATTCGATTATTAAAAAGATACACCAATACGGTATATTTAACCTATGATGATGATACCGCTGGAGAAGCAGCAACTCTTCGGGGACTTGATCTTCTATTGAAAGATGATTTTCAGGTGAGAGTTATATCTCTTTCTGCTAATGATCCGGCGGATTTTATTCAAAAAGAAGGAAAAGATGCATTTCTTCAGGCAAAAGAGAAGGCTTTATCTTACATTGACTATAGAATAAAGCTAGCTCTAAAAGAAAATGAACCTCTCACATTGGAGAAAAAGCTTAAACTAATAAATTCATTTTTTCTAAGTTTAGGAAACGTAAATTCAAGGCACATTATAGATGATGCCTTAAAGAAGATAGCCCATTCACTTAACCTTAATGAGGATTCATTAAGAAGCGAGTTTAGTAGATTTATTAAAAAAGAAAATAAAAGTAAAAATTTTTCTTTCTCTCCCGCAATAAAGTTTGAAGTACCAGAGAAAACGGAGATCGAAAAACGCTTACTTCAGGTAATGTTATGTGGAAAGGAGATAGTTGAGATAGTTAAAAAAAATTTTTCAATAGAGGGGTTTACAAATCCACTTTATCGCCGATTAGCTCAGGAACTTTTTGTTAACGAGGATATCTCACCCAGCCATCTTATAACTAGGCTCCATGATGAGGAGTTAAGTTCTTTGGTTTCTTCTCTTACCTTAAGTGACTCTTCTCTGGAGGGTGTTGACCTTTGCCAGGTAGCAAAGGACATTATCCGTACTTTAAAGAGAAGATTACAACAAAGTAAAATAAAACAGCTTTGTCAAATGATCCAAGAATATGAGAAAAAAGGAGAGGAAGCTCGTGTAAAAAAATTATGTCAACAATTAATTCAGCTAAGAAAAAGTACACTGCTTAGATAAGTTAGATGAGAGGGGTGTGGTATGAAGAAAAAGATTAAAAAACTTTTGGAGAAGGGAGAAAAGGAAGGAAAATTAACTTACAAGGAAATTGAAAGAGCAGCAACTGATATTGGTGGTATGGGAGTTGACGACCTGTTTAACATAATAGAGCAAGAGGGAATAGAGGTTATTCCTGAGGAAGGTATGGAAATTGGTGATTCTGATTCCTTTTCTGTTGAAGTGGGAGATGGTATTGGTAGGTATCTTCAGGAAATTGGAAAAACCCCTCTTCTTTCACCTGAGGAAGAAAGAGAATATGGGAAAAAGATAAGAGAAAGCAAAAAAATCCTGCGCAACAAAGTTTTAGAGCTAGCAGCTCTTTTTGAGCGTAACAAATCCTTTTATTCTCTCATTAAAAGCAGAGGTTTAAAAGATGAGGACTTTAAGGGGTTACGAAAGAAATTTAAAAAGGTTAAGAAAATTGCTCACCTGGTTATTAAAATACAAAAAGAGGAAAGTGAATTTGTCCATCCTCCTGAAGACAGAGAATATTTCTGGAGTTTACGTGATGAACTTATGAAAGCTCACTCATGTTACGAAACTTACAGAGATAAGATGATAAAGGCCAATCTTAGGTTAGTTGTTAGTTTTGCTAAAAAATACACAGGAAGGGGTGTACCTTTTCTTGATCTTATACAAGAGGGAAACATAGGTCTTTCAAGGGCGGTAGATAAATTTGACTATCGCCGCGGTAACCGTTTTAGCACCTATGCAAGTTGGTGGATAAGGCAGTCTCTTTCCCGGGCAATATCAGATCAATCTCGAACTATAAGGGTACCCATACATATAACTGAGCTTATAAAAAAGATAAATCGTATCTCTCATGAATTAGAGCAGGAGTTGGGAAGACCTCCCACAGCTCGAGATATTGCTGAACGTTGTGGCATTTCCCTGGAAAAAGTGGAAAGAGCAAGGAAAGTTATTACTCGCTCCACCTCAATGGATACTCCCATTGGAGAAGAGGAGGACAGTTACCTTATAGAACTTATCGAGAATGAAAAGGCCACCTGTCCTTTTGAAGAGGTTAACCTAAGATACCTGAAAAAAGAAATAGAAGAGCTTATAAAACAGGTAAAAGATGACAGAGAAAGAGAAATTTTAAAGCTAAGGTTTGGAACTGAAGACGGGTGGGATTGCACTTTACAGGAGATAGGAGAAAGATACGGAGTAACAAGAGAAAGAATTAGACAAATTGAAGCCAAAGTTTTAGCCTATCTTAGACAAATAGCTGAAAAAAGAGGACTGCAAGAGTACTTTATGTAATTGCAATCAATCCATAGTTTTTCTTTGTATAAAAATTTGTTGTAAAAAGTGTCAAATTAGAAAGGTTATAAGAGCTATAGCTCCAAAAATATACTTTTCATTTCCAACAAGAACTACAGTTTTTCCTTTATTTTCTAGTTTTTTAATTTCTTCTGGAAAATTAGCTTTATTCTTCAGGAAAAGATTTTTTATTTCCTACATAATAAATTCTATCTTCTATCTCTCCTTTTATTCCTTTTCCGGTAATGGATTTAAAATCTTTAACTTCAACCTCAAATTTTTCTTCCTTCTCTTTAACTATTGCAGTGTCCGGGGCAGTTTCTAACAAAGAAGCAATTGATTTTTTTGTTCTTTTTTCAGCATAATTCTCTAAAGATTCTGCTATAAAGAATAAAAAATAACTGCTGCTCCTTCCTCTCCGTGACCTATTAGGAAAGCTCCTGCTGCTGCACAGGTTATAAGAAAGTTTATATCGACCCTTTTTGGTTAAAGAGAAAATTCTCTTTCCAATTATTCTATATGAGACCACGACGAAAATGTAAGATGAAAATTTTTGCGAGGCTCTTTTTGCAGGATACCCAAAGGAATAGAGAAAAAGAGTCATACCAGAAGAGAGACATTTAATAGATTCAATTATTTTCTAAGTTAAAGTTCCCCTTCTTTCTTGTCGATAAATATACAACAGATATCAGCGCTAAACATTATTGACATTTTATCGTTATTTTTAAGGTAAAGGGGGTATAATGATGGTAAACTCAAATGAAAAGGTAGGTTTGAAGGAACCAAAAAAGCTTGCACCTCTTCCTGAGGGAGAGCAGAGAAAAACGGCTCAGAAAACGGGTTTAAAACTAGAAGGAAAAAAAGAGGCAAAAACTCAAGTTCAGGTAAGCAGGCGAGATGTAGCAAAAAAGGCTGCTGAGGAAAGACTTGCCAAAAGAACCGCGGCAAAAAAACAACAGCTCATTGAAAGACTGGCTGCTGCTACTAACCAGCTGGCAACAGGAGTTCAGGAGGCATCATCAGCTGCTCAGGAACTTATGAGCACAATGGAGCAGATCTCATCCGGTGCTCAAGAAGCTTCTGCTGCCTGTCAGCAAAGTCAATCTGCCGTTGCTCAGATTGATAAAGGAACACAAATTGCATCTCAAAATGCTCAGGCTACTTTAAATGCGGTTAACAAGTTGCAGTCCATGATAAGGGAGATGTCTCAGGGTATTGAGGTTCTAATTGATGGGGTAAACAAAGCTGCCGAGTTAAATATGCAATCTGCCGAAATGGTGGCAGAACTTGAAAAACAAGCAGCTGAGGTGGGAGAAGTTGTTCAAACTGTGGTGGGCATAGCTGACCAGACCAACCTTTTAGCCTTAAATGCTGCAATTGAAGCAGCAAGAGCAGGAGAGCACGGAAGAGGATTTGCGGTGGTTGCCGATGAGGTCAGAAATCTTGCTGAAACCTCTGAAGCTTCGGCCCGGAACATAAGAGAACTGGTAAGTCGGATTCAAAACGATGTTAAGAAGGTGGCTGATGATACCAAAAAAGCAGGGGAAAATGCTCGTTCCCAGGTGGAGAGAGGGAGAAATATCATTCAAAATCTTGAAACCATAGAAAAAGATATGACTACCATTCAGCAGGGAAGTAGCGAAATAAATGACCTGTCTTCAAGACAGGCTGCTGCTGTTCAGCAGTTTTCCAAAGCCACAGAACAAATTGCCACAACTGCTGAAGAGGCATCATCAGCTGCTGAAGAAGCAAGTAAATCCACTCAGGAACAAGCGAAGGCTCTTGAGGAAATAAGAAAAACTGCTGAAGATTTAGCTCAGATGGCTGATGAACTTAGGACTTCAACTGTAACTGATAAAGCAGCAGACGAGCTTGCCGCTGCAGCTGAGGAACTTTCTGCCACAATTCAGGAGGCTAACAGTGCCTCCCAACAAATAATGTCAGCCATCGAACAGATAGCGTCAGGTGCCGAGGAACAGGCAGCAGCCACTGAGGAGTCATCTTCCAATGCGGAAGAGATACAAAAAGCAGCTGGAGAAATTGCGCAAAAAGCAGAGGTTTCTCTGGAGAAAGTCAATGCTCTCCAGAAGCTTCTCGAGGAAAATAGAAAAGCTGTGGAAGAGCTCATCCAAGGAATTAATGATACAGCTGAAGCTAATTTAGAAGCAGCAAAAAATGTTCATGATTTAGAAATGAGAGCAAGAGAAATAGACAAAATAGTTGATGCCATTGCCAATGTAACCATTCAAACCAATATGCTGGCAGTAAATGGTGCCATTGAAGCGGCTGGAGCAGGAGAACATGGAAGAGGATTTGCGGTGGTTGCCTCCGATATTCGTAATCTGGCCAATGAATCAGCACAGAATGCCGATAAGATTAAAGATTCAGTTCGGGGGATTCAGGAGCAAATTGCCCGGGTGGCACAGGATATAGAACAGGTAGGAGAAACAGCCCGTGAGGAGGTGGAACGTGCCAAGAAGACCACGGAGGCTTTAGTTCGGGTTGGAGAAGAGATGATCAGTGTTCAACAGAGAGTAGAGGAAGTGAAGAATGCCGCCGCTGAAAGTTTAAAAGCTATAGAACAGGCAAGAAAAGGAGTGGATCAGATAGCCTCTGCTGCTCAGGAAGCCTCCTCTGCTGCTCAGGAAGCCTCCTCTGCTGCTCAGCAGCAGGCAAGAGGAATGAGTGAGCTTGCCTCGGCTGTGGAGGAAATTTCTGCTCTGGCAGATGAACTTCAAAACATATAGAAAGGAACAGAGGAAGGTCGGCTTAAGCCGACCTTCCATAAAGAGAAAAAAATTTTAAGGGGGTCATTAAATGGCAACCAATACAGAACGGCAACTGGTAAGTTTCAGAATTGCAGGGGAGGAGTTTGGTGTGGATATAATGGAGGTTCAGGAAATAATAAAAATACCCGAGATCACCCGGGTTCCCAAAGCTCCAGAATTTGTGGAAGGAGTGATTAATCTAAGGGGGGGTATTCTTCCCATAATTGATTCTCGCAGGCGGTTTGACCTCGAGGTAAAAGAATGGACAGATTCAAACCGAATTCTGGTGGTGAATGCGGAAGGTAAAATGACAGGGATAATTGTTGACTCAGTTTCCGAAGTTCTTCGTCTTCCAGAGGATATAATTGAGACTGCTCCTTCACTTATAGGAAAAGCAGCTGATTATCTTAAAGGAATAGGCAAACTGGAAGAACAAGGGCGCCTTATTAATCTACTTAATCTGCAAAAATTTTTGACTATAGAGGGAATAGATGAGTTCTCAGAAAATCTCAAATATGCATCTAAGAAGAAGGATGAGATAAAGCAGGAGGACAAGATGGATGAAAAAGTTGTCTCAGATGAAGCTCAATTTGTAGGTTTTAGATTAGGAGAAGAAGAATATGCAGTGGGAATTTCCGAAGTTCAAGAAATTATCAGGGTGCCTGAAATTACCAAGGTTCCCAAAGCTCCAGAATTTGTAGAGGGAGTGATTAATCTAAGGGAGAAGGTTCTTCCCATCATATCCCTTCGTAAAAGGTTTTTCCTGGAAAACATTGAAAAGACAGATTCTCAACGTATTATTGTGGTAAATATAGATGGATTATCTACGGGAATGATAGTTGACTCAGTTTCCGAAGTCCTCCGCCTGCCCAAGGACGCCATTGAACCACCTCCACCCATTCTTTCCAATCTTGATACCGATCACCTCCAGGGAATAGGTAAGATGGAGGATGGAAAAAGGATTCTTCTACTTCTTGATTTGCACAAACTTCTTACCAGTTCCGAAAAGAAACAGCTGTCCAGATTAAGTGAGGATAAAAAAACTAATGATGGTAAAAAGAACCAAGGTGAGACGAAAAAAATGACTGAAGAGGAACAACTTGTCAGTTTTAAAATAGAAAATGAAGAATTTGGAGTAAACATTGAGGAGGTCCAGGAGATTATCAGGA
>CAYRAK010000052.1:3888-9435 GCA_964422215.1 uncultured Clostridia bacterium | reverse complement strand
CTGGTACTTTGTGGGATATCACTGTTATTGGGTGGGATAAAAACAAGTGCAGCAAAGTTTCCTAAGGGGATCGTTGATGATTTTGGTAAAAAAGTTATAGTAGCTAAAAAGCCAGAAAGGATAGTATCTTTATCCCCTGCTAATACTGAAATTCTTTTTGCAATTGGAGCAGGAGATAAACTTGTAGGAGTTACAGAATACTGTAATTTTCCTCCTCAGGCGAAAAAAATAGAAAAGATAGGTGGGTACTCAACTCCTAATATTGAAGCTATCGTAGCTAAAAAGCCGGATTTAATAGTAGCCTCTTATGGAAATGGTGAGGAAAATATAAAAAAATTAAGAGAGATTGGTCTAACTGTTATAGCTCTTAACCCTAAATCTTTGCAAGGTGTTCTGCAGGATATAATCCTTGTAGGTAAGGCTACAGGATATGAAGAGGAAGCTGAGAGGTTAGTAAAAAATTTACAGGAGAGAATAAATACTGTGAGGAATAAAGGCTATAAGATACCTGAGAGTAAAAAGCCTAGAATTCTTTGGGTTATGTGGTATCCCGAGCTTTGGACTGCAGGAAATGAAACCTTTTTTGATGAGCTTGTTAATATAGCGGGAGGAAAAAATATAGCTCACGATTTTAAAGGATGGAAAATAATAAGCAAAGAAGTTGTTTTAGAGCGTGATCCTCAGATTATTTTTTGCTCTCAGCATAAAGAAAATCGAGAACAAATTTCACAGAAGATACTAAATGATCCACAACTTAGCCAAATTGAAGCAATTAAGAATAAAAGGGTTTATGAGTTAAATCCGGATATTATTGAACGACCTGGTCCAAGACTTATTGAAGGACTGGAAAAAATAAATTATTACATTCAAAAATGGCTCGAAAGAGAGGGCAGGGGGTGAGCATGTGTCTTTAGGAGAGAAAGTTTATAAATTTAAATTTTGAGGAGATATAAAATGAGGCAAGGATTAATTCAGATTTATACTGGAGACGGGAAGGGTAAGACAACAGCCGCAGTAGGGCTTGCTTGTCGAGCAGTAGCACATGGACTTAAAGTCTGTTATATTTATTTTCATAAAAACCCTGAAAGATGGAAATATGGAGAACATGATACTTTACGCAAGTTAGGAATTGACATTTTTGGATTCGCCCGTGAACATCCACATTTTTATAAAAAGGCGAGTCTAAAAAAGATAAGGGAGGAATGTTTAAAAGGATTAGAATTTGTCAAGAAGATTTACCAGGAAGAAAAATACGACATTTTAATTTTAGATGAGATAAACATATCTTTACGTGATGGGTTCTTAAAAGAAGAGGAAATAATGGAAATTTTAGAAAGAAAGCCGGAGAATTTAGAGCTTATCTTAACAGGACGAGGAGCCTCAAAAAGAATTATTGAGAAAGCAGATCTTGTAAGTGAAATAAAAAATATAAAACATCCGTATGAATCGGGGATAGAAACAAGAAAAGGAATTGAGTATTAAAGAGGAGACTAGAATTATGGGTAACTCAGAGAAGATAAGCAGAATCATAAAAAAAATATCTCCCTTGCAATCCGATTTACTTAACAAGGCTCAAGAAAAGCTTGATAATCTTACAAAGCCTCGGGGAAGTTTGGGAAAACTGGAAGATATTGCAAAAAAAATGGTAGCTATTACTGGAAACCTAAATCCTTCCATAAAAAGAAAAGTTATTTTTGTATTTGTCTCTGATCATGGAGTAGCAAAAGAAGGTGTATCTGCTTATCCTCAAGAAGTGACCTTCCAAATGGTCTACAACTTTTTAAAAGGTGGTGCAGGAATTAATGTCCTTGCAAGGCATGCAGGAGCAGAAGTTGTGGTAGTAGATGTTGGTGTCGCAAAGGATCTTGAACCTCATCCAAAGCTTAAAATAAAGAAGGTGGGATATGGAACTAAGAATATGGTTAAAACACAGGCTATGAGTAGAAAAGAAGCTATAAGGTCGATTGAAGTAGGGATTGAAGTTTTTGAAGAGGAATGCAAAAAGGCACCTATAGATATTGTGGGAGTCGGAGAAATGGGAATTGCCAATACTACCGCAAGTAGCGCTATTTTAGCAGTTTTAACTAAAAAAGATCCTAAAGAGGTAACAGGAAGAGGAACAGGAATAAATGATAGAATCTTGCAGAAAAAAATAGAGGTAATAAAAAGAGCCTTAAAACTTCATACTCCCAATAAAAGTGATCCAATAGATGTTTTATCCAAAGTGGGAGGATATGAGATAGGGGCAATTGCTGGATGTATACTTGCTGCAGCAAATTATAAAATACCTGTGGTAATAGATGGATTTATATCTACAACTGGAGCTCTCATAGCCGCAGGACTTTCCCCTCAAGTGATAGAATATTTATTCTCCTCTCATCTTTCAGCAGAAAATGGACATAAAATAGCCCTTAATTGTCTTAAATTATCTCCTCTGCTTGATTTAAATCTGAGATTAGGTGAAGGAACAGGAGCCTGTCTTGCAATGAATATTTTAGAAGCAAGCGTAAAGATACTCACTGAAATGGCTACCTTTGAGGAGGCTAGAGTTTCCAAAGAGATAGGTTCTAATTAAAATGAGAAAAATTTAAAGGTTATCATGATTGAAAAGATTACCAGGGAATTAAAAGAGAAATTAAAAGAAGCTGTGAAGAAAAATCAGGCTGAGGGGCTTCTTTTCTCTGGAGGATTAGATTCTGGTATTCTAGCCCATCTTTCTCCTAATATTAAGGCAATTACTGTTAGTTTTGAATCTTTAGGGCAAGATATAAAGTATGCAGAACGTTTGGCAAAATATTGTAAAATTAAGCATTACTGTAAAATAGTAAGTACAGAGGAAGCTATTGCTACCATACCTCACATTATAAAGATTCTCAAAAGCTTTGATCCAGCAGTTCCTAATGATATCACCGTTTATTTTGGATTAAAGACCGCTAAAGATATGGATATAGAAACCGTTATGACCGGAGATGGAAGTGATGAGTTATTTGCTGGATACAGTTTTATGCATAATATTCAAAATCTTGAGGATTATCTCAAGAAAATTACATTAAATATGTATTTTAGTTCCAATATTTTAGGTGATTTTTTTAATTTAAAAATAAAACAGCCTTACATTGATAAAGAATTTATCGATTTTTGTCTTAAACTACCCTGTAAGCTCAAAATAAAAGAGGTAAATGGAAAACTTATAGGAAAGTGGATTTTAAGAAAAGCCTTTGAGGATGTTTTGCCAGAGGATGTTATCTGGCAAGATAAAAGGCCTTTGGAAGTAGGTTCAGGCACAACAAAGCTGAGAAAAATTGTAGCATCTAAGATAAGCGATGAAGAGTTTGAAGAAGCAAAAAAGATTTATCCGGTAAAGTTTATAAATAAAGAGCATTTTTACTACTACAAAATTTACAGAAAGGAGGTTGGAGAAGTACCTCAAGCTATACCTGAAGAAGAGGCATGTCCAGGCTGTGGAGCAGGACTAAAAAGAGGAGGATGGCATTGCAGAATTTGTGGATGGGCAAAGAAAATTTAGTGGCACTTGTTTCCTGGGATAGAGGGAAAAGAAAGTATCTACCTTTGTTTTTGATGGACCAATTTTTAAGAAAAAAATTAAATTTACCCTGGATAGAAAAGTGTTAAAAGATAACTACTGTTTTTTAGAGGTAAAACCGATCTGATGCTGCAACGAAGATTAACTGTTGTGAGTTTTTTGGTTTTGGTAGCACTTTTTAGCATAGGATTAAGTTTATCAATAGGCACGGTACCTGTTCCACTATCCTATACTTTGAAGGCAGTAGTGAAGAAAATTCCCCACATTGGGGCCCTTGTGGATGGTGAGATTCCGGAAAGATATCTAATAATTCTTTTTAATCTCAGGCTTCCTCGTATCCTATTAGCTGGAGTAGTTGGGGCAGGCCTTGCTACTGCAGGATGTTGTATGCAGGGACTTTTTCGTAACCCAATGGCAAGCCCCTACGTAGTAGGGGTATCATCAGGATCTGCTTTTGGTGCGGCTTTAGCCTTACTCATTGTTCCAGGTCTTTTTTCTGTGCCTACAGGAGCTTTTGTTTTTGGGATAGGAACTATATTTATGGTTTATAAAATTTCCCAGAGAAAGGGAAGAATTCCTATACAGACCCTTCTTCTTGCAGGGATTGCTGTAGGCTTCTTTTTTTCAGCTATCACCTCTCTTTTAATGTATACCGCAGCTGAGAGTGTTCATCGTCTTGTTTTTTGGACTATGGGTGGATTTTGGAGTAGCAGTTGGAGACATCTTTTGATGGCTGTTCCCTTTATTGGATTTGGTATTCCTGCTATTTTTTGTTTTGCAAGGGACCTTAATATTTTGCAGTTGGGGGAGGAGTCTGCTGCTCATCTTGGAGTGGAGGTTGAATGGACAAAGAGAATTCTCCTTATCTTTGCCTCTTTAATCACCGCCTCTGCAGTTTCGGTAAGTGGAGTGATTGGTTTTGTGGGACTTATCGTTCCCCACATTACAAGACTTTTGGTAGGGCCTGATCATAGAATACTTATCCCCACCTCTGCTCTTATAGGGGGTATATTTTTAATGTGGTGCGATACTATGGCAAGAGTCATCATCGCTCCGGCAGAGCTTCCCGTGGGGATAATAACTGCCTGTTTTGGTGCCCCATTTTTTATATATCTTTTAACGAAGGAGAAGAAAACTGATTATGCTTAAAGTCTCAAACATTTCTTGTTCTCTTAATGGAAAGAAAATTCTGCGAAATATAAGTTTTGAACTTTTTTCAGGAGACTGCCTAGGATTGGTAGGGCCAAATGGGGCAGGAAAAACAACTCTGCTCAGGCTTATAAGTGGCCTTATTCTGCCAGATGAAGGCAGGATATTAATTGAGGGAGAAGATGTAAGACTGTTAAACCGTCATAGACTTTCTCAAAAATTAGCAATAGTCCCTCAAAATACTTATATAAGTTTTCCTTTTTCTGCTTTTGAGGTAGTCCTGATGGGAAGGCATCCTTATCTTGGACGATTTGAGCGAGAAAAAAGGGAGGATTTGGAAAAAGTTGAGGAATGTATGCGTCTTACTAAAACATGGCATCTGAGGAATAAAAGGGTGACAGAGATAAGCGGGGGGGAACTTCAAAGAGTAATTATAGCTCAAGCTCTTGCGCAAGATACACCTCTTTTGCTTCTAGATGAGCCTACCTCACATCTTGATATAAACAATGAACTTGAGATATTGGAGATTATATCTCGTTTAAATAAAGACAAGGATAAAGGTGTCATATTAGTCTCTCATGATCTTAATCTAGCTGCCCGGTATTGTGAGAGATTGATTCTTCTTAAAGAAGGAAAGATATTTGCGGAAGGGAAGGTTGAGGAAGTGCTCACTCCTGAAAATATAAGAAGTGTTTATCATCTTAACGCTCTTGTTAAAAAGCATCCTCTCACAGGTTTTGTTTACACTTTACCAATCTCTCTTCTAAAAGGTGAGGAGAAAGAAGGAAAGAAAGGAAGAGTACACCTTATTGGAGGAGGAGGGAGTGCAAGCAGAATAGCAAAGAAGCTTCTTG
>CAYRAK010000052.1:0-3878 GCA_964422215.1 uncultured Clostridia bacterium | reverse complement strand
AAGGATACAATGTTTCTCTAGGAGTTGTAAATGTTTTTGATGCCGATTTTGAAACCGCTAAGGCTTTTGGAATTCCTTGTGTAGCTGAGGCTCCTTTTTCTCCCATTACTGAAGAATCGCATCGCAAAAATATAAATTTGATCAGTGAGTCCAAGCTTGTTATCTTATGCAATACTCCCTTTGGAAAAGGAAATCTATTAAACTTAAAGGCAGCCTTGTGGGCTTTAGAGAAAGGAGGAATAAAAGTTTTAATCCATAATGCAATTTCTATTGAAAAAAGAGATTATACAAAGGGAGAGGCGCAAAAGATTTTTTATACTCTTATAAAAAAAGGAGCACACGTACTAGAAAAAGAGGAAGATATAATTTTATTTGTAAAAGGATATTTTCTCTAGGTGTTCCTTCCCCAATTATTGTATTTTTTAAAAACATATACCCAATCTACAAGTTAGGGAAGCATTTATACCATAGGTCGCTATAACAATAGTTATTTTCTCATCTTTATTTAATTTCTTTACCACTTTTTTGGAAGGTTTTCTCTTCTTTCTCCTAAATTTGTCAAGAAAAGAAAACATGGTAGGATTAAATTATCTCTTTCATATCACCTGCTAAAGAGAGGTGAAGATCATGGTTAAAGATTTATTTTTGGCGTTTATTCCTATTTTTGTAGCAGTAGATGCAATTGGAGTTTTACCAATCTTTGTTTCTTTTACAGAGGGACTTAAAAGGGAGGAAAAATCGCAGATTATCTTTCAAGCAATAGTAACAGCACTTTGTTTATCTGTTGGTTTTATTTTTCTAGGAAAAGCTGTCTTTAGATTTTTGAGTGTAACAATGAATGACTTTATGATTGCAGGGGGGACAATACTTTTCATTATTGCCATAATAGATCTTGTAAGTCCAGAAAAAAAACGTCGCATACCAACTAAAGAGTTAGGGGTTGTTCCTTTAGGTACTCCTTTAATTGCAGGACCTGCTGTTTTAACTACTTCTCTTATTATTATTGGAGAATACGGCCTTTTGCCTACTTTAGTATCTGTAGTATGTAATGTATTGTTGGCTGGATTAATATTTTGTTTCTCTCACATCTTAATGAAAGTTCTTGGAGAATTAGGTGCTAAGGCTCTCTCTAAGGTAACAAGTCTTCTTTTAGGAGCAATTGCTGTTATGATGATAAGAAAGGGTATAATGCAACTTTTTGGTTATCTGTAAGATGCTGATTTGCTTAAAAAGGTAAATATACTATAATAGGCTTTGATGATAAGTTAAACTAAGGAGCTTCAAAATTAAAAAAATAAGGATACCGGAGCCCATTTCTGCAGGTTTAATTTTCTCTTATAAATGTACTGCTGCCTGCCGGCATTGCATGTATGCATGTTCACCAAGGTGGAATGATGACTGGATTTCAGAGAAAGAGTTAGAAAAACTTCTTTCTCAACTTGCTGGTAAGATAAAACCAAGTCCCCTGGGAAAGGATGCTGTAAGTTTAAATTATGGGATACATTTTACAGGAGGTGAGCCTTTTTTAAATTTTGACCTTTTGGTAAAAGCAGTTGAGATTGCAGATAAACTAAAAATTCCCTCAAGTTTCGTTGAGACAAACTGTTACTGGTGTACAAATGATAAAAAAACAAGAGAACAGTTGAAACTCCTTAAGAAAAAGGGTCTCAAGGGAATTTTGATTTCAGTAAATCCTTTTTTTATTGAATATATACCTTTCGAAAGAACAGAAAGGTGTATTAGAATAAGTAAAGAGGTATTTGGACATAATGTGATGGTCTATCAGTTAGAGTATTATTATCAATTCAAAAATTTCAAGATAAAAGATAGAATATTACTTGAAGAATATATTAATCTTATAAAGGATAAAAGCCTAACAAAAAAAGTAGAACTTTTTCTTATGGGTAGAGCCACATTAAAGTTGAGAGAGTTTTATCCTAAGTATCCCGCAGATGCCTTTTTTAATCAACCCTGTCAACCACCTTTCCTTAGAAATTGGCATAATCACTTTGATAATTATGGAAATCTCCTACCAGGTTATTGTGGGGGTATTTCTTTAGGAGATTGGCACAATCTTGAAATTCTTTTAAAGGAAGGTATAGATTTAGAAAAACGCCCGATTTTAAAATTTCTTATAAAAGGAGACATGCAAGGGCTTTTTTATTTTGCAAAAGAATTTGGCTATAAGGAATCGGAGGAAGGTTATATTTCCAAATGTGATCTGTGTCTTGATATTAGAAGGTATCTTATTTCTCAAAGAGATTTTGAAGAAATTGCTCCCAAAGAGTTTTACAGGAACATAATAAATTAATTTTTTTGCCAATGAACTATATGAAGGATAGAATAATAAAAGTAGGTTGCTGCGGTTTTCCTGTAAAAAGAAGTGAATATTTCAACAAATTTTCAGTAGCTGAACTACAATCTACCTTTTATCAACTCCCAGTTAAAATTACCACAGTTAAAAGATGGAGAGAAGAAGCTCCTGAGAGAGCAGAATTTGTTATAAAGGCTTGGCAATTAATTACTCATCCCCCTTCCAGTCCAACTTACAAAAAACTTAAGATAAAACTCTCAGAAAAAAAAGAAAATTATGGATTTTTTAAACCAACTGAGGAAGTATTTGAAGCTTGGAGAAAAACAAGGGAAGTTGCTAAAGTTCTAAGAGCCAAAATTATTCTTTTTCAATGTCCATCTTCTTTTAAACCTAAGAAAGAAAACATTGATAATATGAAAGTATTTTTTAGGGAGATTAAAGAAAAAGATTTTTTCTTTGTTTGGGAGCCAAGGGGAGAATGGGAGGATAGTTTAATTAAAGATATTTGTCAGCAGCTTAATCTAATTCATTGTGTGGATCCTTTTAAAAAAAAGCCTCTTTTTGGAGAGATAAATTATTTTAGGCTTCATGGAAAACCGGATTACAATTTAAAATACAAGTATACTGATAAGGACTTAAATGAACTTGAAAAGATGTGTGATAAAAAGATTAATTACTGCATGTTTAATAATCTAGCTATGGTAGAAGATGCTGAAAGATTTAAAAAATATTGCAAGAAAATAGATAATTTAATAGAGAGGTAAGTTTTATGATAAATAAAAATTTAGATGAATTTATTTGGAGAGAAATGAAAGCCAAGACTATTCGACATCCTATATTTGGTGAAGTTATATATGAATCACTGGCAGCTATTTATGACCTTCTCGAGAGAAAAAAAAGACACTATACACTCTTTGCCTATGTCAGAAAAAGTGAGGATGGATTTGATGAAAACATTGTGCATATTCAAATGCACTTCGAAAGTGCGCAGGAAAGGGATAAGCTATGGAATCAAGCAAGTGAGAAAATAGTAGAGAGTATAAAAAGGGGGATGAAGAAAGCTATTAATCCGGAAGAAAGACTGGAAATTGAAAATATTCTCTGTGCTATAAGATCTGAGAGATAAGTTTACAACATCTTTTGAGGCGGAACTGTAAAAGGAGGTTAGATGTTTAAGAAGATAACGCTGAAAAATGGATTTAGAATTATAGCATCTCCAATAAAAGGAACAAGAACAGTAACCTTTCTTGTAATGGTTGCAACAGGCTCAAGATATGAGGATAAAAGAACAAACGGAATCTCTCATTTTTTAGAACACATGATTTTTAAGGGAACAGAAAAAAGACCAACTACACTGGATATAACAGAGACAATTGATCAAATAGGAGGAGAGTATAACGCTTTTACTGCTAAGGAGTATACAGGTTATTATGCTAAGGTTGCCTCGAAATATAAAAAATTAGCTATAGATATAATATCAGATATATTTTTAAATTCAATATTGGATCCAAGAGAAATTGAAAAAGAAAGAGGTGTAATTATTGAAGAGCTAAATATGCATTTA
>CAYRAK010000051.1:8780-9537 GCA_964422215.1 uncultured Clostridia bacterium | reverse complement strand
AAAGTCCACAGTGATCAAGATGTGCATGAGTTAAGAGAACAAAGTCTACACTTTTTGGATCAACCGGAAAAGGATTCCAATTACGTGCTCTTAATTCTCTTTCTTGATAAAGACCACAATCTATTAATATTTTCTTCCCATTCACTTCAAGAAGGTAACTTGATCCAGTAACATTTCGTGTAGCTCCTAAAAATTGCAAGAAAATTTTCATCTTCTACTTCTCCTCTCTATCGTTTTTATCTATAAGCTATCAGACTCATATAGTTTGTCAAACAAGCAGATCCCGAGATTAGGAACTTAGTAGCTTGTCACCTGATAAGCTTTTGTGTATTATTATTTAGGAGCCTTTTCTAACTTCTTATTTAAAGGAGCCTTTTATGAAAAAGAGCATAAGTTATTGGTCATTTCCCAAGATGGAGCTGAGAGATTGTATGGTGCAGGCAAAGGAAGCAGGCTTTGAGGCTATTGAGCTTGTATTAAGCGAGGAAGGAGAGATAACTCTCAAGTCCACAAAAAAGGATATGGAAGAAATTCTTAAGGTAAGTAAAGAGGTGGGGATTGAAATAAGTGGCTTAGCTACCGATCTTTTCTGGGAGTATTCTCTAACAAGTAACAATCAGGAGATTCAAAAAAAAGCAAGAGAAATTATCAAAAAGATGCTGGAGTTAGCTTTTTATCTACATGTGGATGTGATTTTGGTTGTTCCAGGTATAGTAGGGGTATCTTTTAAAGAAGATACTGAGGTGGTTCCATACGA
>CAYRAK010000051.1:0-8770 GCA_964422215.1 uncultured Clostridia bacterium | reverse complement strand
ATACGATGTAGCTTACAAAAGAGCATTTGAAGCTCTGAGAGAATGTGCAAAAGTGGCTGAAAGATATAGGGTCACTATAGGGATAGAGAATGTCTGGAACAAGTTTCTTCTCTCTCCTTTGGAGATGAGAGATTTTGTGGACAAAATTGGAAGCAGGTATGTAGGCTGTTATTTTGATGTTGGGAATGTTCTTCTTACAGGCTATCCTGAACAGTGGATCAGAATTTTAGGAGAGAGGATAAAAAGAGTTCATTTAAAAGATTTTAAAATAAGTATAGGTAACATAAACGGTTTTTGTAATCTTCTGGAAGGAGATGCTAACTGGAAAGAAGTGATAAAAGCTTTAAAGGAGATCAAATATGATAGCTACCTTACTGCAGAGATTGTGCCTCCTTATAGACAGTATCCACAGGCTTTAATTTACAATATCTCAAAAAACATGGATTTTATTTTAGATAGGTTTTAGAGATGAACAGAGATAAAATATACCGTATAATAGATGTTAATTTAAACCGGGCTGCTGAAGGACTGAGAGTACTTGAGGATGCTGTGAGATTTGCAATAAATGATACTATTTTAACCTGTGAGCTTAAAAACTTGCGTCATGCATTACTTAGGGAAATTAGAACTCTTCCTGAGGGGGAGAAATTAATTTTTTTTAGAGACTCAGAGTATGATGTAGGAACAAAGCTCAAAGAAGATTCAAGAGGTTCGATTCAGGACCTTATAACTGCTAACTTTAGGAGAGTGCAGGAGGCTGAGAGAAGTCTTGAGGAATACGGAAAACTTATCTTTCCTGGGTGGGGAGAAAAATTTCGTAAGTTTCGTTTTCAAACCTACACTTTGGAAAAAAAGATAAAGACGAGGTTAAGAAAAAGATGGAATTTTAGTCTTTATGCTATAACTGAGTCTTCCCTTGATGAGAGAAAGCTTTTAGAGAAAGTGACCAAGGCCATAGAGGGTGGAGTAACTGTTCTGCAACTCAGGGAAAAAAACATCTCTTCCAAAGAGTTCTTGAGAAGAGCTTTAAAAGTGAGAGAAATTGTTCCTCCCCATGTGCTTTTTCTTATAAATGATCGTGTCGATATAGCTCTTTCTTGTAGGGCCGATGGAGTTCATTTGGGACAGGATGATCTGCCAGTTTCTTTTGCTCGTAATATTATGGGAGAAGATAAAATAATAGGGGTGTCAACTCATAATTTAAAGGAAGCAAAAGAAGCTCAAAGTCAAGGAGCAGATTATATTGGTGTGGGACCTATTTTTGCTACCTTTACAAAGCCTGATGCTAGGGCTCCTGTAGGAGTTGAGGTAATATCTCAAATAAAAGAAGAGATTAAAATACCAGTTATAGCTGTAGGAGGGATAACTTCTCAAAATATCCATCAGGTACTTAAGGCAGGAGCAGATGGGGTAGCTGTTATCTCAGCTATTTTTGCTCAAGAAAATATTCTTAAGGCAACAAAGACTTTACGAGAGATAATTGATGAATTTAGAAAAGACACTAACAATATGTACAAGAAGTGAGGATGAAACTTTAAGTTTAGGTCGCAAATTGGGGCAGAAGCTCTTTTTTCCTTCTTTAATAGCACTTATGGGTGATTTGGGAAGCGGTAAAACTGTGTTTACTCGAGGCATAGCTGCAGGAATGGGAATAAAAGATGTTGTAAAAAGTCCAAGTTTTCTTATAGTTAAGGAATATTCTGGACCCGTGCCTCTTTATCATTTTGACCTTTACAGAATTTCTAGTTCTGAAGAGCTTGATTTTCTTGGATGGCAGGAATACTTTTACTCTCGGGAGGGAGTGGTGGTGATAGAGTGGGCGGATAAAATTTTGGATATTTTACCTTCAAGTCGGCTAGAAATTAAAATCGAAATTGAGGATCTTTTGATAAGAAAGCTAATTTTTTTACCTCGAGGAGACAAGCGATACGAAAAGCTTGCCCAAAGTATTAAAGGAGAGATTTGATGCTAATCTTAGGAATAGAAACCGCTCTTTCACAGGGACTTGTTTTTTTAGGAGAAGGTGAAAAAGTTTTAACCTCTTATAGACTACCTGCTCATTCTTCAGAACGTTTAGCTCCTACGATCAGGTCACTGATGGATGAGTTTGATGTAACTTTTAATCGTTTAGGAGGTGTAGTGGTGAGTGTGGGACCTGGCTCTTTTACTGGAATAAGAGTCGGGGTAAGTCTGGCTAAGAGTATATCTTATTGTTTAAAAATACCTCTTGTGGGTGTTCCTACCCTAGACCTTCTTGCTTTTGCTGCACCTTGTTCAGGTGTTCTTTGCTCTTTAATCGAAGGGTATGGTGAGTGCTTGTTTGCTGCATTTTTTGAGAAAGAAGGAGATGAGAAACCAAAGAAAAAAAGTGATTATCTTTTTCTTCATTTAGAGGATATAGTAAACGAGGCAAAAAAGTTTTTTCCTAAAAAAGTTATTTTTGTTGGCTTTTCAAAAGTCTCTCCTAATATTTTAGAAACAAAATTTCAATTTTCCTTATTTGATGCTCCGCTTCATTTAGAGAGGGCACTTTTGAGGTGGGGAAGAAAAAATATTGAGGCTAAAATTTTAGATGACCCTTTAATTCTTACTCCTATTTATGTTTCGCCACCAAGAATAAAAAAAAGAAAGGATGAAAATGAGAGATAAGCTTGCATACAGGGTTAATATCCGTCCCATGCAAAAAGAAGATGTACCTTGGGTTCAAAATATTGAAAGACTCTCTTTCTCTTTTCCCTGGTCTTCTCAGCTTCTTTATTTTGAGTTAGAGAGGAAGGATTTTGCTTACTATTGGGTAATTGAACTTGATAAAATTCCGGTAGGTTACGGAGGTTACTGGAAAATAATGGATGAGGCACATCTTGTAACCTTTGCTATTCACCCTTCCTATAGAAGAAGAGGACTTGGTACAATGCTTTTGGCTAATATTCTAAGCGATGCTGCAAAAAAAGGTGTAAAAAGAGTTACACTAGAGGTAAGAGAAAGTAACAAAGCAGCTCAAAACTTGTACGAAAAATTTGGATTTAAAAAGATAGCTATTAGAGCAGGCTATTATCAAGATACAGGTGAAGATGCTTTTATTTACTGGAAAAATTTCTAGTCCATCCTACGCATCAATTTCTCCATTATAAGCTCTTTTTGGAGTAATTCCTTCAGTTAATAGAGCAGCTCCTGTTGCCTTTATTATGTCTCCAGGTATAAATGGTAGAGTTCCCATCATTAGAAGTGTAGAGAAACTTACCGGAGCTTTTTTTGCGAGAAGAGACCACAAATACAGATGAAGAAGCCCAAAACCGTGAATAAAGAGAAAGTTTGCGACAACCATTATAAAAAGACTTGGCAAAAAATATCTAAACTTTATATATCTTTCAGTAAAATACCCTACAAAAAGGGCAGCAAGGATAAAGCCTATTATGTATCCTCCAGTGGGTCCTACAAGATGAGAAACACCCCCTCTCCACCCCGAAAACCAAGGAACTCCGGCTATTCCCAGTCCTACATAAAAAAGTTGCGACAGTCCTCCATAGCATCTCCCAAGGATCATTCCACTTAAAAGGACTGCAAAAGTTTGCCCTGTAATTGGCACAGGTGTAAAAGGTAAGGGAATACGTATTTGCGCTGCGGCTCCTGTAAGAGAAGCTACAAGAAAAGCTAAAATGATTTTATTGACTGTAGCAAGTTCATATCTCCATTTAAAGACACCATATCTTATCTTCTCATATTCTATTAAACTAAAGATCATTCTACATCCCCCTAGCTTTCTTTTTTGGGCTTTCGTCGAGCAATTATTTTTTGAGCTATCTCGTCAGGAACTCTCTCATAATGGGAAAATGTCTGTGTGAAAGTTCCTCTTCCTTGAGTTATTGAACGAAGAGTGGTTGAGTAGTTGCGCATCTCAGCAAGAGGAACCTGAGCTCTAATTTTTTTTCTATCTTCTAAAGATTGTACTTCTAAAATTTTGCCTCTTCTGCTACTTAGATCTCCGTTGACCTCTCCAAGACATTCATCAGGAACCTCTATTTCTACCTCCATAATAGGCTCAAGGAGAATGGGCTTTGCCGCATCTACAGCTTTTCTAAGACCCATAGAGGCTGCAATTTGGAAAGCAATATCCGAGGAGTCAACAGAGTGGTAAGATCCATCAAAAAGAGTAACTTCCATATCTACCATGGGATAGTTTGCAAGGTTGCCTTTTTTCATTGCTTCTCTAACCCCTTTCTCAACCGAAGGAATAAAACGGGCTGGAACCACTCCTCCTCTTATTTCATCCACAAATCTAAATCCCTCTCCTCTAGGTAAGGGTTTAATCCTTAACCATACATCTCCATACTGACCTCTTCCACCTGACTGTCTTTTATATTTTCCTTGTGCTTCCGCAGTTGTGGTAATTGTTTCTCTGTAAGGTATCTCAGGTTCACCTGTTTCTACATCTATGTTAAAATCATTTTTTATTCGGTCGATAGTTAAATCTAGGTGAACCTCTCCTGTTCCGGAAAGAATTGTTTGTCCTGATTCTTTATCTACCTCCACTTTAAGAAGAGGGTCTACCTTAGCAAGACGTGCTAGAGCTGTGCTTAGCCTTTGTTCATCTTTCTCATCCTTTGGCTTTAAAGCTATAGAGGTATAAGGTTTAGGAAATGTTATCTTAGGTAAGATGATTGGGTTATCCTTTGTGGAGAATGTGTCTCCAGTTTCTGCACTCTTTAGTTTTGTAAGAATACCTATATCTCCTGCTCCTACTTCAGGAGTCTCCTCTCTTTTATTTCCTCGAATAAGATAGATTTGACCAATTTTTTCTTCTTCGTTTTTATTTGCATTATATACACTGCTTCCTGAAGATAAAGTTCCTGAAAAAACTTTAAGGAAGCTCACCTCACCTAAATGAGGTTCAGCGAGTGTAAGAAAAATTTGTGCACATAAAGGCTCTTTGGAATTTATTTTTCTCTCTATCTGTTGGTTTTCACTGCCCGGAAGCACACCTTTAACTTTTTCCCTATAATTAGGTGATGGGAAAAATTCAATCAGTGTATCAAGGAGTACATCAATTCCAATCATATTAAGTGCGGAGCCAACAAGAAGAGGAAATATATCGCCTCTGATAATACCTTCTTTTAGTCCCTTTTTTATCTCTTCTTCTGAGAGTTCTTCCTCAAGGTATTTCTCTATAAGTTTATCATCTACTTCAGCAGCGCTTTCTACTAGTTTTTCTCTCAATTCGTTAACTTCAGATAAAACCTCCTCAGGTATATCTTCCTCGCTACTTTTTTCCTGGGAGTAAACTTTTGCTTTCATCCTGATAAGATCAACTATTCCTACGAGTTTTCCGTCCTTAACTATGGGATAGCTTAAGGGTAAAGGTTTTAAATTTATCTGTTTTTCTATCTGAGAGAGAAGATTTGAAAATTTTATCTCCCTGATAGTATCTGCTTTGTTTAGAAAAATAAGGGAGGGAATGTTCTCTTCTCGGGAAAAGCTTGTAAGTTTTCTTGCCTCATTTCCAGAGATTGTATCCTGAGATACCACTACAATTGAGTTTTCCACTACGCGAAGAGCAAGACGAGCTTTTTGTATCATATCTGCAAAACCAGGTGTATCTATTATATTTATCTTTTTCTTCTGCCAGAAAGTATAAGCAGGAGTAGGATTTATGGTAAATCCTCTCTCTTTTTCCAGACGGTCATAATCACCTACTGTATTTTTATCTTTTGTGTTTCCCATTTTATCAATCACACCCGTACAGTAAAGAATCGCCTCTAACAGAGTTGTTTTTCCTGAGCTTTGTTGACCTATTAAAGCTACATTTCTTATATCTTCTGTAGGAAAAGGCATACAAACCTCCTTGTATTTTCTTGGTGTTTATATTATTCGTGCTTTATATTCAATTATTTTTTGCTCTCCAGGAAGAATTTCCAATAAATATATTATCTTGTCTTTTTCTTTTTCATACTCTAAAGGTTCGCTTTTGAGGATTTCCCATAAGCCGTAAAAGTGTTCTATAACTTTAATTTTGACGGGAGAGGAGCGAAAATTAGTAAATATTAGCCGATATCCATACTCTCTTGCTGCATTTTTCTTATATATTTGTTTTTCTACAGAGCTAAGCTCAACTTCTCGGTAGAAGGTTTGCACTCTCTGTCCAATTATTCCCCTTGCCGGTCCAAGGTAAATTTCTACCTCCTGCCCAGGTGCAATTTGTGGTAATTGCTGAGTGCCTATGTAAAGTTTTTCTTTTTTAGGTGAAGTTTTATAAATATATACTTTGCCTGCAGGAAAAAAAAGATTTAAAGTTTTCTTTAGAGGGTTTTTAAAGCACACAACCTCTCTTACCTCATCTCCATATCTCTCTCCATCAAAAATGTAGTTTTTTTTTGCCTCAAGTTCAGAAAAAGAGAAAAGAAAAAAAGTTTTTTTCTCTTTTTTCCTAAGAGTAACCGGCATTTTCAAAGAATAAAGGATGTAATCTGCCTTCACATCTGTTATAATATTAGAGTTATAAAAATTCTCTGTGGGTGATAAATTTTTCTCTTCAGATGAGAACATTGGTTTCTCTTTTTGGACAAATATCTTCTTTTCCATAAAGGATAAATTAACATTTTCCCATGAATTCTTGTTTTTGTTCTCTACAGTAAGCCAGGCGGCTAGGTTTAAAAGATTTTTTTCACTGTCTATTATCATTTGGTAATTTATATTCCAATCTATCCCTTTTGTAAGATAAGTTAACTTTAAATTTCTCTGACCCTCTTTTTTTGAGTTAATCTTTAAATTAAGAAGAAAAGGAGGTAAAAACTTTTTCTCCATAAATTGGCATTCAGAAAGTTCAATATAGATAGATTCTGGAATTATTCCACTTGATATCAGACTGAAAGTTAGCTCATTTACACCTTTTTTTAAAATAACAGGTTTTGTTTCCTCTACTAAAGATAAGCCTTGATCTAAAAGAAGAATTTTGCTTTCTTTAGCTTTTAAACTTGTGGAAAGCAAAAGAAGAAAAAGTAAACATATTAAAGTAAAATTTTGTAATCTGCTTTTATTATTCATTTTTTCTGGGTTAATTTTAAGAGTATTTTTTACCACTCTATTATCATAGAACCCCAAGTAAGACCTCCTCCAAAGGAGGCAAGAAGTATCTTATCTCCTTTTTTGATTTTTCCTTCATCCACTGCCTGGTCTAGGGCTACAGCAATGGAAGCTGCTGATATATTTCCGCACTCATGCAAATTTACATAGACTTTTTCCATGGGAAGGTTTACTCTTTTAGCCACTGCTTGAATAATTCGGATGTTTGCTTGATGAGGTATAAAAAAATCAATATCCTCATAAGCTAAATTACTCATCTCCAGCACTTTGTCAATAGCTTCAACCATTACTTTTATTGCTCTTTTGAAAAGTTCGTTACCTCTCATTTTCATATAATGCTCACGATTTTTTACCGTCTCCAAACTTGCAGGTTTTCTAGACCCTCCTGCCGGAACTCCCACAAGGTTTGCACCACTTCCATCAGCACCCAGATAACTGGAAATTATTCCTCCGCCATCTTCAGAAGGCCTTAATATGGCAGCTCCTGCTCCATCAGCAAAGATAACACAGGTATTTCGGTCCTGCCAATCAATAATTTTAGAAAGAGTTTCACTTGCAACGACGAGGATAGTTCGGTAGGTACCTGTAGCTATAAATTGACTTGCTATTGATAAGGCATACAAAAAACCAGAACATGCAGCTTCCAAATCAAATGCAGGTATTCCCCTTGCTCCTAGCTTATCCTGAAGAATACAGGCGGTTGCTGGAAAAAGCATATCCGGAGTGATGGTCGCAACGATGATCATATCAAGTTCTTTTGGTGAAATTCCTCCTTTTTCTAAAGCTTTTACTGAAGCCTCATAAGCAAGATTTGAGGCAGCCTCGTCTTCTCTTGCGATGTGTCTTCTTCTTATTCCGGTCCGTGTAGATATCCACTCATCGGAAGTGTCTACCATTTTTTCTAAATCTTTATTAGTAAGCACTTTTTCAGGTATATATGAGCCTGTACTTACAATTTTAGTTCTTATCATTTTTAAAACCCCTACTTTGCTTTATTCCTCTCAGAGCGTTTTCAATATGTCGGTTAATGTCAACTTGAGAAAAGCGATAACTTGCTATTATAGCGTTTTTTATCGCCTTACTGGAGGAGGCTCCGTGGGCTATGATACAAATGCCACTTACACCCAACAGAGGAACGCCACCGTATTCGGCGTAATCTAAACTAAGTTTTGCTCTTTTTAATAAACGAGAAGATAAAATACTTCCTAACATACTCCTTTTAAGTTCCCTTGTTATAATGTTCAAGGTGGTATCCGCAAACCCTTCTGCAAATTTAAGAATGATATTTCCAACAAATCCATCGCAAACAACAACATCTACCTTTCCACCTGTTATATCTTTTCCTTCTATATTACCTACAAAATTTAAAGAAGAATCCTTTAGTAATCTAAAAGTCTCTATCATTAAATTACTTCCTTTGTTTTCCTCAGTACCTATATTAAGAAGTCCAACCCTTGGATTTTTAATTTTAAGAACCTTGTATGCATATACACTACCTAATATAGCAAATTGAAAAAGATGGTTTGGTTTACAGTTAACATTTGCACCTACATCAACTAATACTACCTGTTTTCCAGTGAAGGTGGGGAAGGTGGCCGCTAGACAGGGACGTAGTACCCCCTTTAATTTGCCAAGTTTAATGAGACTTGTTGCCATTATCGCTCCAGTGTTCCCGGCACTAACAAAGGCTTTT
>CAYRAK010000050.1:0-9612 GCA_964422215.1 uncultured Clostridia bacterium | reverse complement strand
CGAATTAAAAACGTAATGGCAACTGGTAACATTTATGAACTTTTAAAAAATATTTTAGCAGTAGGAAAGAAAGCCCAGTTTATTGGCTCAATTTGTACTCCCCCTTTTTATTTTCCTCGCGTCCACATAGCAAGTTAATTAATAATTTAATTAAAAATTAAGGAGGAAGGTATTACCCTCCCTCCAAACTTAACTGACAGGTAAAAATTATTCAATAAGATTTGTTACCGTTTCCTTATAGAGCTGAGGAGGAACCTCTTTTCTTTTACCTACCGCCTCTTCTAAAGGAACAGAGATAATATCTACTCCTCGAAGAGCAGCCATTTTCCCAAATTCTTCATTTTTAATCATCTGGACAGCTTTAACACCAAATCTTGTAGCTAAAAATCTATCAAAAGCTGAAGGTCTTCCTCCTCTTTGAATATGTCCTAAGATAACAGAACGAGTCTCAAATCCAGTTCTTTTTTCTATCTCCTTTTCCAAAACTTTTCCAATTCCTCCTAGAATAATATTTCCAAAAGCATCTGTTTTTTCCTCTTTTACTACCTCTTTTGCAAGAAAACTACTTCCTTTTGCTGCCTTAGCTCCCTCAGCAACAGCAACTATACTATAGGTGTATCCCTTTTCATACCGCTTTTTAATAATTTCACAAACTTTATCAAGATCAAAAGGAACCTCAGGAATTAGAATAACATGGGCTCCACCCCCCACACCTGCCTCAAGAGCTATCCATCCAGTATGTCGTCCCATTATTTCTACCACAAGCACTCGATGATGAGATTTTGCAGTTGTATGAAGCCTATCTATAGCTTCCATAGCAATATTAACAGCAGTATCGAAACCAAATGTATAGTCAGTAGCTGAAAGGTCATTATCAATAGTCTTTGGTACACCAATTGTTTTTATGTTCTCTTCCTTGTAAAGACGATTAGCTACACCTAAGGTATCATCTCCTCCTATAGCAACAAGAACATCTACCCTGTTTTTCTCCAAAGTTTCCTTTATTCTCTCAATTCCTTTTTCTTCTTTAAAAGGATTTGTACGAGAGGTATGAAGAATAGTCCCTCCTTCTCTGTGAATGTCCTCAACTTTACTTTCGTCAAGTTCCTCCCATCTATTTTCAATTACTCCAGCCCAACCATCTTTAAATCCCAGTATATCCCATCCTTCTTTTTTGCCAAGAACAACTATAGCTCTAATAACCGCATTCAGCCCGGGGCAATCTCCTCCTCCAGTCAGTACACCTACTCGCATATTGGTTACCTCCTTTTATAATTTTTAGATTTTATTGGGTTAAGATTGTAACAAAAAATATATTGGTGTCAAACTCGTTTGTTAAACCTGTCCCAACTTCAGGGAGACTTTGATTGACAGAAGAGGCTTTTTTACTATAGTTATTGAGATAACAAAAAAGGATAAACCAAAATGCAGTGGAAAGGAGTCATTAAACATTACTTTAGATATCTTCCAGTAACAGAGAAAACACCTGTTGTCACTTTGCTGGAAGGAAATACTCCTTTGATTCCGGCCCGGAATATCTCCTCCCAACTGGGAGAAAATGTAAATGTATATCTAAAATACGAGGGCCTGAATCCTACTGCTTCTTTTAAGGACAGAGGAATGACAGTAGCAGTAAGTTGTGCTTTAGAAAAAGATGCAAAAGCTATAATTTGTGCTTCTACTGGAAATACTTCTGCCTCAGCTGCAGCTTATGCTGCAGCTGCTAATCTTAACTGTATAGTGGTAATTCCAGAGGGAGCTATAGCCTTAGGGAAACTTTCTCAGGCTCTTCTACATGGAGCTAAAGTTGTTGCTATTAAGGGTAACTTTGATGATGCTCTTTGTCTTGTAAGAGAGATTACCTCCCATTATCCTATTGCCCTCGTTAATTCCTTAAATCCTGACAGAATCGAGGGTCAGAAAACAGCAGCTTTTGAAATATGTGATGTGCTTGGAAAGGCTCCTGATTTTCAAGCTATGCCTGTAGGAAATGCAGGGAATATAACTGCCTACTGGAAAGGTTATAAAGAGTACAGGAAAGAAAAGAAAATAAAATCTTTACCAAAAATATTAGGCTTTCAAGCTGCAGGAGCAGCTCCTCTAGTAGAAGGATACCCTGTTAAAAATCCTAAAACAATTGCTACCGCAATAAGAATAGGTAACCCTGCAAGATGGAAGGAAGCAGTTAATGCTGCTCAAGAATCAGGAGGCTTAATTGAAAAAGTCACCGATGAGGAAATTATTCAAGCTTATAAACTTCTTGCCAAGACAGAAGGAATTTTTGTAGAACCTGCCTCAGCTGCATCTGTTGCCGGTATAATAAAACTTGGTAAAATGGGTTATTTTAAAAAAGAAAAAAGAAGAGTAGATATTGTTTGTATATTAACAGGTCACGGACTTAAAGATCCAGAAAGAGCTATTAAAGAATCACCCTCTCCTCCGGTGGTTTTTCCTCGGGAAGAGAATGTTCTGGAAGCAGCTGGATTTAGTGAGGTGTAAAAAATGATAGACCTATCTATTGCTCCAGGAAGATTTATTCAAGAGAAAGGGCTTATATTCAAGATAGGAGATTTTTTGAGAGAATATGGTAAAAGACCTCTTTTCTTAGCAGACCGGACAGTAGCCTCCATTATAGAAGATAAGATAAAAAAAAGTCTAAAAAAAGTGGGGCTTCCCTTTAAACTAACCTTTTTTGGAGGAGAGTGTTGTCAAGAAGAAATCGAAAAAGTTACAGATACTATAAAGACGGAAAAAATTGATATTATGATAGGATGTGGCGGGGGAAAGGCTATTGACACAGCAAAAGCAGCAGCTTACTACACTAAAGTTCCCTTTGTTAGTGTGCCCACAAGTGCTGCAACCTGTGCGGCCTGGTCTTCCATCTGTCCTACGTATTCTCGAGAAGGAAGATATCTTGGGACAAAGGAATTTAAAAAATCACCCACTCTAGTACTGGTTGACTCCAAAATAATAGCTGAAGCTCCCTCGAGACTTCTCTCAGCGGGAATGGCTGATTCTCTTGCAAAATGGTACGAGGGAAGAACATCTTCCCAAAAGTTCAAAGAAGACTTTCACGTAGCATTAGCACTTAATTTATCAGACCATCTGCGAAGGATAATAGAAAAAAACGGCCCTGATGCAAAGGTACATGTTGATAGAAAATTCTGTTCCCCCCAGGTAGAAAAAATTATTGAAGCCAACATACTCCTTGCCGGACTTATAGGAGAAATTGGTGGAAAAAACTTTCGCTCAACTGCTGCTCATGCATTTAACTACGCTCTAAGTGGAATACCAAAATTTGCTCATACTTTACACGGAGAGAGAGTAGGTATTGGTCTACTTATACAGCTTATACTGGAAAAAAAAAGAGATGAGTTTATAAATCTTGTGCAATTTTATAGAAAAATTGGATTTCCATGTAGTCTAGAGGAGTTAGGAGTTCAGATTAACCTGAAGGAACTTGACCAGATTTGTGCAAGAGTATGCAGTGACCCTCGAATTAATAATTTGCCTTTTTATGTAGATAAAAATATTTTCCAAGACGCCTTTCTTAAAGTTAACACCTTAATAGAAACTTTTTCCAAAAGGAGAGCAATTAATGACACAGTTAGCACAAGCCAAAAAAGGTAATATAACCCCTGAAGTAAGAAAGATAGCAAAAGATGAAAATGTTAGCGAAGAGTATCTCCTTGAAAGTGTAGCTAAAGGAGAGATTGTTATACCGAAGAATAGGTATCATTCAGGAGTATCTGTAGTAGGTATTGGAAAAGGACTTAGAACAAAAGTTAACACCAATTTGGGCACTTCTCCTGATCTTGTTGATCTCGAACTTGAAATGAAAAAGTTAAAGATAGCTGAGAAAGCAGGAACAGATACAATTATGGATCTTAGCACTGGTGGTGATCTAGATAAAATCAGAAGATCTTTTCTTAAAGCAACATCCCTCCCCCTGGGAACAGTGCCTATTTATCAGGCAGCTGTTGAGAGCATTGCTGAGAAAGGAAGTATAATTCGCATGGATCCTGAAAAAATCTTTGAAGTTATTGAACGACAAGCCAAAGACGGTGTTGACTTCATGACTGTCCACTGCGGTCTAACTCAGGCCTCTCTTGAAAGGTTACGTAAAGAAGGAAGGATAAGTGATATAGTAAGTAGAGGAGGAGCTTTTCTTACCTGTTGGATGATAGCAAATGGTAAGGAAAATCCCTTATATGAGCGCTTTGACCGTCTGCTAGATATAGCCAAAAAATATGATATCACACTTAGTTTAGGAGATGGTATGCGACCAGGATGCATAGCTGACTCTACGGATAGAGCCCAGATTCAGGAACTCATCATCTTGGGAGAACTAGCTCAGAGAGCTTTAGAGGAGAATGTTCAGGTAATGATTGAAGGTCCAGGTCATATACCTTTTAAGGAAATCGAAGCTAATGTCATGTTGGAGAAAAAACTTTGTCATAATGCCCCTTTTTATGTCCTAGGACCTGTGGTCACTGATGTTGCTCCTGGATACGACCATATAACTTCA
This sequence comes from uncultured Clostridia bacterium, assembly GCA_964422215.1. GTDB lineage: Bacteria > Aerophobota > Aerophobia > Aerophobales > B3-G15 > CAYRAK01. The sequence continues at coordinate 5,084 of CAYRAK010000050.1, read as the reverse complement.
GCTATAGGAGGAGCTTATGCCGCCAGCGTAGGGGCCGACTTTCTCTGTTATGTTACCCCGGGTGAGCATCTTAGACTCCCCACTCCAGAGGATGTAAGATTAGGAGTTATTGCAGCTAGAATAGCAGCTCATGTAGGAGATCTCAGTAAAGGAATAAAAGGAGCTTCTGAATGGGATTTCAGGATGGCTGAAAGCAGGGAAAGAAGAAACTGGGAAAAACAAATACAACTTTCTATTGATCCAGATTTAACTCGAAAACTACGAGAAGAAAGTCAACCTAAAGTTAAAGATGTTTGCACCATGTGTGGAGAATTCTGCGCCATAAAGATGGTAGAAAAAGCTCTACGGGGGAGCAAACCTCTTACTTTAACCTGATAAAATTTAATTGACTAGCCTATCCCAACTTCCTTCGATTTCGTACTCGTTTCGAATAAGATGCTCCATCGTCTTGGCTACTGCCTTTTGAGCTTCCTCTATATTTCCATCACTTTGCAAGAGAGCTTTCTCGTAGCTTTGACGAATGGATGTTCCAACATTTATCTTTGTTATACCATTTTTGATAGCTTCCATAAGGTAAGGCTTTTGAATACCTGAACCGCCATGAAGAACAAGAGGGATACCTGTTGCTTTCCTTATCTTTTTTAAATGCTCTATGTTAAGACGTGCCTGAACTTTTTCTTTATCTTTTGCCACTCCAGATATAGCTCCATGAATATTGCCTATAGCTACCGACAGCCAATCTACGTCTGTCTCTTTCACAAAGCGTTTAGCTTCCTCTACTTCAGTGAAACCTCTACCTGTGGCAAAAAGTTCCTCATAAGGTGGAAGAGGTCCCGCTTCGTGTCCAAGTACTGCCCCAAGCTCTGCCTCAACTGATATTCCTCTTGCATGAGAAAGTTCTACCACATATCGGGTAACAGAGATATTCTCCTCTAAAGGAAGTCTTGATCCATCAATCATTACTGAATCATAACCTAAATCAAGCGCCTCTTGAATAAGAGGTTTCCAATTAACCCTTTTACCATCTTCATCTATTACAGGAATGTGATCCTGATGAAGTCTTGTAAATTTGCGGTCAGCTAACTTAAAATATTCCTGAGCCACTTTTTCAAAGCTTTCTGCTCCAAACTTTTCCACATCAGGACGAGAAACCTCCACTAAGCCAAAGGTACGCAGCTTTTTTAAGGTCTCAACTATAGGCAATACCATAGGAATGTAAGCTACATTAAAGGCAGGAATAAGAATTCCTTTTTTATAAGCCCTTTTCATAATCTCAGCTACAGGAGTTTTCTTTGTTATCATGCTATCTATTTCCTCAATTTATCTTTTCACCTTCCTAAGCCTACCAATAAAAATTATACCCCATATAACCAAGGGAAAAAGAGAAAGATAGTAAAGGAGATCTGCATTTTCCTTCTTCACAAGTCTTATCTCTCGTTTGCTTCCGGACATTTTAGTGCCTTCTTTCTTTTTCTCTAATATTATGCCATAGCCTTTATGGGGAAGTTTTTCTGTTAATGTTAATTCATATCCTTCAAAAGTTGGTCTCTTATAAGGAAACTTTTCTTTTGTATATTCAAGAATGTTGTAGCCAAGCTCTGGACCAGGAACCTGCTCAACAATATAAGGTTTTTTAATTATTTTAGCAAGTAACTTCTCTTCGCTAAAGAAAAGAAGAAATACATCCTGAATGGGTCTTGTATGTACCCATACCCAGTTTTCCTCTCTCCCTTCATTTTGAGGATCAAGAAGCTTGTTGTAATAAAGCTCGTTGTATTCATCTTGATGGTAGGGACGAAAATAAAGAATATTTTTCCCAGCAGCGTATATTATATTCTCCGGCTTGTTACATTCTTCTCTTTTTGTCCATCTATTACCTGGAATTATTTCATAACCTACCCCGCCTCTTCTACGAGCAGTAAATACAAAAAGATTTTTTTCACTTCCTTCAATAATTGTTCCATCCTTTGCTCTTAGGCGAATTTGGTACTCCCCTACAGGAAGATTCACAATATAATCTTTGCTAGGCTGAGTAACATAAAAATCAGGTGGTGTAGGAGGCTTAGGTTCTTTGGGTATTTCTATATTTAAAGGACCCTTAACTCCTGCCTCTCTTAATTCTTTCACTTTTTTAAAGAATTCATCAAGTTTTTTTCGGTACTCCTGACGCGCTTCATAATATTTTTTCAGCTCCTCATAATATTTGTCCATAGCCTCCTTATACCTTTGATGCTCTTTCTGTGCTTTTTTTCCTGTGTAAAGTACATTTATCTCTCCCCAATATCCTTCTGGGTAATAAAGAACATTGTCTACCTTTTCGAGTTTTTTTATAACTTTTCCATCTTTAAGAATCTCCAGTGTCCCTTCCACATCTTCATTTAAAGTTTTCCATCCTGCCATATATTTACCTGTAATAGGCCAAAAATAGACTAAAGTTTTCTTAGCAGAGATTGCATTGTTTTTATTAGCAATAAAATATATTGTATCTTCGCTTTGGGGAATAAATCCTCCACTCCACCCTTTACCATCAAAACCATCCCAACGATAGACAAGCTGTTCTTGACGCACAGGAACTAAACTGATAGTGGGTTCTTTTTTCTCTTCTTGCTCTTGAGTAACTCCTGTTGAGCTAACAAGTAAACTTGCCAAAATAATAGTAACTATAGCTAAAACAAAATTCCTTAATCTCATTCTCTTACCCCCTTTATTTTCAATATGTAAATAGATAAAGCTAATAAAATCACAGTATAGATAACAGAATACAGGATATTAATTAAAAACAGCTTAATACTACCGATTCCTATAGCTTCCATTCCTCGAGAAAGATAAGAAAAAGGAGATACCCAGTTGATTATATGATATGTTACAGATAAGGCTTTTCGTAGATAAAGCATCCATGAAGAAAATGCCTCCTCAGGTAAGCTTAAAAATATATTTTGCAAAAACCAGATACCTACAAAGGCAAGAAGTATACCTACAAGCCATACTATAGAACTTCTCACTCTACCTGTTAGTGAGGATATAAAAAGACCAAAACTTATAACACAGGAGGCTAAAAATATGGACAAAAATAGAGCTTTCACTAAAGCAAGACTGAATCCTAGATTAGTTAAAACAGATACAACAAAAAAGTAAATAGCAAAAAATCCACAGATTATAATATATAAAATCATATCCGTAAAATACTTTCCTAAAAGAAAAGAGAAAGAGCTTACCGGTCCATAGAATAAAACTTCCAAAGTTCCCTGTTCCCTTTCTCTAGAGATAGAAATAGCAGATACAATCACTAGATAAAGGGATATTATAATTACCGATACAAGTAACGGAAAGTTAAGAGGGTAGGCAGATATAAAAATGTTATTTTCCTTTATCCCTTTTAAAAAGTTTCTCAAAATAAAGGATGAAACTATAAAAGAGATAAATATTGCTACATATATTCCCCAACCATAAAGGCTTGATACAACTTCTCTTTTAGTTAGAACTTTCATGCTATGTATGGATAATCTCATTTATACTCCTCCTTCTCCGGAAAAAGTTGGACATCATCAATAGTGTCTTTAAAATCACCTTGTTTAAGATGAACTCTCACCTCCATGATTCCCCATTTTTTCTCCTTAATATCAACAGGAATTTTTTCCCAGGGGATGAAAGCTTTATTTTTTGCAAGGTAAGCCTTAGAATCCCAGAAATGCTCAACAGCACCCTCAAAAAGCTTCTTACCCTTTTTATAACTATCCTCCTCTCCTATTCTCTCCCATAAAGTTACCTCAACATTAATGGGAAGTTGAGGAAATTCTGTCATTCCTATTCCTTCACTATTAACATACCTTATCTCTATGGTGATTCCTTTTTCTTTTGATTCACTAAAACAGATTATCTCTTTTAAGTCAGGAATATGAGTACCTTTAAGAGGTATATTAACCACATTCTCTCCTGGTTTTACTTTAATTTTTTGAGCGAACTTAGCCCAACCTGTTGGAGGAGAAGCTTCCAGAGTGTATTCTCCAGGAGGAATTCGTGTCAACTTATATGAGGTTGTCTGATAGAGTACGGTAGATCTTTTGTCCACCACTATACGAACACCCCTGACCGGGTCTCCTGAAAGCTCGTCAGCAATTTTTCCCCTCACTATTCCGTATTCAGGAGCCCTAAGTACAACAGAAAAGGCCGCTACAACTGCCACAGCCACAACAATTACAATAATAACTATTAGGTAAAGAAAAGGCTTTTTCATTGGATAGCCTCCTAACTTGCAAGAAGGGATATATTTTTTTGAGTTATGGTAATAAATGCTTCCTCCAGGCTCATCTCCCTTGTCTTTATTCCTAAAACTACCCCTCCTTTTTTAGCGATAGCTGCAGAAACATCTGCTCTGTGGTCTTTATCAGTTGTAACCTTTATAAAAAGAATGTTATCTTTCTGGTTTACTTCTTTTACAAAGTCAAAAGAATTCAAAGTATCAATAATTTCTTTGCTTACCTGAGTGAGTTCAACTTCAAGTTGCATAAAGTCAGTAAGCTTTCTTCTCAGGTTATCCATCGTATCTTCAGCTAAAAGTTTCCCTTTATTTATTATAGCTACTCTGTTACAAAGTTTTTCCACTTCAGATAAAAGATGAGAAGATATAAAAACTGTTCGTCCTCTTCTATTTTCCTCTTCTATAAGGTCTCTTATTTGTTTTATACCCGTAGGATCAAGCCCAGAAACAGGTTCATCTAAAAGAAGAAGATCAGGATCATGCAAAAGGGCTCTGGCAAATCCAAGCTTTTGTTGCATTCCTCTAGAAAAAGTACCTACTTTTTTATTTTTTACATCAAGAAGGTTCACTGCCTCAAGAAGCTCGTTTATCCTTTTTTCCTTATTTTTCACTCCATAAAGTTCTGCAAAAAAACGAAGATACTCTCCTGCTGTCATTTCTTTATAAAGGTGCTGTGTCTCTGATACAACCCCGATTCTTCTTTTAAGAGCTAAAGGATTTTTACTGAGCGGCTCTCCCATAATATAAATCTCACCACTTGTTGGAGTTATAATACCAAGAAGCATAAGAATGGTGGTAGTTTTTCCTGCCCCATTTGGGCCAAGAA
>CAYRAK010000049.1:0-9621 GCA_964422215.1 uncultured Clostridia bacterium | reverse complement strand
TTTTGGCAACTGTAATAACTTCTGCAACAGGTTTTCCTTTGGGAACAATTGTTGGTTCTTTGTAAATGACAGCACGTGCTATAGATATAGGAATTTCAATACTTGTAAGATGATAGGGACGGTAAAGAAGATAGTTTGGTCCTTTTCCCATGGACATATACTCAAGGTCTTTGATAAGACGTTTATTTTCTGTGGTGAATACGACAAAAACTCCTGGTGCAATCTTTCCTAATGCGTAATCAACTACTCCTTCCTGGTTTAATATTCCTCCTTTTTCTTTTAGAGAAAAAACAGAAGTAAGCTCATTTACTTTGCAACGCGGGCCATGCATCCCTCTAACATCAGGCACAAGGCCAGTGGCATTGGCAAGAGCACACATCTCAATCATGGTTTTACTTCCATCAACAAACTCACAGAGCATCTTAGGATTAGTTCCCTTTTTTAAGGCAATATCACGTAAAGTATCTGGAGTTGCCTCTTTATCTAAAGGATTATTTTTCCCTTTCCCTGCAGCGATTATTTTAAGTCCCACAGATTTGGCAAAATCACAAAGTTCTTTTGTAGCACCTGGCTCATCTCCTGCTCCTACAGTGTAAACAACACCGGCATTTTTAGCAAATTCTGCAAGAATATGACCAACTGTTACATCGGTTTCCACATTCATCATGATAATGTGTTTTCGCTGCATAATAGATGTAAAAGCAACCTCTGCTCCTACCCGGGGAACTCCTGTTGCTTCCACAACTGCATCAACAGGCCCAAGATGAGGAATAAGCTTTGCCTCACTAGTAACAATATGTATTCCTCTTTCTAACATCTTTGTGCACTCTTCCTGATCATCAGAGAGAAAAAGATTATCCCGAGAAATTCCAATTTCTTCAAAAATTTGCATAGCTCTTTCTCTGTCAATATCAGCAATAGCTACAACTTCTATACCTTTCATTTGATTTATTATATTTACAACACCTGCTCCCATCTGACCCACACCAACAACACCTACTTTTATAGTTTTTCCTTTTTTTTCTAATTCAGCAAGTTTTTCAGGTAAATTTAACATATTAGTTTACTCCTTTAAATCATAACTTATTTTAGATAATAGGATATTTTCCGTATCTCCATCCTTCCTCCAGCATAGTAAGATAATTTTCCACTTTTACATAATTTGCAATACTGTTACCACTCCCAAGGCAGTACCCTCCACCAGGAGCGCATCTTTTTATAATTTTTCGGACATATTTTTTTACCTCATCTTTTTCCCCTCTTGCAAGAACATCCATATCTACTCCACCCAAAATGCAAATTCGATCCCCGTATCTTCTTTTAGCCTCTGATACAGGAAGTATAGCATCCTCGAAGGAGTGTTTGGCATCAATTCCAACATAATCTATTAAATCATTCATTACAGCCTCAAGGTTCCCACAGGAGTGAAGCAAAAAAGGAAAACCTTTACAGTGGGCAACTTGAGCAATTTTTTTCTGCCAGGGAAAAATGTATTCCCTTAAATGATGAGGAGAAATTAAGGTTCCTGTTTTGTGTCCCATATCATCACATAGCCACAAAGCTCCAATATTTTCCATTTCGGCAAGACTCTTGTATATATTAAGAAGATGAGCGCCGATTCTATCTGTGACACTTTTTACAAGCTCGGGATTGTCGACAAGAGCATATGAGAAATTTTCATAACCCATAAGCCACATTGTCCACTCTAATACCCCGGATGTGCGAGGAATTATCTTCATTCCTGGGGGAAGATTTTTCGCTGCATACTCGCAGGGAAAATAATCAACAGTCTCCGGTCTAGGCCAGGGATATTCTTCAAATTCTTTCCAGTTAGATATTAAAGTTACTGATTGATTTACCCATTCTCTTTCACCTCGAGATAAAATGGCTGTATCAGAACTTTTAACTCTTTTTCTTACAAATCCGGTATCTATACGCACAGGTACATAATCGTATCCTAAAGAATAAAAAAGACGTATTTGTTGATTAATGTAGCATTTATTCTCTTCTTTATTATGGGGTTCAGGCTTTATTACCTTTTCTTCTAAAAGTACTTCAGCTACTTCAGGGTCTATCATGAGCTCAATAAAAGGGACTCTATCAGCTTCCTTTTCTCTTTTTAGTGTCTTGAGGAGTCTCAAAAAATCAGGCTGAGGATGAGGTATTGGTGATTTCAACTTTTCCTCCTTTTTAATCTGTCGGTTTAAGTATGACCTTTAAAGCCTCTCCTTCTTCAAGAACTTTTATCGCCTCTTTAAAATCTTCCAAAGGAAAGACATGTGTTATGTACTTTTTTGCTTCAATTTTTCCTTGGGATATAAGTTTTAAAGCCATTTTGTTGTGAGCAGGGGAAAAAGTTGTTGCCCCAAAAACATGAAGCCCTTTATAGTGAATTAAATTTGTGTCCAAGGGAACGATACTTTTTCCATGAGAGAGTCCGCCAAAAAATATCACTCGTCCTCCTTTTCTTACAAGTTTTAAAGAATCCATTTGAGCCTGAGCTGAGGGACAGGCTACAATAACTACATCTGAGCCTAAATTGTCAGTGGCTTTCATAATTTTTTTTACATAATCCTCTTTTTTGTTGTTTATTAAAACATCTGGAGAAAATCTTTTTACAAGCTCTAATCTTTTATCAAGGATATCCATCATGATAACCTGCAAGGCTCCTCTTGTTCTTGCTATTTGAAGATGAAAACAACCAATTGGTCCTGCACCTATTATGGTTACTGTTTCGCCAATTGTAATTTGGGCATTTTCCTGAGCATTTACACAAGAGGAGGCAGGTTCGGCGATAGCTGCTTCTTCAAAGGATATTCCATCAGGTATGTGGTTCACGTTACCTAATTTTAGTGCTTCCGGGGGAATTACCATGAATTCAGCAAATCCTCCTGGCCAGTGCTGGGCTATCTCTTTTATATTCTCGCAAAGATAAAATATACCCCTTTCGCAAAAATAACATTTGCCACAGTAAACAGGTGGTGCAACTGCCAGACGGTCTCCTACTTTATATCCATCTACCTTTTCTCCTATTTCCTCCACTACTCCAGCCACCTCGTGACCAATAATCCAGGGTGGGTTTACATGTTGATGTCCGGAGTGGTAGGTTCGAAGGTCTGATCCACAAAAGCCACAAGCTTTCACCCGTAAAAGGATGCCATCTGGTGGACAGGAAGGTGTTTCAACTTCCTCTAAGACCAAATTTTTTATCCCCTTATACACTAATGCTTTCATTTTCATAATACTCTTTATTTTTGCTTTTTATCTAAAACCTCTGGATTGATAATATACTGGGGTTGTCTTCCTTCTATATAATCTTTTATTCCTTGAGTAACAATTAAAGATGCCTTTTTGTAATTGTCCTCACAGGCACCTGCAATATGAGGAGTTAATACTACATTATCAAGCTCTAATAGGGGATCGTCAGGCTTAAGTGGCTCATTTTCAAATACATCAAGAGCAGCACCGGCAATCCTTTTTTCTCTTAATGCACTGTAAAGTGCTTTTTGGTCAACCAAGGCAGCTCTTGCAGTGTTTATAAAAAAGGCAGTAGGTTTCATAAGATTAAACTCCTTTTCTCCTACAAGATTTATTGTTTCTTCTGTAACTTTTGCATGTACACTGACAAAATCAGCTTCACGAAAAAGGGTATCTTTATCAACAAGTTTTGCTCCAACTTTTTTTGCTTCCTTCTCTGATACATAAGGATCATAAGCAATTACCTTCATCTTGAAACAGGCTGCTCTTTTAGCAACCTCCTTTCCAATAGCTCCCAAACCAATAATACCCAAAGTTTTTCCTGTTAAACCCACACCTCTTAACTTTAGATAAGGAAAATTTTTTGGATCATTGGTTATCCATACAATATCTCGCTTAGCAAATCCAGGCCTTAGAGGATTTTCTTCAGTTAAGGTGCGATTTTTTACAAGATAGTGCCTTTTGCAATATGACGTGTAACAGCTATAAGCATTCCAATGGCAAAATCTGCTACTGTATCTGCTGATCTACCCGGAGAATATATAACAGGAATGCCCCTTTTAGTTGCTGCATCGACATCTATGTTTGCCTGTGGCCCTGCACGGACAGAAGCGATAAGCTTAAGATGAGGACTTTTAGCTAATACTTCCTCGGTGATCTGCTCAAATTCCACAATGAAAACATCTATATCTCTAATTTCTGGAATAAGCTCCTCTGGTTCAAGTATACGAGATATTTGAGGAAGTCCCCTTATACGTATCTCATCAAAATAATTTTTTAATTCCTTCAAGTATTTATCTTTTATAAATGTGGTAACAAGAAGTTTCACTTTTCTTTCACCTTAAATCTCTGAAAGTTCATAATTTATATTCTTTAATGCAGGATAAAGTTTTTTAAAAATTTTGTATTTTTTAAAGTAGGTTTGCGAAAATTTCTCATCTGGCACAATTTCTGATTTTACTTTAACCATACTAGCTGTAGCCTCATCAATTGAGGAATAATATCCAAGAGCGTAACCTGAGAGAATAGCACAACCTAAACAGGAAGCATCAGAGACTTTAAGTGTTTTTATCTTCTTACCCAAAATATCTGCTCTTATTCTTAGCCACTTGGATGATTTTGCCTGTCCTCCTACAGCTCTTATGTCTTTTACGTTAAATCCGTATCTTTCGAATATATCCAAATTTAATTTTTGCTCAAAACATACACTCTCAAGTGCAGCCCTTATAATATCAGCTTTATCAGTATGGAGAGTAAGTCCCAGTATAGCTCCCTTAGATTTAGGATCTATCCAGGGTGTTCCACTTCCAACAAAATGGGGCAAAATCATACTCTCAGCAGGCTCTTTTTTTGCTTTTTCAACTAGCAGCTCAAATGCATCTTTTTTTTCTTTTTTTTGCAGTTTCAACCTCTTTTTCTCCAAAATTGTCCCTTAACCACTTAAGAAGAAGTCCTCCTGTCTGGTTCAAGGTCATTAAAAAATATCTTTCTGGAATTACATGGGGATAACATGCGAAATTAGAAGGTTTTATTTTTTTAGCATCTTCTCTATCTTTTATAGCTAATCCAAATATTTCTGCTGTTCCTAAGATGTTTGCTCCTATATTCTCTTGAATAGCACCTGTTCCAAGAGCAGAGCAGGTAACATCGTGACCTCCTGTAACAAGCTTTGTGTTTTTAGGAAGTCCAAGTTTTTCTGCCATCCTAGAGGTTATTTTACCTACTACTTTGCCTGAGGGATAAACTGTGGCAAGCTGTTTTTCTTTTATTTCTGCATAATCAAGTATCTGTCTGCACCATTTTTTTTCATTGATGTCAAACATCATTGTGCGAGAGGCAAGAGAATAATCAATGGCGGCAATACCTCCTAATCTAGAAAAAATAAAGTCCTCGTAACATAAAAATTGAGAAACGTTTTTAAAGATCTCAGGTTCATTATCTTTTACCCACAAAATTTTAGCTATAGTAGTAATAGGATGGGGGAGAACTCCGGAGATATGGTAAAGTTTTTCTTTACCGAATTCTTTTTCTATTTTTTCCACCTGCTCCGTTGACCTCATATCCATTCCCAAAATAGAATTTCTGAGAGGACGGCCTTTTCCATCAAGAAAAGTTACAGCTTCTCCTTGAGCCGAGATACAGATAGATTCAATAGTTTCTTTTGTGGGGTTTTCTTTTGCTATTCTTATTATGACTTCTTGAACTTTTTTCCAGACAACTTCAGGGTTTTGTTCTGCCCAATTTGAACGTATACTAATTACCGGATATTCTTCCCGAAGAAGTGTTAAAAGCTTTCCCTCTTTTGTAAATAAAGAAGCTTTACATACAGTAGTTCCAAGATCGAGACTCAAAAAAGACATAACCTTTCCCCTTTTCTTTGTATCAATCTTCCAATGGGAGATTGAAAAAATCTTTTGCTGTTTTATAGAGGCATTGATTAAGGCTTTTTTCAGATAATCCCATACTCTTGAATTTTGCAAGTTCTACAGGACAGTTCTCCAGTATGTCGGATCCAAACATAATTCGCTTAGCTCCAAGAAATTTAATCCAATCCTTTACAGTATGAATACCCACCCAAGAAGGCTCTAGATATACATTTTCACACTCCTTTGCTACAATTAAAGCTTCTTGAGATGAAATGTTTCCCCCAGAGTGAGCTAAAACAATTTTTAGATGAGAAAATTTTTTAGCTATTGGTATAATAAGACTCGGAAGTGCAAAGGGGATTCCGGAGCCTGTGTGGACCATTACAGGTATATCCAGTTTATCTGCAATCTCAAAAACTCTCATTCCATCCTTTGAAAGAGGATTACAGGCATGAGCAATGGGACTTAATTTAATCCCTACGAAACCCAGATCCTTTACACAGCGAGTTACCTCCTTTTCAAATTCTTCTTCCTCGAGGTGAGGATTCAGGGAGATCATACCAAAAATTCTTTTAGGATTTTCTTTACTCATTTTTGCAATTCTGTCATGGAGTTTTCGAGCAGCATCTATAGTAGGAGTATCAACAAATGGTTGAACAATTGCTACATCAACTCCATAACTGTCCATTGCTTGAATAACTTCTTTTTCTGTCTGTTCATGGTCAAAAACTCTATCTCGTCCCAGGTGAACATGCACATCAATTATCACTTTACCTTCTCCTTATTTTTGTAAACAATTATCTATGCCAGTAAGTTTCAATACCAAGGTAACTCATTGCTGCATTGAAGATGCTTGCAACAGAGGATAAGTTTATTGCAACATGATGTTCAAATCCATTCTCACAAATAAATTGAAAAAGATCTTGCATCTTGGGTATATAAGCAACTCCTCTTGCACCAAATGTATCTACTTTATCATCCGTTATCTTTCCTTCACCTACGTATGCTCTTAAGGTTCCATTTGTATCATCGGTGGTAAATCGAGCGAAGGTAAAAGGAGATGATTTTATATCACCTTCCAAACTTCCGTAAGCATTTTCTTTACCAACAGTAGAGGAGATGATAGCTCCATAGCTCATTTTTACTTTGTTAAATATAGATTTGGCGAAATTTCCGCAGTGAAAAAGAATTGCCTTATCAGGGTTATCTTCAAAGTTGTTGTTCCAATCAACAAGTGCAGAGGGCAGTTGTGAGGCAAGCTGAAGAGCATACATGGAAAGGGCACCTGTTATGTCAACTTCGCAGGCACTTGGTAAAAGTTTTTCGCTTAGCATACTCATGACAGTACAGGGCATGATTCCCATATTTTCCTCCATAGAGGTCCAGCACTGAATAGCAGTTGCCACGATGTCATTCTCTTTTATCCACTCTTCAACGACTAGACCAAAGCGAGCAATGAGAGCTATCTTTTCATCTGGGACAGCGGTTGTATCACAGTAGGATTTTATCTCTTGAATCTTATCCTTTAGGCGAGGATCACCGTCCTTTATTTTTCCCATCTTCCCAAAAATATCAGAGAGATCAATGGTTTCAACAGAAATGTTGTAAGATTCCAGAATTTTCTCTGAGAAACGAACAGTATTAAAAGCAGCTGGTCTTGTTCCAATTGCTCCCACTTTTATATTCTTTAATCCCTTCACTACTCGACATACTCCAGCAAACCAGTGAAGGTTGTTCTTAAACTCTTTACTTTTAGGATCCATTGTATGGGAGGAGGTTAAAGAGAAGGGAATGCCGTATTGTACCAGGTTATTGCAAACAGATATTTTTCCGCAGAAAGAATCTCTTCTATGAGGAAGATCAAGCTTATCAAGTTCATCAGGGAAAGCATGGATTAGAACTGGTACCCGAAGACCACTTAAACGAATAGTATCTGCTATGGCTTTTTCATCACCAAAGTTGGGTAGGGTAACAATTATACCATCAATTTCCTTTTCCTTTTCTCTAAAAATAGCAGCACACTTTTTCGCATCTTGCCAGGTCTCGATAACTCCCAAAGGTGTATCATTGGGGGAAGGACAGATACAAGAAAAGCCCTCATCTTGTAAAATCTTTATCATCTCCTCTCGTCCTTCTTTTGCAAGCTCACTTGGGAAAAAGCCACGATTACCTACAATTAAAGCAAAAGTTACACTCATATAGCTATCCTCCTTGCTCTATTTTTGAAATCATTTAAGGAAATAATATTATGGCAAATATTAAACTATGTCAATTAAAGATAATTTGATTCAAATAGTGTATTTATCTCTTATTTTAGCTAACTCTTTAAAATCCTCCTTTAGATGTTCATAGAGTTTCCGATAAATCTTGTAGTAGTCCATATAAATTTTGTGGTTTTTCTCTGAAGGTTCCATGGGTTCATCATACTGTGCCCATTCTCTTGCTATAGAAAAATCTTTAAAAATTCCACTGGATACCCCGGCTAAAATTGCATCACCAAAGGGAGCACCAACTCTTCTTTTCAAAAATACAGTAGGAACATTTAATACATCAGTTATAATTCTTCTCCAGAGCCTACTTTTTGCTCCACCTTCATTAAATACAACAGGGAAATTTATCTTCCAGCCTGCCTCTTTTACAATCTCAAAATTATGGTAGAGTGCATAGGCAACAGATTCCATAAGTGCCCTTACAATGTGTCCTTTAGTGTGAGAAAGAGAAAGACCAAAGATAACCCCCCTTGCATTTACATCCCATATAGGGGTTCTCTCTCCCATAAAATAAGGAAGAACAACAAGTCCTTCACTTCCCGGAGGAATTTTCTCTGCTTCTAGATTCAAAATGTCATAAGAGTTTACTTTAAGAAGTCTTTCTATTTCCACTTCCAATTGAGAAAAGGTGTCACGAATGTAGCGTAAAAGTTGCCCCCCGGTCATGGTACTGGGAACAGTTACATAAGTTGTGCGAGAATCGACTGTGTGAGCACAAGCAATCATACATTTTAAAAAATTTGTTGTTTTATGGATAATGCCAAAGTTTCCAACACTTCCCAAGTTTATGTGCATATCACCTTCATAAATGGCCCCTCCACCCACCCATCCTGCGCAGCAGTCAACTGTTCCTGCACAAACTGGTGTTCCTGGATAAAGCCCTGTATCCTCTGCCGCTTTTTTTGTTACCTCTCCAATGATCTCCTCACAGGGAAAAGGTTGAGGAAGAATTTTTGGATCAATACCTATTTCTTCAAGCATCTTCTCATCAAACCTGTGATTTTTTATATCCCAGGCAACTCCGTAAAATGCTCCTGCTCCAAAGTTACAGGAAGGTTTTTCTGTGAGCTTCAGCCTGATAAAACCATCCATTGTTAAGGCTTTGTATATTTTTTTATAAGAATCAGGACGGTTATTCTTCTCCCAGAGGAGATTAACAATGAGGGGATGATCCTCAAGACGATTGCCTGTTAAATTGAAGATTCTGTCCTCTCCAATGTTTTCCTTTAACCATTTGACTTCTTCTTTAGCTCTTCTGTCCATAAGATTGTAGGCAAGGTGAATAGGCTGATGGTTTTTATCTACCATTACCATTGAGGGAAGGGCAGAGGAAGTGCCGATACCTTTAATCTCTTGGGAATTAATTTGAGCTTTATTTATGCATTCTTTGATAATTTCCCTTGCTATCTGCCAGTAAAGATGAGGGTCATGTTCTGACCAACCTGGTTTTTTAGTTATTATGGGATACTCGCGAAAGGCATAGGATAAAACTTTTCCCTCAGTATCAA
>CAYRAK010000048.1:0-9776 GCA_964422215.1 uncultured Clostridia bacterium | reverse complement strand
AATAGGTATTTAGAAAATGTTATATCTATTATCCCTTTCAATTGAACCATCTTTCAATAAGATAAGGTTTCATTTTCTCAAATTCGTCACATACCTTCTCTATTACCTTCTCAGCTTCATGGGTGGGCATATCTTTAGTTTCTATTACAAAAGAGGCAGTGCGACCAAAATATAAGGGAACAAGAGAAAATACAAGTTTGCCAATTATATCTTCTTTGCCAGATTGTATAGTTTCTCTATTTTTTTTGTAGGCAACTGCAAAATCATAGACAACTTTTACCCACAAATCTATAGGAAAATTAAATTTCTCTGTAGGCAAAGAGGCAATTTCCTGAAGTTTATCCACCCTTTCTTCAGGAAGAACTGAATACCAGTAATCTTTGTATTCGTTAACTCCAGCTTTGAATTTTTCAATCATAGGCTCAAGTTTTATCGAAATAGGCTCAGGAGGAATTTCAGAGCGAAATCCATATATAGCGGTTGGACGAGAAGCTATAACTTTTTTCCAGTTATCCTCGTATTGGGTCATAAGATAAAAAAGCGTTCCCACAACTTGTTGGAACATTGGACCGAGAGATTGGGAAGGGTCCTTTGCATCGTGGATTTTAGCTCCTAAGAAGGACTGACATATCTTAAAACCTTCGTTGATAGCAATTGTGGTCATCCATATGTCTATCCCGTATCTTGCAACATCTGTGCCCCAAACATCTTTAGTTAAAAAGGTCTCTGCTATACGTCGAGAGAATCCAAAATCTCCCCCAATAGGTTGACGAACTCTTTTTCCATAAAGAGCTCTTGTGAGAGGGTACACAATCGAGTTGGTAATTGTGCCATCGTATTTATGACGAGAATAGTAAGGAGCAACATAGTCATAACCTTTTATAATGATAGGACCAGCTAAAAGTTCCACCCACTCTGGAGTTATACTCCTCAGGTCCGAATCCACCACAATACAGGCATCAACTTCTAGTTCTACTGCCATCTCAAATATAGCTTTGAAGGCACTTCCTTTTCCAGGAAGCCCATGATAAGGTGTTGCCAAGGTTCTAACAGGATGTACAGGATGTTGCACAAGAATAGTATCCAGGTCTGTATAAACACTTGTTTCCTTAACAATCTCTCTTGTCCTATCGGTTGATCCTCCGTCAGAGTTCATAATGACAGCTTTGTGTTTCGGGAAATATTTAGCTAATCCATACTGAACTGCCCTTACAACTTGACCGATGGTTCTTTCGTTGTTGTAACTGGGAATTCCCACTAAAATGTCAGCTTTACCTACTTCCTCTAGTTTCTCTCGTGCCTCCTCGTGAAGAGTACTTTTATACTTCATTTTTAATTCCTTCTAGTTTTGCTCATTAACTATATTCATTACAATATTTCTGTCAATATGATATTTTCTTCACTTGGAAAGGTCTCTAAAGGCGAGCTAGTTTTTATAACTTAATTTCTAATTTTTTGTTCTTATGCAGTCTATCTTCAAAGAATCTACTTATAGATTCTCCCTTTGAGTGAACAGAAATTATTTCTGCTATCAGGGGAGAGATATCTACAATATCAAAATATTTTTTTTCTTCTTCACTAAAAGTGGGAGCTGTTGTATTTGTTGCTATAACCTTTATATTATTTTCAATTATCCTTTGTTTTGCTTTTTGCATTTCCTCATCATTTCCTTTACACAAGTCAATGTGACTTATAAGTGCATATATTTTTCTTGCTCCTTTCTCTTTCAGAGCATTTGCAGCTTCAATTAAAGTTCCAGCAGTTCCACAAACATCGTCTCTTATTATAACGTCTCTGTTTATTACATCCTTTTCTATGTTACCTATTATTTCAATTTCAGATTTATCTGAGGTTAATCTCACCTTCCTTAAGACAACAAGTGGTAGACCAAGCAAATTTGCGGTTCTTTCTGCTCTTCCGTAGGCTCCAAAGTCAGGTGAGCAAACGGTACAATTACTTGTATCATAATTTTTTACAAAATAATCAGCAAGCTCCTGCGATAAGTGTAATTCCTCCAAAGGACATTTTTTAAATGCTAGCTGTACCTGGTCTGAATGAGGGTCAAATGTAAACACTCTGTCAATTCCTGCTAATGAGTATTTGTCAGCAATCCATTTTGCATTTAATGACTCTCTTTCTTTTCTTTTATCTTGTCTGAAACTCCTATTATATAAGTCAAAAAGATTGACTGTTTTAGCTCCAGACCTTTTTAACTCATCCGCAATCCAACAAGCTATTTCTGTATGAGTGTCATGCTGAACATAATAGGGGTGGATCACGTAAATATTTTTATTTCTCACACTTTTGGTAGTGATAACTTTTCCAGAGGTGTCTTTGAATCTTATGTATTTCACAGGAATGTATTCAAAATCAGGATTGTCTTTTAGCTTTTCCCAAACAAGATCTCCTAGATAAGGCCCTTTAATTCCAATTTCCTCATAATTAGGGACAACTAAACCAAAAGGTTTTGTCATAAGATCTCCTTATGGTTATTATAAATTAAAAAAGATAAATCTATTTTATACTAGACTCATGAGGAGGTTATGTCAAGTTAAGATAACCCTGAGGTTGGGATATAATTTTTCACCTCTTGGTTGCCTTCTTTTGAAAATGTTATAAAATACACAAATAATTTTATAAAAGAGCTTGCAGATGCATATTCTATGTATTTTTCTTCACGATAATAGATACTTGGAGGATTTTCTTGAAGTTTTACTTGAAGAAGAAATTGAAGAAATCTTTGTCAGTAATGCTGAAGAGTTAAAAGAAGTCCTTGCCTTTAAATTTCCTCTTTTTAAGGAACTTCAAATTACAATGGGTGGTAGAAGAAGGGAGCCAAAGATAATTTTTGCTCTAGTGGATAAGGAAGAGAAAATAAAGCGTATGGTTGATTTATGGAAAGAAGAGCTTCAAATAGATAAAGAGGAAATCGCTACCGTATTTAGTTTTCCTGTAAAGGTCTGGCAAATCTCACCTCATATCTATTAGGGAATTTACATGAATGTATTGATAATACTTGGTGTTGCCACTGTTGTGGGATTTATAGGCGGAAAGCTCTTTAATAAGGTAAAAATACCAGCAGTTACCGGCTGGGTAGTTATGGGAATGATAATGGGAGGTTCGGTTGCGGGGATTTTTTCTCCTCAACTTCTATCTCGTCTAGGAATCATTTCTGATCTTGCTTTGGGATTCATAGCTTTTAATATTGGAGAAGAGTTAATAATTTCTAAGCTTAAAAAATTAGGAAAATCAATTGTTGCCATAGTTATATCTGAAGGACTTGGTGCCTTTATTCTTGTAACTTTTGTAACCCTCGCTATCACTAAAAAACTTTATATCGCACTAATTTTGGGGTCTGTTTCTGCAGCTACTGCTCCTGCAGCAACTGTTATGGTAATTCAAGAAGCAAGAGCAAGAGGAGATTTGACCACTACTATTCTCTCTGTTGTAGCTATAGATGATGCTATAGCTTTAATTATATATGCTTTTGCTTCATCAATAGCTAAGACGCTTATCATTCCTCAAGTCCATTTTTCTATTTTTTCAACTGTTTTTCGCCCTCTAGAAGAAGTCTTGGGGGCTTTAATTGTTGGATTCGGTATAGGAGTTACTATTAGTTTTTTCTCTCGTTGGATAAGATCATCGGTAGATTTTTTTGTAATTGTTGTTGCCGGTATTTTTATTAATATAGGAATAGCAAATTCATTTGGATTTTCAGAGCTTCTAGCCAATATGAGTCTAGGAATGACTTTAGCTAATCTTTCTCCTGAGGCTCCTCGTCGAATTTCAGATGCATGGCGTTTTTCCACTCCTATCTTATATATTTTGTTTTTCTGCTTAGCAGGAGCACGTCTTAATGTAAAACTTATATCTCAAATCGGGCTTTTAGGACTTGCCTATACAGGAGCACGAATGATGGGAAAATTCCTTGGAGCATCATTTGGGGCAAGGATTTCAAATGCTCCAAAAGTTACTCAAAAATTTATTGGTTTATCTTTATTTCCCCAGGTCGGTGTGGCATTTGCTCTTGCGATAGTTGTAGGAAAAGATTTTGCTCCGTATGGAATTCAAGGTAGAGCTCTTGCTAATATGGTAATAAACTTGCTGCTTTTTACTACAGCTATAACCGAAATTGTGGGTCCATATCTTACAAGATGGAGTTTAATAAAATCCGGAGAGGCAAAATAAGAAATTTTTATGAATAAAAAGTGTACACTCACAATGTTTGATACTCATGCTCATTTGGCAGATCCAAGATTTAACCTAGATAGAATCGAAGTTATAGAAAGAGCTATTGAAGAAGGTATCTGCGGGATCTTGTGTGTTTGCTCTGATTTTCAAAGACTTGACATATTCTACCAATTACTCGAGAAGTATGAGTTTATTTACGGAGCTGTGGGGATACACCCCCATGATGCATCATGCTATAACCTGTTACAGGGAAAGCTTTATGAAGCACTTAAGAAGGATAAAATTGTTGCTCTTGGAGAGATAGGACTTGATTATTATTATGAAAACTCACCCCGGAAGATTCAAAAAGAAGTTTTTAGATCCCAACTTGATTTGGCAAGACAAAAAAATCTACCCGTAATAATCCATAGCAGGGAAGCAATGGAAGATACTCTAAGAATTCTTCAAGAAAAAGAAATTCACAGAGGAGTGATGCATTGTTTTTCAGGAACAGAGAATGATATGAAACTCTGTCTTGAGATGGGCTTATATATTTCTTTAGCAGGAGTGCTGACTTTTCCTAAAGCCTTAAAACTCCAGAGAATAGCTTGTTTGGTTCCCCTTGATAGATTAGTGGTGGAAACTGACTCTCCCTATCTTGCTCCTCAACCTGTAAGAGGAAAAAGAAATGAACCTTCTTTTATAAAATATACTATTCAGAAAATAGCGTCTTTAAGAAGAATTTCTCAAAGTAAGCTGGAGGAGGTTACTTCTCAAAATGCAAGAAAACTCTTTAATTTATAAGCTTATAAAAAGTTTGACACAAAGATCTACACTGTAGCTCTAAAAAAGTTAATCGATTCTATACAAGCTCTTCAGAAAGGCAAGGTTAGTGATAATGTTGAATGTCTATGGTTCTCTTCTTATATTTATAACCTGTTTTATTATTTTTGCATATGGTCGAATTCATCGAACTGTAGCTGCTATGCTTGGGGCGACAGCTATGCTTATTTTTGGCACTAGCAGGGGATTTTACACTCAAGAGATGGCTGTTAATGCTATAGATTTTAATACAATTGGACTTCTTTTTGGGATGATGATTATTGTAGCTGTATTGAGGCAAACCGGTTTTTTTAGGTATCTTGCCATTAAAGGAGTAAAACTTGCCAAAGGAGATCCTTGGAAACTACTTGTGGCTTTAGGTTTTATAACAGCTTTTGTATCTATGATAATTGATAATGTTACCACAGTGCTTCTTATAAGTCCGATGACCTTGTTAATTAGTGATATCTTGGGAATAAGTCCTGTTCCTATTCTTATAGGAGAGGTTATTTTATCTAATGTGGGTGGAGTTGCCACTATGGTAGGAGATCCTCCCAATATTATGATTGGATCAGCATCTGGGTTCACGTTTAACTCTTTTATCATGCATCTTATGCCAATCTCTCTTTTAGCTAGTGGGGTATCCCTGATAGCTCTAAAAATTATATTTGCATCTCAGTTGCAAAAGAGAAAAGATAAAATTCGTCAAATCCTCCATATGAGAGAAAAGGAGGCTATAAGGGATAAAATCTCACTTTTAAAGTGTCTTTTAATATTGGCTTTTGTTGTAGCTCTTTTTGCAACTGAGGAGATTCATGGTATAAAACCGGCCCTCGATGCTATTTTGGGTGCCGCACTTACTTTAATTATTGTTCGGCCAAAGGTAAAAGAGGTTTTCTCTAGGGTAGAGTGGTCAATACTTCTTTTTTTTGGAGCTCTTTTTGTTATGGTTGGTGGAGTTGACAAAGCAGGTACTTTAAAAATTTTTGGTAGCAAACTTCAATATGTATCATCTAATCTTTTATCTCTCTCTTTGATTTTTCTTTGGGTGTCTTTTGTACTATCGGCTTTTGTTGACAATATTCCATATACGGCAGCAATGATACCTGTGATAAAGCATTTAAAAATATCTGGATTAGATATTGAACCTCTATGGTGGGCACTTGCTATTGGAGCAGGTTTTGGTGGCAATGGAACTCCTGTAGGTTCCTCTGCTGGAGTCATTGTGATGGGATTGAGTGAAAAGACAAAGTTTCCTTTCACTTTCAAAGATTGGATTAGATCAGCGGGAGTAATTTCTCTGTTGACAGGAGCTGTTGCAACTTTAGTTTTTATTGTTTGTTTTAGCTGGTTTTGTTAAAAAAATTTTAATTATAAAAAAATGAGGCAGAATATGGAAATAGGTACTCAGGTTCCTCAAATGAACAATTTAGAGGAATTTTGTATCTCTCTTAGTAAGATAGGAATACGATACATTGAACTTGGTCCTGATGTACTTCCATCTCTTTCTTCAAAGAAGATGAAAAAATTATCCCGGATTTTAAAAGACCAGAAAATCAAGGTCTATTCAGTCCATGCCCCTTTTGGAAACAAGGCCGATCTTTCCCTACCAGAGGAGAAAAAAAGAAAGAAAGCCATTTTTATTCATAAAGAAATTATTGATAAGATGAGTTTCTTTGGAAGCAATATCTTGGTCATTCATCCAGGTGAAGAAGTAAAAGAGAAGGATATTAAAAATAGACTTAATCTTTTATGTCATAGTCTTAATGAACTTCTTTCATATGCGGAAAGCAACAAAATTACGCTAGCCCTGGAAAATTTACCTCCTGGGTCGGTGGGAGATAGTGCTGAGGAATTAAAAGGTATAATTTGTAGATTTAACTCTCCTTATCTGAAGATATGTTTTGATACAGGTCACTCTCATATGGGAGGAAAACTTAAAGAAGATTTTGAGATTATACAGCATCAAATTGTTACTTTTCATATACATGATAATGATGGTGTACGAGATTTACACCTTCAGCCTCCTTATGGAACTATTCCCTGGAAAGATTTTATTAACTGGGTTAAATGCTTATCTTTTCAGAATCCTTTAATTATGGAATGTTTTCCTTGGGGAAATACAGAATTTAAATGGGTAAAAAAAGAAATAGAACTTCTTTTTGAAGGGAAAGTTATTAAAGATGTGTCTTCTGTAGGTAAGACTATTAGTTCAGGTTATATAAGATGTCCGGTATGTGGACATTTTTTCTTTGAAGAAAAGGGAAGGCCAATTTGTTACTGTAATAGAAATAAAGTTCCTCTTGCAGATAAATAAGATTTTATAAATTTATAATAAAAAACCTACCTTAAAACTTTACTTATTACATAATCATAATTTGTATTTTAATTTTTTATATTATTTAGGTTAGGGAGGTGAGGGTAAGTGGAGAAGTTGATAACACCTGATGCAAGAAATCTCATAAGACTTTACTCATCTCCTAATATGGAGGAGAAGTTTATTAATGCTATTTGGGAGTTTATGCAACAGGAAAAAAGAAAAGAAAGAGAGATGATTGAGGAAAGATATAAAACAAAAAGTAAAAAGAGAAGACGTGAATTGAGAAAAATTGTTCCAAGGAAAAATTGGAATGTTATGACTTATCAGGATGTGAGTGCTTATATTTTAAATATCTGCTCCAATGGTAATTTATCTTTTGAGGAGAAAAAAAGATATCTTATACATCATCTTAAGCAGAAAACTTAAGCTAGAAAATTGCCTTCTTTTCTTTTTTACTAATATATTTTTTTGTGCTCTTTTTTGCAACTTTCCTTGCCTGGAGTATAATGTACATTAAAAAATTAATTTGGGAGTATATTCGTGTTATTAAAACTAATTGCGTGTGAAGTATTCACACGGGAGGTTTGCTACTGTGTGGCAAAAACTCCTCATATAATTGATGTTGAGTTTATAGAAAAGGGAACCCATGACAAAAGTGATCTTCTTAGAAAAAAAATTCAGTCAAAGATTGATGCAACACAAAAAGCTAGCAAAAGATACGATGCGATTTTGTTGTGTTACGGCTTATGTGGAAATGCTACGGTTAATTTGTTATCTAGAGATACCAAAATTGTTATTCCAAGAGCACATGACTGTTGCACAATTTTTCTCGGGTCAAAGGGTAAATTTAAAGAGTACTTTGCTGAAAATCCTAGCCTACCCTTCAGTTCTACCGGATATATCGAACGTGGTGACTCTTATGTGCGAGAAGCAAGTATTGATCGGTTTCTTGGTTTAGATAAAAGCTATGAAGAATATGTGAAATTGTACGGTGAGGAAAATGCCAAATATATTATTAAAATGTTGAAACCCTGTTTTAAGGAACAGCAAGACAACAAAGTTGTTTTTATTGAGATACCAGAAACGGAGCATTTAGGATATGCTAATAAATGCAAAGCTAAAGCTGAAGCTGAAGGCAAGCGATTCGTTCAACTTCGGGGAAGTATAAGACTTATCAAAAATCTGGTATTTGGGAAATGGAATAGTGACGATTTCTTGATAGTAAAACCATATCAACAAACTATTGGTGTCTATGATTGGGAAGAGATTATTAAAGCAGAAGATGTAACAACCTCTTGATCCATCTTTTTCTGGCTAGCATTAGATTTCTTAGGTTTATTGCACGCCGAAAAGGTTTTTAGGAATACCCGCCCTTTATATCTCTAAAAACTGTCCTAACTCAGGTTTTTGATGTTTGACAAAAATAATAATACATGGTATTATATAATCGAACTGTTTCGATAAAGGAAGATGGATTAAATGGGAGCTACTATTAGAGACGTTGCAAAACTTGCTGGAGTTGCTGTGTCTACTGCTTCTCTTGCCTTAAATAATAAAAAAGGGTTAGCAAGGCGACCAGAGAAAAAGTTATTGGAGCAGCTCGAAAACTAAATTATTATCCAAGTAGTATCGCTAGAAGATTTGCTCTCAATAAAACTCATACCATTGCTCTTTGTGCATTTATAAGTGGAGAGCGTCCTTTAGGTGGATTTTATATGCCGGTCATTCAAGGAATAATAGATGTTGTCAATGATAATGGATATAGTTTTCAACTTGATATAAGAGGAGAGTATCAAACTAGCTCAAAAAGAAAAGAGATACTTACCCGATTTGCAACTCACAAAATGGTAGACGGTCTTTTGATTATCTCTCATTGGCCTCTTAAATTTAAAGAGATCATAGAACTTGAGAGGATAAAATTTCCCTATGTGATTGTGGGTGGGGATATTCCTGGAATAGATGTAAACTGTGTGAAAGTGAATAATTTTGATGGTGCTCTAAAAGCGGTAGAATATTTAATTAGTTTAGGTCACAGAAAAGTTGGATTTATAACTGGACCCCCTGATCAGGAACATTCTATAGACAGGATAAAAGGGTATAAAGAGGCTCTTAGAAGAAATGGAATAGAGTATAACAGAGAATTTGTCTTTTATGGAGATTTTCATAAAAAAAGCGGACGGGAGGGAATGGAGTATTTACTAAGCCTTTCTTCTCCTCCTTCAGCTGTGTTTGTAGCAAATGATAATATGGCACTTGCAGCAATGAGGGTTATAAAAGAAAAGGGTCTTAAGATACCTAAAGATATTTCTATAGTAGGTTTTGACGATATTGATGCGGCATCTGAAGTTGAACCACCACTCACAACTGTAAGGCAACCACTTTATAAGATGGGAGAAAAAGCAGCAAGGCTCATCTTTGATCTGTTAAACAACAAAAAAAATGAACCTCAAAAAATTGTACTGAA
>CAYRAK010000047.1:0-10193 GCA_964422215.1 uncultured Clostridia bacterium | reverse complement strand
CATGAGTATATATTTCCCATCCCGAATTTTTTCTTTTAGCATCTATAGCTACAACGATACATTGACTTCCAAATCGTCTTGAGGCCTTTTGTATAAGAGATGGATCTTTTACAGCAGCTGTATTAATAGATACCTTATCTGCTCCTGCTTTTAGAAGAGAACGGATATCCTCAATGTCTCTTATACCTCCTCCCACAGTTAGAGGCATGAAAACTTCACGAGCTGTTCTTTTAACTACATCAATCATTATGTCTCTTTTTTCGTGAGATGCAGTTATATCAAGAAAAACAAGCTCATCTGCACCTTCTTCCTCATAGATTCTGGCATTTTCTACCGGGTCTCCTGCATCTCGCAATTTGACAAAATTTACCCCTTTCACAACTCTTCCTTTCATTACATCTAGACATGGAATTATTCTCTTAGCTAACATTGAAAAACAGCCTTTTTAAAGTTTTTTAATAAAGTTAAACCCAGTTTCTGGGACTTTTCTGGATGAAATTGGCAGGCAAATATATTGTCTTTCCAAATACTTGAGACAAATTCCACTCCATAATAAGTAGTAGTTGCAATAATATCTTTTTGTTTAGGAATAACGTAATATGAGTGGACAAAGTAAAAATAGGAGTTATCAGGAATACCTTCTAGTAGAGGCGCTTTCTTTTTTATCTTTATGCTATTCCAACCCATGTGGGGAATTTTCAGTTTTGGGTTCTTAGGGAAGGGGACTACTTTACCTTCTAGGATATTAAGACCTTTACTTTGGCCAAATTCCTCACTTTCTGTAAACAGAATCTGCATACCAAGACATATTCCAATAAAAGGCCGTCCAGAACTGATAAAACAGCGTATAGGCTCAATTAAGTTTTCTTTTTCAAGATTAGTCATGCAATCTTTAAATGAGCCTACTCCAGGTAGAACAAGACCTGCAGTTTTTTCAATCACCGAGGGATTATTTGTAACCTCAGTTTTGAAGCCAACCTTTTGCAAAGCTTTTTCTACATTTAAAAGGTTGCCCATTCCATAATCAACTACAACTATGAAGCTTTTTTTATTCATGATAAATTCATTTTAAAATACCAATATTACTTTGTGTCTTGAGGGTTAACTTTTTTCTATTTCTGATGCAAGGATAATAGCCTCAGCTATTTCCCGCATCGGTTTGCGAGTATCCATGCTTCTTTTTTGAATTTTTCGGTATGCTTCTTCTCCGGAGATATTAAGCTTTTTCATTAGAATGTCCTTTGCTCTTTCTATTAATTTGCGAGCTTCAAGCTCCTCCTGAATTATTTTTGTTCTTACCATGAGTTCTGTATTCTCTATAGCAATGGCAGCTTGATTTGCAACCGAGGTTAAAACATTTATCTCTGTTTTGGTAAAGTGGTGAGGAAATGAAGTGTAACAATTTATAACTCCTATTGTTTTTCCTTTTACTGATAAAGGAACACAGAGAAGCGAGCAAAGTCCTTCCTTTTCTGCTATATTTTTATACTTATATTCTCTTTCTTTTCTTACATCATATACGGCAATAGGCTTGTTTATTTGAACAACTTTCCCAGCAATGCCTTCTCCTATTTTAAGAGGTGGTTTTTTATTATATTCCTCACTCATACTTTGGGTTGCTCTGATAACTAATTTCTCTCCTTTTTCATCAAGAAGCATAAGAGAAACTATTTTTGATTTCATAACCTCAGCTGTAACTTTCACTATGAGTTTGAGAATATCCTCAAGGTAAAGATCTGAAGTTATAGTTCTACTTATTTTGATCAAAGCTTCAAGATAAGAGGAGTCTTTTGTTAGCATTTATTGCCTTCCCTTTAAAACACAAGAGGACGCCTTTTTAACTAAGACGTCCTTGTTTTTTTATATTTCCTTTACACATCCTTTGCTGTGTTAAATCGGTTTAATTATTATAAGCTTTCTATTTTTGTCAACCCAAAATTTACTTGTAATAGTTCATTTTCATCTTTTTTTTAACTTCTTGTAAGGTAAAAGAGGCTTCCTGAGAGGCTTTTTCTTTTCCGGTAGTAAGAACTTTCCTTATTTCACTTTTATCCTCCTCTATCTCTTTTCTTCTTCTTCTAAGGGGAGCAAGGTATTCAACTAATATCTCGGTTAATTTTGCTTTACATTGAGTACAGCCCAAGATGCCTTCTTTGCATTCTTGAGCCATCTTTTCTATATTTTCACCCCGAGTAGCTCCAAAAATCTTATGATAAGCATAAACATTACATTCATCAGGATGTCCCGGATCTCCTTTGTATATCTTTGTGGGGTCAGTGAACATAGACATTACTTTCTTTTTTATGATATCGGGAGGATCAGAAAGGGCAATATAGTTATTGTAAGATTTGCTCATTTTTCTCTTACCATCAATTCCCATAATTCTTGGACTTATAGAGAGAATTGGTTCAGGTTCGGGAAAGACCTTACCATAGAGACTATTAAATCTTCGAGCTATCTCTCTTGTTAGCTCAAGATGGGGAAGTTGATCTTCTCCTACAGGGACTTTTTCAGCTTTATAGATAAGGATATCCGCTGCCTGTAAGACAGGATATCCTAAAAGACCATAGTTTGTAGCTGCTCCCGCTTCTATTTTTTCTTTATAAGTAGGACAGCGTTCCAACCAAGAAATGGGAGTAATCATAGAAAGAATAAGATGAAGCTCAGCATGTTGAGGAATATGAGATTGGACAAAAAGTACAGATTTTTGAGGGTCAAGCCCTGCTGCTAACCAGTCAATTAGGACTTCCTCTGTATCTTGTTTAATTTTAGTTGTATCTGTGCGATCAGTAAGAGCATGCCAATCAGCAATCATAAAAAAACAGTTATATTCATCCTGCAATTTAACCCAATTGTTCAAAGCCCCAAGATAGTTTCCAAGATGAAGTTTTCCTGAAGGTCGCATTCCAGAAAGGATTCGTTTTTTTGTCATCAATCTATCTCCTTCTCAGTGTTGTTTCTTATAATATCTATTATACTTCTTACGTCAAGATAGTTTAACTCTGAGGTTGATCTGCTTTTCTTGACATTCCTTTTTTTAGTGCTAACTTAATTTGGAAGTTTTCCTATTAAAAATCAAAAAAGGGGATCAAGTGAAGGATGTAGTTGCAGTAATTTTGGCTGCTGGTGAGAGTACAAGAATGAAGTCAGAACTTAGTAAACTTCTTCATCCTTTAGGAGATCATCGTTTAATTGAGTTTCCGGTTCAAGCTTGCGTAGAGGCTAATATACACAGGATAATTCTGGTAATAGGATATCAGGCAGAGAGGATAAAAGCAGTTCTTGGTGATAAATATGAGTATGTGTATCAGGAAAAAAGATTGGGAACAGGGGATGCGTTAAGAAGAGCAACTACTCTGATTAATGATTTCAAAGGTGAACTGGTAGTACTTCCAGGAGATGCTCCCTTTATTAGCTCATTCATTATTCAGGAGCTTGTTCTCTATCACAGAAAAAGAAGATCAGCTGCTACTATTTTAACAGCCAAGCTTTCTGATCCTGGACATTACGGAAGAATTATCCGAGATGGATATCAATCAATAAAGAAAATTGTGGAAAGTAGAAATGCAACAGAAGAGGAACTAAAGATAAAGGAAGTAAATTCTGGTGTTTACTGTTTTAATAATCAAAAAATTCTAGCAGTTCTTCCTTTACTTCAACCAAATAAAGTGACAGGGGAGGTATACCTAACCGATGTTATAGAGATTCTTTACAGCCAAGGTGAGAAAGTAGAGGCTTTTCTTGTTCCAGATTCTAAAGTAGTAATAGGTGTAAACACTCCAGAGGATTTAAAAAAGGCCTGTCAACTTTTAAGTAATAAACTTACATTAACAATACGACGATAAGTGAAAGCAAGAAAAAGAAAAATGCCAGCCAAATATGTACTTGCTATAGATCAGGGCACAACAGGAAGTAAAGCTTTGGTTTTTGATAACCAAGCTCGGGTGATTTCAGAGAGTTACCAAGAGTTAACCCAATATTATCCCCATCCTGGGTGGGTAGAGCAAGATGCAGAAGAAATTTGGAGAAGCACTTTAAATGTTATTGAAGATGCTCTCACTAAAGCCAATATAT
The DNA here is from genome assembly GCA_964422215.1 of uncultured Clostridia bacterium. GTDB lineage: Bacteria > Aerophobota > Aerophobia > Aerophobales > B3-G15 > CAYRAK01. Next base: position 6,119 of record CAYRAK010000047.1, on the reverse strand, counting down.
CACCGTCAGAGCTTGTTTGTATAGGTATCTCCAATCAGAGAGAAACCACCCTCTTCTGGGATAAAGATACAGGGTCAGCAATTGGAAGGGCGCTCGTATGGCAGTGCCGCAGAAGTAGCAGCATTTGTCAGGAGTGGAGAAGGAAGGGTCTCGAGGAACAAATTAGAAAAAAGACAGGTCTTCCTTTAGATCCTTATCCTTCTGCAAGTAAGATAAAATGGGCATTTGATAACTTTCCGTCTTTAAGCAGGCTTTTATCTAAAGGAAAACTTGCGGTGGGAACGGTAGACAGCTGGCTAATATGGAAACTAACTGGAGGTAAAAAACATCTTACAGATTACACCAATGCCTCCAGAACTATGCTCTTTAACATCCATACTCTCAGATGGGATGAAGAGCTCCTTGAGAGTATGGATATCCCTGGAGAAATTTTACCTCAGGCTATTCCTTCGAGCAGTATCTTCGGTTACACTCGAAAAATTGGTTCTCTTCCTTCCGGTATCCCTATAAGCGGTATATTGGGCGATCAACAAGCTTCTCTTTTTGGTCACGGGTGTACGTTTCCCGGAATGACAAAAAACACTTATGGGACAGGATGTTTTCTTCTTGTAAACAGTGGTAAAAAGTTTATTCCTCCTCCAGAGGGTCTTATAGTTACTTTAGCTTGTGATTTAGAGGGAAATCCCGTCTATGCCGTGGAAGGAAGTATTTTTATTGCAGGGGCAGTTCTTCAGTGGTTAAGAGACGAACTTGGAATTATTAAGGATGCTGTTGAAACTGAAGAAATGGCTTTCAGGGTGAAAGACACAGCAGGGGTTTATTTTGTTCCAGCACTTGTTGGTCTTGGAGCTCCTTATTGGGATATGCAGGCAAGGGGAGCTATTTTGGGAATTACTCGGGGAACAAAGAAAGAACATTTAGTGAGAGCTGCTTTAGAGGGAATTGCGTACCAGGTAAAGGACATTCTTGAAGTTATCAGAAAAAACACCACGCTGAAAATAGACAAACTGAAAGTGGATGGAGGAGTCTCAAAAAATAACTTCTTGATGCAGTTTCAATCAGATATTCTAAATATTCCTATTGAGCGTACCTCTCACACAGAGGTGAGCGCCCTTGGTGCTGCTCTCTTGGCGGGTCTTACAGTTAAGCTTTGGAATTCTGAGAAAGTGCATTCGTTTGCAAGGAAAGGAGATATATTTTATCCAAAAATGGATACAAAAAAGGCAAATCTTTTGTATAAAGGTTGGAAAGAAGCTATTTCTCGTGTTTTAACTATTAACTAAAAGAAGATAAAAAAATGAAGAACAAGATGCGAGCTCTTGTATTGCATGGAATAGGGGATCTTCGATATGAGGAGGTTGAAATACCTAAAATTGAGGAAGATGAGGCTCTTATTAAAGTAAAGGTAAGTGGTATATGTGGTTCTGATGTTCCAAGAGTGATGGAGAAAGGAACTTATTCCTTTCCCCTTATTCCGGGACACGAGTTTTCCGGAGAAGTAGTTGAAGTAAGGAAGGGAAAAAATTTTCATGTGGGAGATAGAGTGGGAGTCTATCCTCTTTTACCCTGCCTTAGCTGCAGTTATTGTAAAAGAGGCATGTATAACTTGTGTGATAGTTATCTTTATCTTGGGTCCCGAATAAATGGAGGGTTTGCAGAATATGTTAAGGTACCTTTAAGTAACTTAATTCATCTTCCCCCAGAAATTGGATTTGAAGAAGCAGCTTTAACTGAACCTGCCTCAGTTGCATTGCACGCTTTGAGACGAGGTAAGATAGATGCAGGAGATAAGGTAATAATCTTTGGTGCAGGTCCAATTGGTCTTTTTTGTGCTCAATGGGCTCTAATTATGGGAGCTTTTCCTCTGGTGGTAGATATAGTAGATGAAAAGTTGGAGGTTGCAAAATCTCTAGGTATTTTTTCGGTTTTTAATTCCCTCAAAGAGAATCTTTTAGAGAGGATAATGGATGAAACAGAAGGAAGGGGAGCTGATGTTGCCGTTGAAGCAGCAGGTGTTTCTAAAACGGTTATTCAATGTATAGAGTTGGTTCGGAAAAGAGGAAAAATCATTCTTCTTGGAAATATTAAAGGCTCAACAGTATTAGAGGAAAAATTTCTTTCTTTGATCTTACGTAAGGAACTAAATCTTTACGGAAGTTGGAATTCTGATTTTACCGAACTTCCAAAAAATGAGTGGAAGATAACTTTAGAACAAATGAAAAAGGGCAAACTTCAATGTAAGTCTCTTATTTCCCACAGATTTAAGCTTTCTGAAGGTGTGGAGGTTTTTAAAAAGCTTAACCAAGATAAAAAGAAATTTCATAAAGTTGTATTTATTCTAGATTAAAAGTCTCTGGACTTTTCCATATGCTTTGCTATAGTTATTAGCAAAATTATGATTAAAGTGGAAATATAACTAAAATGGAAAGAGTTTTCATTTTTGATACTACTTTACGTGATGGCGAACAGACACCAGGAGTTGCTCTTACACCAAATGAAAAACTAAAAATCGCTAAAGAACTGGAAAAACTTAAGGTTGATGTAATTGAGGCAGGTTTTCCAGCGTCTTCCTCCAGTGACTTCGAAGCTGTAAAAAGGATTTCAGAGGAAGTTAGAACTCCTGTTATAGCAGCTCTTGCAAGAGCTCTTCCTTCTGACATTAAACAAGCGGGAGAGGCTCTTAAAAAAGCTGCAAAAGGGAGGATTCATACTTTTATAGCAACCTCTCCTATACACATGAAACACAAGCTTAGAAAATCTCCACAGGAAGTTCTAAAGTTAGCTGTAGATGCAGTTACTTTTGCTAAGGAGTATACTAATGATGTAGAATTCTCTCCAGAGGATGCTTCAAGAAGCGATCCTGTATTTTTGTATGAGGTAATTCAAGCCGTTATTGAAGCTGGTGCAACAGTCATAAACATTCCAGATACAGTTGGATATTCTGTGCCAGAGGAGTTTGAAAAATTAATTAAGGGAATAATTGATAAGGTACCGAATATAAAACAAGTTCTGTTAAGTGTTCACTGTCATGATGACCTGGGACTTGCTACTGCTAACTCTCTTGTTGCAGTAAAAGCAGGGGCACGTCAGGTAGAGTGCACTGTGAATGGAATTGGAGAGCGTGCAGGAAATGCAGCTTTGGAAGAGATAGTTATGAGTTTTAACACCAGGAAAGATTTTTTTAACTTCTATACAAATATTGAGACAAGAGAAATTTATCCTGTAAGCCGTCTCGTATCTCGTCTTACAGGTGTTCCTATTCAACCCAACAAGGCAATTGTAGGAAAGAATGCATTTCGTCATCAAGCAGGTATTCACCAGGATGGAATACTTAAAAATTCCTCAACTTACGAAATTATATCCCCTACTTTAATTGGGCTTAAGGAGGGTGAAATTGTTTTAGGTAAACTCTCTGGCCGTCATGCTTTTCAGGAGAGGTTAAAAAAGCTCGGTTTTCAACTTGAAGGTGAACAGCTGGATAAGGCATTTGAAGTTTTTAAGAAGCTTGCGGAGAAAAAGAAAGAAGTCTTCGATGAGGATCTTATCCCTATTGTAGAAGAACAGATAGCAAAGTTGCCAGAGTATATTTCCTTAGAATATATTCACACAGTAACTGGCAATCAAGTTCTTCCTACAGCAACAGTTAGGATAAGAAAAGAAGGAAAAACTTATCAGGAAGCAGCCTGTGGGGATGGACCGGTTGATGCTGTTTACAGGGCAATAGATAGAATTTGCAAGCTGAATTTAACGTTGGTAGAGTATTCTCTTCAGGCAGTAACTGGAGGGAAAGATGCTTTGGGGGAAGTTACAGTTAAAATTAAAGGAGAAAATGGATTTTTAGTTTCAGGGAGGGGAGCTTCTACAGATATAATTGAAGCAAGTGCAAAAGCTTATATTAATGCTATTAACCGTTTATTATATCGAAGGAAAAAGAACAAATGAAACTGCTCAAGGCAATAGAGAATCTAAATAAAGAGTTAGAAAAGAATATAGGTAAAGTTCAGACCAGAGAAGAAATAGAAAAACTTAGGATAGAACTTCTTGGAAGAAAAAAAGGTAAAATTACGCATCTTCTAAAGGCTATTTCTACTGTTCCACAGGAGGAAAGACCAAAAATAGGTGGCCTTTTAAACAAGCTTAAAAAGAAAGCTGAAGATCTTCTAAGAGAGAAAGAAGAAGAGATTGCTAAAAAAGAGGAGATTCGAGAGATAATCGATGTTACCTTTCCCGGGAAAAAACCACTTATAGGAAAAGTTCATCCTATAACTCAGACTCTTGAGGAGATAAAAAGTATTTTTATTGGACTTGGATTTCAGGTAATAGTTGGTCCAGAAATTGAAACAGAATATTACAATTTTGAGGCTCTAAATATGCCCAAATATCATCCTGCTCGTGATGAACAGGACTCTTTTTATATTGATGAAAAATATCTTCTACGAACTCAAACTTCTCCTGTACAGGTGAGGGTTATGGAAAAGTTTTTACCTCCAATTAGGATGATTTCTCCTGGTCGCTGTTACAGAAGAGATGCTATTGATGCGTCACATTTTCCTGTATTTCATCAGGTGGAAGGTCTTGCAGTTGATGAAAATATTACTTTTGCAGATCTAAAAGGATGTTTAACTTATTTTGCTCATCAAATGTTTGGAAAAGAGACTAAACTTCGTTTCCGCCCAAGTTATTTTCCTTTTACTGAACCCAGCGCTGAAGTTGATATAAGTTGTATTATATGCAAAGGAGCAGGATGTAAGGTGTGTTCCAACAAAGGATGGCTTGAGATTTTAGGTGCAGGTATGGTAGATCCAGAGGTTTTTAAGAAAGTTAATTATGACCCAGAAAAGTACCGAGGTTTTGCCTTTGGAATGGGAGTTGAAAGAATTTGTATGCTTAAGTATGGAATAGATGATATTCGTCTTTTTTTCCAAAATGATATAAGATTTTTAAAACAATTCTGAAGTCAGGAGATATAGAGTTGATAGAATTTGAATCTACTATTCAAGAAAAGAAGCAAAAAAAACAAAAAGAGACAAAGGCATCCTCTGTTAAGATTAAAGTTATAGGGGTGGGTGGCGCTGGGTGTAATATTCTTTCTCGAATTTATTCTCCATCTAAGTATTCTGCCAGTGTTAATTTTGTAGGTATTGATTCTTGTAAAAGGACCTTAGAAAGTTGTGTTGGATTTGATAAGCTGCAGCTTGGAACTTCTGTTGTTAGAGGATGGGGCACAGGGGAAGATAAGGAGATTGCACGAAGAATTGCTGAAGAAGCTGAGGATGAGATAAGAAGCATATTAAGTGGAACAGATCTACTTTTTCTTGTATGTGGATTGGGGAGAGGAATAGGTACAGGAGCTTCTCCAGTAATATTAAAAATTGCAAGAGAGATAGGTATATTGACAATTGGGTTTTTTATTCTGCCATTTTATTTTGAAGGAGAGAAGAGAGTTAATTCTGCTAAAGAAGGGCTTCAAAAATTAGAACAACTCACAGACGGGCAAGTGGCAATTTCCAATAACGTTCTTCTTCGAATGAGCAGAGAAAATCCTAATAGTTCGTCACTATCTGTAGAGGAGGCCTTTATTAAAATAGATGAGCTTTTTGAGATGCTACTTTGCTCAATTGAGCATATTCTCTATAATTCAGGAATTATCAATTTAGATTTTGCCGACTTTAATTCCTTTCTAAGTAAAGGTAATCAAATAATAATTAATAGAGGAAAGGGTAGGGGTGAGAATTATGTTGAGGAAGCGTTTGACCAGGTGCTTGAGTCTCCTTTTTGGGGAAGAATTTCTTTAAATAAGGCAAATGGTATTCTTCTTAGTATACATGCTGGAAAGGAATTTCCTCTAGATCAATTAGAGAGAATTTTAGTTCTTCTTCAGAAAGAAAGTAACAATCTAACTACTCCTAGCTTTGGTATATATACGGATGAGAATATGTCAGAAGAACTTATTCTTACTTTAATGGTTTCCACTGGTAAAGAAGCAAGATCAGAGATTAAAGAAGAGGATAAGTTTTATCAGCAAGATTTAGACCTTAGAGTTTACAATCAGCATGACCTTGATGTTCCAACCTTTTTGAGAAGACAACACGGATAAATTTATGTTAAAATTTATAAAA
>CAYRAK010000046.1:0-10226 GCA_964422215.1 uncultured Clostridia bacterium | reverse complement strand
AAATTGCTATTTCTCTTGACTGGCTCTGAGATAAAGAAAGATGGGATATTTTTGTAAGGTAACTTTCTATAGCGTTATCCAACTCATCAACTATTTCCTCATTTTTTAAGACAGGAAGAACAAATTTTCTTTCCATTGTTAAAAGAGCCTTTTCACTGTTTTCCAGCATACTCCTTACAATGTTCGCCATCCGCATAGTTTCTTTTTTTGCCTGACCTATTGCTATTGAGGGAGTATGCAAAAGTTTCTCCTCCAAGAATAAAACTCCCCTGTCCACTTTAACCTCCTCACCAGGAACTATTTTCTTCACAAGAGCAATTAAAAATCTTACACAAGGAAGCATGATAAGGGTCATGGTTGTATTAAACATGGTGTGAGCGTTTGCGATCTGTCTGGGAATTTCTGAAGAGGTCAGGGAAACAATCTGGGTAAAGTATCCAAGGAAAGGAAAAAACAAAGCAACACCTATTAGGTTAAATACAAGATGTGACATGGCTGTTCTTTTTGAAGAGAGAGAAGAACCTATAGAGGCAATGAGTGCTGTGACGCAGGTGCCAATATTAGCTCCAAGAATTATAGGAATTGCAGCATTCAAACTTATAATCTTTTCTTTTCCCATTGCTATAACAAGTCCAGTTGTAGCAGAAGAGCTTTGGATTATTCCTGTGAAAACAGCACCTACAATTATTCCTAAAAGAGGAATTTTGCCAAAACTTGCAAGAGTTTCAACAAAAAATCTGTTATCCTTCAAGGGTCTTACTGCCGAGGACATTGTATGCATTCCCAAAAAAAGGATTCCAAAACCTAATATGATCTGACCAGTAAACCTGTATTTATCTTTTTTTCCAAGAAAGAAAAGAAAAAATCCAACAGCTATCAAAGGAAAAAACATTTTCCCTACTTTAAAAGAGACTATTTGGGCGGTAACTGTCGTACCAATCTCAGCACCCAGAACAACACCAACAGCCTGCTCCAGACTCATTAGACCAGAATTTATCAGTCCAATGAGGGTGACGGTAGTAATGGATGAGCTTTGAATTGTGGCTGTAACAATGAGCCCAACAAGAACTCCTTTTATAGGTTTATTTGTCAGTTTTTCCAGTATAAACCTTAGCCTATCTCCCGCTGCTTTTTGCAATCCTTTACTTAGTAGAGATAACCCATAAAGAAACAGTGCTAGACCACCAGCAACGGTAAGAACTATTGATATGTAATTATTCATGATTTATGGTGGAATAAAAAAGAAAATAACCCAAGAGGTATACCTTATGCAATTAATCTCTTTATTTCCCTTAACCTTCTTCTTTTTATTATCCTTTTTTTACTTCTTACCAGCATTTTTTTAAAACGTGTTTTTTCTTCTAAATGGAATTTCCATATTTCCTTTTTAAACTTTTCATTTCAAGAGTTAAAATTTGGTAAAATAATTATTACAGAATTTTACAAGAAAGACAAGCGAATTAATCCAAAATCAGGACACTTTTACATTTGTATAACTCCAAGGGATTGGCATCCCAAAAACACCTTTTCAGAAAATTATTAACGTAAGGAAAAGAGATTAAGTGGGGAATAATTATTTAACAAAAATGAACAATTACTTTTAACGTTTTTACCTTGACCTGGATTAATTTTTGAATTAATTTGATAATAATTCTACTGGTATCAAGGTAGATAATATGGGAGAAATTAAAAGTTTAGTTTTTGGGGAAAGAATTTTAGAAATTTTACAAAGACTCATAGAAATTCCAACACCTACGGGAGAAGAAGAAAAACTTCATGAGTTTTTATCCTCTTTTCTAAAAAGAATAGGTTTTCAAGTAGAAATACAAAAAATCCCAGGTTCCTTTTCTAATTTGGTAGGAAGAAGAGGAAAAAGTAAACTTCTTTTATGTACACATATAGATACCTTTCCTGTCTTTGATCATCCTGAACCTTATAAACTCAGAATAGAAGGAGAAAATCTTATAGGTAGGGGTGTTGTAGATCCAAAAGGACAGATAGCTTCTCTTCTTGTAGCTTTAGAAAATACAAGAGTACCCTGTCAGGTAGCTTTAACTTCTGGTGAGGAAAAAGATGCTTTAGGGTCAAAATTTCTGAAAATAGAAGCCAAAGAGGGGATTGTTTTGGAACCAACCAATCTTTCTCTTGCTATTTCCCAGGCTGGAGCAATAGAAATAGAAGTAGAGATAGAGGGTAAAGAGGCACATGGCTCAGTCCCTTGGGAGGGAGAAAATGCTATCTTAAAGGCTTTTAATATTTACCAAGAATTAGAAAAAATGTCTTTTTTAAAGATAACTCATCCTCATTTTCCCACGGGGGGGTGGATAAATCTTGGGAAATTCGAAGGAGGGAAGGATATAATGGTAGTACCCTGTAGGTGTATGTTTCAAGCTGATATAGGTGTTGTTCCAGGGGTAGATATGCAAAAAGCTGTAGATGAGGTGAAAAATATAGTGACCAAGGCTGGTGGAAGAATAATTTTTCGGGATATATCACATCCTTTTGAGATAGATCCTCAACTTAAGGTGGTAGAGTTGATGAAAAAATCTTTTAAAGAAGTGGTAAAAGATGAACCTGTTATAGGAGGAATGCCAAGCTGGACAGATGCTGAAAATCTTCTCCAGAAGGGAATTCCTTGTATAATTTTTGGAGCAGGAAAACTATCCCGTGCTCATTCTAACCATGAATTAGTATCTCTTAAGGAACTAGATATTCTTTCTCGTATTCTTATTCATTTTCTCAACAATTGGGAAAGATAAACTCATCCTTACCCACTCTCCCCAGCTTCCTCTTTCCTTAAAGCCTAATTTTTGATACCAACTTCTAGCAAGCCAATTTTCCTCACCTACCCATAGAGAGATAATTTTACATCCTTTTTCTTTTGCATAATTTAAAGCTGTCAAGAATAACTTCTTCCCTATTCCTTTTCCCTGAAACTCAATTTTTACAGCAAGCTCATGTAACTCACCAGTTCTACCCCATCTCCAATCTTTCCAATCACTATGGATAGAAACAAAACCTATCAGCTTATTCTCTTTTTCTGCAACAAAAAATCCTTCTGGATCTCCCTCATAAAGCCACTCCAGATAGCTTTTAATCTTTCTTTCACTTCTATAGGCATATTTTTGAAGTCTCTGGTAGGCAGATTGATATACACTTACAAGATTTGGAAGTTCCTTCTTATGTATTCGTTTTATCAATATATCGTCTTCGTCATCCATTTTCAGATGAATTTCTTGCTGTTATACTTTTCTTGGAATAAAACTAATGCTCAGAAATTTCACAAAGGTAAGAAAAACTAAAAAGATAATCTAATTCCAATGAATAGGTCAGCCCACCTGCCTGAGGCTGGTGGGCTTTTTGTTTTTTACTTTCTATCCAACCTTTTCCTTTAAACCTTTTCCTGGAGTAAATTTAGGAACTTTTTTAGCAGGTATTTGGATACTTTCCTTAGTCTGAGGATTTACTCCCCTTCTTGCTTTTTTCTCTGTCACTTGAAAAGTACCAAAACCAACCAAAGTGACCTTCTCTCCTTTCGATAGAGAATCTCTTACTGTCTCAATAAAAGCATCAACGATACTACCTACATTTTTTTTAGTCAAACCCACCTGATTTGCCACCTTTTCTACTAATTCTGCCTTGTTCATTTTTTACCTCCTATCAGCCTAAAATGGCTTTTTACTATAAATTCATATATTTTATCTTAAAATCCTTGTCAAGACTTTGAGAGGCAAAATAATCTCTTTAGATCAATTTGAGTTGTTTTAGTCATATTTCCAAGGTTGGAAAATCTCGCGGAAGAACTGTCTTACTGTTCTGGGTTCTCTTTTCCTTTCTTTTTTTATCTCCTCGCCAGTATACCTTTTGGAAAGTTCAATAAACGCATTAATCTGAAGTAGGGCAATTGTCCCTACTCCTCCTATAAAGATAATCCCAGTGATAGAAAAAAGAGCTAAAAGTAAAATTTCTACTAAAACAATTACAAAAGTGAATCCAAAATTGTTTAGGGCCAAAAGAAGAGAAGTCTTTAGGATTTTACCCACGTTCATCTTTTGAGTAACCATAAGAGGAAAAAGATAGGTTTGCATCAGAAGAAAAAATATAAAAGCCCACAGACTTACGATCCATAAGACAACACCTGCAGGGTGAGCTTGAGCTAGTTGACTATAAAAAATTAAAGCACTTCCACTAAGTATGGGGATTATTAAAGAGATAACAAGCAAAAGAAAACTTTTTACCCAATACTCTTTTATTCCTTGAAAGAAATCAGTTGCTTCAATATAAGGATCATTTAGAGCGATTTTTTTTGATAAATGAAAGATCCCTCCTAAAGCAGGAGAAGTTAAGAGAAAGCTTACAAAAAGTACAAAAAAAGTCAAAGGAGACAGGCTTTTTCTAACTTGTATGCCGATTAGGATACAAGGCACAAAACAAGCCGTCCAAAAAAGATTAGTAAGAATCACCTTCCCGAGATTATTATAAACATCACTCAAGGCAAACTTTATAGCTTTACCGGCTGATGGCTTGCTAACCATAATTTTTAACCTGAAAATATTTTTTGATACCTTTTAGAGGAGAGGTTTAAAAAATTTGTAAAGAGCATCTTTAATTTTTTTCTTTTCAGGGGGACAACCTCCAACAAATAATCCTTTTTTGATTTTTCTTGTGCAATCTCCAATACATATAATATTTTCCTCTGTTTCTATTTTATTCTCCTTACCTGCTATAAGTCTTAAATGTTTTGTCATCCTCTCTTTTTCCATTTCAGAAAGAGAGGATAAGATTGGGATGAGACATCCACAACAGGCACCTTTCACCTCAAGTTGTATAAATGGAAACTTTTTCTTTATCTCCTCTGATGGAGTCTCTAAGTTCATTTTTAATCCTGCAAGATCCTCACCCTCAATCTCGATTTTCTCTAGTCTCATCTCTCCTAAACCTTCCTCATATCCAAATTTGATCATATCAATTTCACTGGGTTTAAATCCCATAATGCTACTTGCTACTGAGTCTACTGCTACTATATCATATCCTGCTACAAGAACAGGAGGGTTATTTTTTATATTAGTTCCATCCACTATATTAAGGTGAGGACGAACTATCTTATTAAGCTCAACAACTGCCTTTGCCAAATTACGGTGAAATTTCGGCTTATCTTCTCGTTTTAAACATCCTTTTAAGTTTTTCATAGCTAAGGTTACCGTAGACATGAAATGGGTCTTCATCACCGGTACATTAATAATTACATCCACAGAAAAAATAAACTCACTTACCCTAAATTCACTCGGGGTATATGGAGAGAAATTGTTAAAAGACCTGTAGGGATAATCATCAAAAACAAACCACTGCACACCATATCTTTCTGCAACCTTTGAAATACCCGTTTTAGTAAAACACTCCCTAAGCCTCGTCTCTGACTGATAATAACTTGGTCCCTCACCTATAATAATTTCCTTTGCACCTTTATTCTTACAATATCTTATTATGGCCTCAACTACATCTGGATTTGTAATATCCCCACTTTTTGGAGATCGAGGTTCGACAAGATTAGGTTTAATAAGTACCCTTTTATCAGTTACCTCAATTCCCCCTAACTTCTCAATAACAGATGCCACTCCCTCATACAAATCCTTTTTTATTCTAACTACGCTTACCTTAGGCAATTTTCTCTCCTTCTGGTTGATTTGATTTTAAAATATAGTTAACTACCATATCTCCTATTTCGTTTGTCTTTAATCCACTTTTTGTAGATAAATCTTTCATCCTGCCCGAAGTGAGAGTCCTGACAACAGCATCTTCAACTATTTTTGCGGCTTCTTTTTCTCCTATTACATCAAGAAGCATCTGCATAGCACAAATAGCAGCTAAGGGATTTATTACATTTTTTCCTGCATATTTGGGAGCAGAGCCGTGGATTGGCTCAAACATGGAAACTCCTTCCGGATTAATATTTGCTCCTGCAGCTATTCCCATTCCTCCCTGGATGATTGCTCCAAGGTCAGTTATTATATCCCCAAACATATTACAAGTTACAATGACATCAAACCACTCAGGATTTTTAATCATCCACATACAGATAGCATCTACAAAGGCATAATCTTTTTCAATATCAGGGTACTCCTCTCCCACCATTTTAAAAACTCTTCTCCAAAGATCGTGAGCAAAGATTAAAACATTTGCCTTATCACAGAGAGTAACTTTCTTTTTTTTGTTTCTCTGTCTTGCATATTCAAATGCATACCTCACACACCGTTCAACTCCTTTGCGAGTGTTTACCATCTCCTGGATAGCAATCTCATCCGGAGTATTCTTCCTTACAAATCCTCCCATACCAAGATATAAACCTTCGGTATTTTCCCTTACTACCACAAAATCTATATCTTCTGGTTTTTTATCTTTTAGAGGTGTCCATACTCCTGGATAAAGCTTCACAGGACGAAGGTTTATATACTGATCTAAAGCAAATCTTATTTTAAGTAATATACCCCTTTCAAGAATCCCTGGTTCTACTCGAGGATCTCCTACAGCACCAAGAAAAATAGCATCCATCTGTTTTAGCTCTTCAATTGCAGATTCAGGAACTGTTTCTCTTGTTTTAAGGTATCTTTCTGCACCAAAATCATAGTTTACTATTCGATATTTAAATTCCATTTTTTCTGCCACTGCTTTTAAAACCTTAAGAGCTTCCCTTGTAACCTCAGGTCCAATTCCATCTCCAGGAATTACTGCTATTTGATATTCCTTTTGAATCACTCTTTCCTCCTTGTTTTTAAATAGTTAATTTCTCCGATATTGGAAGAAGTAAGGACTGAGCCATCTTACGATATGCAAATTCCATAAGATATTCAAGATTAACTACATCCTCCCGGTTATATTTTAAAAGAAGCTCTAAAGCCTCAAGTTCTCCATCAAGATATCTATTCCAAAGAAGTACCGCATCATAGCCATTTAAATTTCTCACTGCTTTATCCCTTTTTATTCCTAAATCTTTTTCTATCTTCTTTAGACCCCCAGAATAACCTAACCTATGTAAAAGATATCTAAGATCAATGTGGGCTTGAGGGAAATCTAAGCCTTGAAAGGTAACTTTCAAGAAGGGTAAATCAAATTTTTTGCCATTGTAGGTAATAATAACTGAGTATCTTTTAATAACTTTTACAAATTCATGCATGTTTTTGCCTCGCACAAAAAACCGAACGCTCTTCCCATCATATAGCCCAACCACTGTAATATAACACTTTTCCATCTCAAGTCCGGTAGTTTCTATATCAAGGAAAACAGTCTTTTTTTTAAATTCAGGGTAGATTCTCCAAAGTTCTCTTTCTGGTAAGAGTCTCTTAAAAAAATACACATTTCCTTGGAGAAGCGCATTAAAAGAGGAGTTAATAAAAAGAGATAGATTAAGGTGTGTCCTTTGGGGAAGTCTTATTTGATAAGGATTTTTAAGATAATCTTCCCAACATAAAATGTTATTTTGCCAGAGAAACCTTTCTGTTCTTTCTCCCACACCTGGTATGTGAAGAAAAGTTCTTTTAAGCAAACTACCTCTCCTCTTTGTTTTTTTATTCTATTAATAGAAAAGGGTATGTCAAATGGATTTCTGAGGTTAAGATGGTTTCCAAGCTTGCAGCTCTTGACAAGATAGATAGTACTGATAAAATTGCCCAAAGATTTAATGGTACTTCAGTGTAGGTAATGCACTCCAGTGTATGGCTAACTTAAAGCACATTTTAAAAAGGGAGTAAAAAATGCCAGAAAACATCGAAGTAGTTGTGTGGAATGAATTTAGGTCTGAGAGGGAAAATGAAGAAAGTAAAAAAATCTATCCTGAAGGTATACATGTAGTTCTTGCAAAGCATTTAAATAATCAGGAAGGTATCACTGCTAAAACAGCAACACTGGATGAGCCAGAACATGGACTTTCCAAGGATATACTAAATGATACTGATGTGCTTATTTGGTGGGCTCATAAAGCACATGAGGAAGTTTCAGACGAAATAGTGAAAAGAGTAAAGCAGCGTGTACTTGAAGGAATGGGGATTATTTTTCTCCATTCAGCTCATTTCTCCAAAATTTTCAAAGCTCTTATGGGAACTAATTGCTCATTGAAATGGCGTGAGGCTGGGGAAAGGGAGAGAATATGGAATATCGAACCTTCCCATCCAATTACAAAAGATATCGGCGAGTATTTTGAACTTCCTCATACTGAAATGTATGGAGAACGGTTTGATATTCCTAATCCAGATAAGGTTATATTTATCTCCTGGTTTGAAGGAGGAGAGATTTTTCGGAGTGGATGTGTGTGGGAACGAGGTTATGGTCGTGTCTTTTACTTTAGGCCAGGTCATGAAACATATCCTATCTACTATGATGAGAATGTATTAAGAGTTATCACTAATGCGGTAAGATGGGCAGCACCTCGAATTATTAGAAAGAGTGACAAGTGTCCAAACGTCCCTCCTTTGGAAAAAATATCTAAAAATGAGGATAAAAATGAAAGTGGATGAAAGAATTAAAGAAAGGCAAAATATTATTAACGAATTTGAAAAACTTGTAAAGGATCTTAGTGAGGCAGGAATTCATATTAAAAAAAGACCTAATGATTACAATGAACCACATTATCTCATCTATGAATCTGAAGAACTTCATCTAATAGCTGAGATGTATGCAAGAATTGGACCTACCGATGATGGGACAGTTGATATTTACATGTTAGGCTCCCCTCTAGAACAGCGTATTGTGCGTTTCATAAAGGACAATGTAACAGATGAAGAAGCAAGGAAAAAGATTATTCGGTGCGTAAAGGAAAATATGCCAAAACTTCCTGAAGAGAAGAAGATAAGAGAGTACTTTACAAAAGAGGCAGAGAAATTCAAACACATAAAATTAAAACTTCACAACTACGATTGATTAAGATTGATCAAGGTAAAGATGAACTAACTAACAACACTCTCGAAAGTGTAAGGAAAGGTAAGGAAAGGTGCCTTTTTTATTTGAACTGAAAATACTTCTTGAAAATGAGGAATAAGTTTTTGAGAAACATCTTGTACCTTTATATTAGTGCCCAAAATCTGGCTCATAGAGGTCATAATCTCTGCCTTTAATCCACAAGGTTTAATTAAGTTAAAGTAGTCAAGTTCAGTTGATACATTAAGAGCAAAACCATGTAGACTAATCCATTTTTTAACTTCCACCCCAATAGAAGCTATTTTTTTATTTCCTACCCAAACTCCAGTTAAACCTTTTATTCTTTGAGCCTTAATATTAAAATCATTTAAAGTCCTTATTATAACCTCTTCCAAATATCTAAGATAAAGGTGAATATCTTTTCCATAATTTGCTAAGTTAAGAATAGGATACCCTACAAGCTGGCCTGGCCCATGATATGTGCTTTTTCCTCCCCTTCCAATTTTATACACTAAAACCTTTTTTTTCTGTAAAATCTTCTCATCAACAAGAATCTCCTCCATGGAACCTTTTTTTCCTATGGTGATTGTAGGAGGATGCTCAAGCAAAAAAGTACATCTTCCTTAAGTTTACCTTCTTTTTTAGCTTGAAATAACTTCTTCTGAAGAGAGAGCGCCTCTGCGTAATCTATAATACCTTTTTCAACTAAAAAACAAACTTTATCAAAGTTCATTTTTTAGGGTTTGATTACTATTTTTATTCTCTCCTTGTCTTTCTCATAAATTTCTATTGCTTTATCAAAATCTTCTAGGGAAAATCTATGAGTTATAAGTTTCTTCAAATCCACCTTCTTCTCCTCCAGAAGCCTGATAGCTTTTTCTGTAGTGTAAGGATTAACAAATGAACCTTTTATTGTTATCTCTTTTTGATAGATCTGGTAAGGACTTATGGAGATTTCTTCTTTGGGATCAGCTACTCCAAACCATACAACTTTTCCTCCCGGACTAACTAGTCTCCAGGACTTCTCCATCGTCTCTTTTTTACCAACACACTCAATAACAACATCAGGGGCTTGTCCTAAAATTTGTGGTATAGATCGCAAAATATCCTCCTTGGAGGGATCAAGAACAAAATCGGCTCCTAACCTTTGGGCAAGTTCTCTTCTTTTTCTTATCGGCTCAACAACTACAAGTTTTGCTGCACCTTTCAATTTTACAAGCTGGCTCATTATAAGGCCCACTGTTCCTGCTCCTAGAATAACCACATAATCTGTCCATTCTATAGAAGCAAGGTCTATCCCATGAATACAGCAAGAAAGA
>CAYRAK010000045.1:0-10334 GCA_964422215.1 uncultured Clostridia bacterium | reverse complement strand
GGATCAACATACCTGAACCAGGGAAGATCATCAAAGATTACAAGTCCCATCTCTTTTGGAATACTGACTTTTCTCTTCTGCAAGGCTTCCATTGCTCCAATAATTATTTAAATAAACGTTAAGCTAATCGTTTAATTTATTTGTACCATAAACTAAATTTTTTGTCAAGTCGCTGCTCCCACTTGTTATCACAGGATTTTTTTAAGGAACTCTTTTACTCTCTCTGTATCAAACTTTCTTGGATTGTTTGCCATATCGGGTCTATCCATACAATCCTCTGCTATTTTTGGTATATCCTTCTCGCTTACTCCTATATCCCTTAGTCTTGTGGGAAGAGCTGTTTCATCTATCATCTTCTTTACAGCATCAATCACCTTCCGAGCATCATCTGCAACATTACCGCTTGAAGGTATATTAAAACAACTTGCAAGCTGAGAAATTTTAGAAGATGCTTCAGGAAGATTATCCT
The DNA here is from genome assembly GCA_964422215.1 of uncultured Clostridia bacterium. Taxonomy (GTDB): domain Bacteria; phylum Aerophobota; class Aerophobia; order Aerophobales; family B3-G15; genus CAYRAK01. Next base: position 9,865 of record CAYRAK010000045.1, on the reverse strand, counting down.
CCATGATATAGGGAAGTAAAATCCCTACAGTCCTACCATGGGGTGTATCTAAGATTCCTCCAATACTCATACCAAGACCATGACCTGCTACAACTCCTGCCTGAGATATAGCCATTCCTGCAAGTGTACTTGCTAAAGCCATATTTGCTCGAGCCTGAAGATTTTCTCCATTTTTTGTAGCCTCAACAAGAGAGCCTGCTATAAGAGTTATAGCTTTTTTAGCCAGCATATCAGATAAAGGATTTGCATTAACAGATAAATAGGCCTCAACTGCGTGAGAGAGAGCATCAAATCCTGTATCGGCTGTAAGATTAGGAGACATCGATTTTGTCAAGAGAGGATCAACAATTGCTATTTTTGGGAAAGTGTAAGGACTGTTTATTGCATCTTTTCTTAAGATTTTTTTATTGGTAAAAACAGAATAAGGTGTTGTCTCGCTTCCTGTTCCTGCTGTTGTTGGAATTGCTAAGATAGGAAGAGTATTTTCTTTCACCTTTCCTTCTCCAATGTAATCCCATAAACTTTTCCCATGAGAGGCAACAACAGAGATTCCTTTTGCTGTATCAAGGGCACTTCCTCCTCCAAGTCCAATTATAACATCACATCCCTCTTTTTTTGCAATATCTGCTCCCTCATCAACCACTTCTACTGTAGGATTAGGAGATATTTTATCGTAAAGGATAACATTTACTAAGTTTTCTTCTAACAATTTTATTACCTTATCTGTTATACCTAACTTCTTCATAGATTCTTTTCCCGTAACAAGAAGGGCTCTTTTACCTAAAGACTTTGCAAGCTCTCCCACTTTTTCCAATTTTCCTTCTCCAAAGTAGAGTTTCACTGGCATATAGTAAGTAAAAGTTTGCATTGAAGCCTCCTTCTTTTATATATGGGTTTTACCTTATATGTTCTGAGACCACTCTTCCTAATGCATCCGTTCTTTTAACCTTTGGATATTTTGGTAATTCGCCCCCAGCATCTTTCAATATCCATTCCCATGCATTCTTAACAATATTAGGTGTTTCTGCTACAATATTTTTCTTATCTTCTACCTTCTCCAGCTGATTTTCTTATTCTTAATTCCACATCTAATAAAGCTTCTCTCGGTTCTTTTCTTTTTCTCGCCATTCGACTTATAAGAAGCTCTGCTGCTTTTTTACCTAGATCAAATGAAGGCTGAGTAACACAAGTTAGAGGAGGATCAACATACCTGAACCAGGGAAGATCATCAAAGATTACAAGTCCCATCTCTTCTGGAATACTGACTTTTCTCTTCTGCAGAGCTTCCATTGCTCCAAGACCCATAAGGTTGTTACAGGCATAAATTACTGTTGGTGGCTTGGAAAGAGAAAGAAGTTCCAGTGTAAGATTATAGCCACTTTGCTTTTTAAAATCCCCAAACTTTATTAAATTCTCATCCTCCGCTATAGAATGCTCTTTTAATGCCTCTAAATAACCCTCTAATCTTTCTTTTCCGGTAGTGGAAGCAGAAGGACCTGTTATGATTCCAATTCGTTTATGCCCTAAATTTATAAGATGCTCGGTGAGTTTTTTGCTACCTTCTCTATTTTTCACTAAAACAACATCTACATTTAAGTTATCCTTTACTTTCTTATCAAGTAGAACAACAGGTATATTTCGTTCTACAAGAAATCTTACATGTTCATTATTTTCTCCACCAGGAACAATAATTATTCCCTCTACTTGCTTACTGAAGAAAATTTCAGCTGCTTTTTTTTCTTTTTTCACATTGTAATCAGTATCTGTAACAAGGATGCTGTATCCTTTTTTACCTAGATATGTCTCAATTCCCTGTAAAACCTCTGCAAAAAAAGGATTACGTAAATCACAAATTATTAAACCAACAGTTCCGGTCCTACGGCTTCTAAGACTTCTTGCCACTATATTTGGTCGATAATCAAGGTCTTTTATTGCTTTAAGCACCTTCTTTCGAGTCTGCTCACTTACATATCTTGTATTATTAATTACATAGGATACAACAGTAGTGGAAACTCCAGCAAGCCTTGCCACATCTTTGATAGTTATAGATTTTCTCTTCATGTTGAACAAACGTTAAGCTAATCGTTTAATTTATTTGTACCATAAACTAAATTTTTTGTCAATACAAGAGGCTGGAGGATGAGCTTTAGCAGGATGAGATGTAAGATAAAGCTTATGGAGGTCACATTTGCATGATACCCGAAGCCTCTTAAAACTACAAATGTAAGAGTGTTCCAACCTCGGAGAAGTTGAAATTGACAAAAAATTAAGCTAGGGTAGTATTTTTGTAGAAACTTTTCGTAGAAAACAGGAGTAAAAGATGAATAACTTTCCCTTTCGACAGGTCCATCTTGATTTTCATACCTCACCTTTAATCGAGAGAGTGGGAGAAGATTTTGATCCGGAAAAATTTGTGAAAGTACTTAAGGAAGCTCACATAAATTCCATTACTGTGTTTGCAAAATGTCATCATGGCATGTCTTATTATCCCACAAAAGTGGGGAAAATGCATCCCCATTTAAAAAGGGATCTTCTGGGAGAAATGATCAGAGTCTGTCATAGAGAAGGAATCAGGGTTCCTGTATACATAAGTGTTGTGTGGGATGAGTATGCTGCAAAAGCTCATAATGACTGGATCCAAATAACAAAAGAAGGAAAACTTGCTGAAAGAGCTCCTCTTGAAAACTTTAGATGGAGATCCCTTTGTCTTGCAAGTCCTTATGTTGATTACCTTAAAAAGCAGACAAGAGAAATTCTAGAAAAATACGAAGTAGATGGGCTTTTCTTTGATATTGTCCGCCAAATTCGCCCTGGATGTATCTGTAACTTCTGTCTTGAGAGAATGGAGAAGCTCAATTTAGATCCAGAAAAAGATGAGGATCTTATAAAACATAGCTTGATGATAGAAAGAAATTTTATGCAAAAAATGAGTAAATTAGTTTGGGATATGGCACCTACCATCAGAATTTTTTACAACAGTAGGCTGCGTGTTTTGTCTTCTCCTGAGAAAGGTATTCGACCTGAGGCTAAATTTTTCTCTCATTTTGAAATAGAATCTCTTCCTTCAGGAGAGTGGGGATACAATCATTTTCCTTATTTTGCGCGCTACTATAGAACCTTAGGAAAAGAGATTTTAGGTATGACTGGTAGATTTCACAAGTCTTGGGCAGATTTTGGCTCTCTAAAAAATAAAGCCGCCCTAGAATATGAATGTTTTAGAGCCCTAGCTTACGGAGCAAAATGCTCTATCGGTGATCAGCTTCATCCAAGGGGAAAACTAGAAATACCTGCTTATAAGAGAATAGGAGAGGTGTATGCCTCTGTAGAGAAAAAAGAAAAGTGGTGTGATGATGTAGAGCCCGTAGTTGAGATTGGCCTTATTTGTTCAAATGATGATGCAAAAAAAGAAATGTCCTTTATATCCCCAAGTGACGAGGGAGCTTTACGAATACTTTTAGAGTCCCATTATCAGTTTGATGTTTTGGATAAAGACTCCAACTTAGAAAAATATAAACTTCTCATTCTGCCTGATGAAGTATCCTTAGATGAGGAATTTGCAGACAAGCTACAAAGCTATCTCAGCAAAGGGGGAAAACTTCTTCTTTCCTATCACTCTGGATTGGATAGTAAAGGAGAAAAATTTTTTCTTTCAGAGATTGGTCTAACCTATCAGGGAGAAATTGAGTGGTGTCCTTACTTTATAAGACCGGGAGAAAAACTAAGTAAAGATATACTTAAGATGGATTATGTGATGTATGAACGAGGATGCAAAATTGAGACTCAAGAAAAAATAGAAGTTCTTGCCCTTATTGGGAAACCTTACTTTAATAGAACCTGGAGACATTTTACCTCTCACCGTCACTCACCCTTTGAAAAAATTACCGACATTCCAGAGATTGTGAAAAAAGCTAATATAATTTATATTGCAAGTCCAATCTTTCGCGCCTACAGGATTCACGGAGTTCTAATGTACAAAAAAATAGTGCAAAACTGTATAAAACTTCTACTTCCTGAAAAGCTCGTTTACAGTAATCTTCCCTCCACAGCTGAGGTTACCTTAAACAGACGAGAAAACCTTTATATTCTACATATCCTCCATTATATTCCAGAAAAAAGAGCAGAGGAACTCGAAGTGATAGAGGACATTATTCCTCTTTATAACATCCAGATTAAAATAAAAATGGACTCAAAACCCTCTAAAGTTTATCTTGTGCCTGAAAAGGAAAAGTTAGATTTTATCTTTAAGGAAGGATATGTAACTTACACTATTCCCAAAATAGAAGGGCATCAAATGGTGGTGATGGAAATTTAAAATTTAATTTACTCTGACTTTTCCTATAAGCTGGGAGACACCTTTTATTCCTTTTCTTTTCATATAACTTTTTATACCCTCTATTATCTTCAGAGAAACTTGGGGATCAATAAGATTTGCTGTTCCAATGGCAACTGCACTTGCTCCTGCCAGAATAAATTCAATAGCATCCTCACTTCTCATAATCCCACCCATACCTAAAATAGGAACATTTAACCTGCGGTGGACTTCCCACACCATTCTCACAGCAACAGGCTTTATAGCAGGGCCGGATAATCCCCCTATAACATTACCAAGTTTTGGCCGCCAACATTCAACGTCAACAGCCATACCCAAAATTGTGTTTATCAGCGAGACGGCATCAGCTCCTCCCTCTTTTGCAGCTTGGGCTATCTCAACAATATCGGTCACATTAGGAGTAAGTTTTACAATAAGAGGGAAGGAAGATACACCTTTTAAATGTTTTGTTAAAGAAAACACTAAATCTGCACTACATCCTAAAAGGTATCCTCCAACTTTTACATTGGGACAGGATACATTTATTTCCAGGGCAGATATTCCTTCCTTCCCTTCAAGCTTTTCTGCAACTCTTAAATAATCCTCTTCCTTTTCTCCTCCAATACTTACAATTACAGCTGTATGAAACTTTTGTAAAAAAGGAAGCTTTTCCTTGATAAAAATATCAACTCCAGGATTTTCAAGTCCAATTGAATTTAAAAGACCAGCAGGAGTTTCAACAAGACGTGGTGGAGGATTACCTTCTTTTGGGTGGAGAGTTATCGTCTTAGTAATTATCCCTCCAAGTTTGTTTAAATCTATAATTTTAGAATATTCCTCACCGTATCCAAAACACCCTGCTGCAACAAGCACAGGATTTTTTAAACTAATTCCACCAAGTTTTGTAATTAAGTCTACATCAATCTTATTCAAACCCCCTTCTTCCTCAATCAATATTCCTTGTTACTTCAACAAGTTTTTGGATGTACTGTGCCCTATTGAAAGGTCTTTGATATTTGAGAGTGTTAAGTAAAAATTCTGAAAAAATACTGGCAAGTTCGTGAATAATCTCGTGTCTGTCTGCACCTTGAGAGAGCTTCTTTGAAAGATAACGACTCACCTGGCGAGGATTTTCTTCAGCAATCTGATTTTCTATTACAAGATGTAAAGATACATGAAGATATGGATTTATCTTCTCTGTTTCATCAATCTTTGATGAAGTTTCCTCCCATATTTTTGCGTATTCCTGGTGTTCAAGAAGAATTTTAGCTAGCCTTTCATCTTCCTCGGAAAGGCTTTCTCCTTTTTTCATTCTTTGCCATACTTCTTTTATCCTCTTTCTTTGAGACCTCCCTAAAACTTCATTCCATGCTCTTGCTAACCTTTTTTCTATTTCTTTATCTAAATTCATTACGCCTCTCCCTATAAATTTTTAAATTGTGAAAATCATATATGAAACTCAACAATATCTCCCTCTCTTAGGGGATGCTCTCTATTGACCTTTTGTCCCTTAAACTTATTATCCAAACTCCACATTCTGGCATATTTAAGATTTTTAGCAAAGTCCTTATGGATAGCCCGGGCTGCATCAATAACTAAACTTCCCTTCTTCAAAACAACAGGTTCCCCCAAATCAGCAGATTCTCCAGGTGCTTTAGTATAAATTCTTATAAGTCCAAGAGCCTGGTAGATTTCTTCCTTTACTTTTTCCATCCTTTCAGGAATTTTAGTGGATGAGATTATTATGGGGAATTTATCTCCATAAAGTTCTTTTAAAATAACTGCTCTCTCTTCGCTTCCTGGAATATCTTCCTTGTTTGCCAATATAGCTATTTTTTTATAAGTAACTCCTCTTTCCATCCTTCCATCTTGAGTTTCTGGTTTTATCTTCAACTCCTCCAACCTCTTAAGTACATTATCCACCTGTTCCAAAATTTCATCTTTCCCAAGATCAACAACAACTAAAAGAAGGTCCGCTCCTCTTAATACCTCACCTATCCAGGGTATCATAAACTCAGGAGCAATAGCAGGTGTATCTACAAGCTGGATTTTCACATTTTCCCACTTCATCATCCCTACGTTTACCTCATAAGTTGTAAAAGGATAAGGTGCAACTTCTGGATTTGCATTGGTGAGATAAGATAGGATACTGGATTTCCCAGTGTTAGGTGCACCTGCAAGAGCAACCTGAGCGATACCTTCTTTTGGAATTCTGTAGGAGTGACCTTTGGGACGGGCACTTTTCTTTTTCTCTGCTGCTTTTCTCAATTTGGAAAGTTTTGCCCTAAGACTTGCCTGCAGTTTATCTGTCCCTTTATGTTTGGGCATAATGGCAAGCATTTCTTGGAGAATGGAAATTTTTTCATCAAAATTTTTGGCTTCCCTGAACCTTCTTTCTGCCTCATAGTATTGAGGTGGAAGATTTGCAGGCATAGCCTCTTCCTTTTATCTTGCAGATTCAGATAGAATTCTAACAGGAGAGTAAAGATAGTCAAGAAGATAAAATTTGACACTATTTCTTATTTTTCTATTTTTAGAATTAAAAACTTCACGGAAAGTAAAAAAGAGGAAATACAATGGAAAATATGAAGAATGTAGCAATTCAGGCAGCAAAAGAGGCAGGAAAAATACTTCTTGAGAATCTGGGTGATATTGGAAAAATTATGGTAAAGGAAAGAGGTGAACTTGTAACCAATGTTGATAAGCAAGCAGAGAGAAAAATAATTGAGGTAATTAAGAAAAATTACCCAAATCATACTATCTTAGCTGAAGAAAGTGGAAAATTAAAAGGAGATGCAGATTATAAATGGATTATTGATCCCTTAGATGGCACACACAACTATATCCGGGGTCTTGGTATGTTTGGGATTTCTATAGCGGTTGAACACAATGGTAAAATTATCCTGGGAGTTATTTATATACCTTTAGAAAAAGAACTTTACGTTGCTTGTAAGGGAGAAGGTGCTTATTTGAATGGTAAAAGAATCCATGTTTCCAAAAATAAATTAAATAAGGCTTCCATAATTTACGATAGCGATATCCGTCCGAAGGAGAAGGAGTCCATTGAACTGAAAAATCTTGGAAAACTTGCAAAACACACCTTTTGTGTGAGAATGTTTGGCTCAAGTGCAAGAGCTTTATCTTTTGTTGCTGAAGGAAAGATAGATCTTACAATTGATTACCATGATAAACCCTGGGATTTTGCTGCAGGTGCATTTATTGTGGAGGAGGCTGGAGGGAGGGTAACTGATATTTATGGCAAACCATGGAGCCCTTGGGTAAAAGGATATATAGCATCCAACGGGGTTGTTCACGAGGAGGTGGTAAAACTAATGCAAAGCTGAGGTTAAGCTAGCTAAAGTTCTTCCATTAAAACCTCTTTTGCATCAAAAACCGGACCTTCTTTACATACTCTAAGGTATCCTTTTTTCCCTTTTATAACACAACCTCTGCAAACTCCCACTCCACAGCCAATTATACTCTCTAAAAGAACCTGTGTAGGTATATTTTGGGTAAAGGCAAGCTCTACAACAGCCTTAAGCATAGGGACAGGCCCACAGGCATAAATAATTGCATCTTGAGCTAAAGGCACCTTATTAAGATATTCCTGAAAAAGATGGGAAACAAGTCCTTTATAACCAAAAGAGCCATCCTCTGTTGCAAGGTATAATACCGCCTTTTTTGGAAATTCCTCCAAGCAAATAACCTTATTTGAAGTTTCAAAGCCGAGAAATACCAAAATAGATGCTTTATTTATTTTTTGTGCAATTTTCTGTGCAAGAAAAACAAGAGGAGCTACTCCTACTCCTCCACCGATAAGAAAATGAGTTTTTTTACTCTCATCTATCCTAAAGCCTTTTCCCAAAACTCCAAGAATATCAAGTTGTTCACCCTTTTTTAAAGTTGTAAGAAGCTTTGTTCCTCTTCCTACTACCTTATAAATTATCTCAACCCCATTTTCTGTTACTTTACTTATACTAAAAGGTCTTCTAAGAAAAGGAGAAATACCATCCCCAATCCTTATATGAACAAACTGCCCAGGAGAGATTTTAAGTAAAAAAGGTGCAGGAGAAAGGATAAGTTTGTAGCAGTCTTTTGCAATTTGTTTGTTAGATAAAATTATTACCTTCTTTTGTGCTATAGTAGTTTTCTCGGTCATGACAAGTTAACTTTCTCAACTCCAATTTGTTTCAGAAAAAAATTCTCCAGAGAAGGAAAATCAGAAAGAACAGACTTGATCTTTCTCACACAAAGAAGTTCTCCTTGATGTAGAATACCAACTCTATCGCATATCTCCTCCACCTCAGCTAAAATATGCGAAGAGAAAAGAACGGTTCCTTCTCTTTTTTTAAAATCAAGTAAGACCTCTTTTATTATCTTTCTTCCAACAGGATCAAGTCCACTTAACGGCTCATCAAGAAAAAGAATTTCGGGCTCATTTATTAAGGCAGAAACAATGGCAAGACGCTGGATCATTCCCTTGGAGAATTCTTTTATCTTTCTCTTCGAGGCGTGACTGATTTGCACAAGTTCTAAAAGAGAAGAAGTTCTTTGAAGAATATCAGATTTAGATAAGTCAAAAAGTTTTCCACAGAATACCAAAAAATCTTTCGCACTAAAAAAATCGTATAGTTTCGGTTCCTCTGGAAGATAACCCAATTTTCTTTTTATATCTGTATCAATTTTTCTTTTTCCTAAAACTTCAAATTGTCCCCAGCTCGGCTTTATAAAACCTAAAAGAATTTTGAGTACAGTAGTTTTACCTGCTGCATTTAGTCCCAAAAGACCAAAAATTTCCCCTCTTTTTATTTCTAAATTAAAATTTTTAAGAGCTAAAACTTTTTTCCTTCTTAAAAAACCTTGATAACTTACATAGATCTTGCCAAGATTTTCTGTTTTAACTACTATCTCCTGACTCAATTTTTTCCACCTGCTGGGCATTAGAAAGTTCCAAAAGTAGCTGCTCAACACTCTTTTTAAGGAGAGGATGTTTAAGATTTGGTTCTATTTCTGCAAGAGGCAAAAGGACAAATCTTCTCTCATGAAGGCGAGGATGGGGAATAATAAGATCTTTTTCTTCAATTACCTTTTCTCCATAAAATAAAATATCAAGGTCAATGGTTCTTCTCTCTTTTTTACCTCTCACCCTCCCCATCTTCTTTTCTATTTGCATAAGATACTCTAAAAGCTCACGTGGAGACATCCTGGTCTTTCCTTGTAAAACACAATTCACAAACCATCTTTTATCCTCTATGCCAACAGGCTCTGTAAGATACAAAGAAGAGAGTTTCTCAACAAAAATATCTTTTTTCAACTTCTCTAAAGCTAGCCTGATATGATACAAGCGTTTTCCTACGTTTGTCCCAAGAGCAAGGTAGATTTTTGTCATCTATCTTCTATGATCTTAACTATTCCCTTTCTTCTTCTAGGTCCATCAAATTCACAGAAATAAATGGATTGCCAGGTTCCAAGGGAAAGTTTTCCTCTTTCAATAAATATAATCTCCGAAGAACCTACAAGAGATGCTTTTATATGAGCAGGGGAGTTTCCTTCCAT
>CAYRAK010000044.1:0-11057 GCA_964422215.1 uncultured Clostridia bacterium | reverse complement strand
CCCCCATCAGGTTCTTACTTTTTTCTCACCTCGAGAAATACCTCTGATTTCTTTTCTTTTTGCATCAGCCCACACTCTTTCTAATTCATAGTAGCTTCTTTTCTCCGGAGAAAAGATATGGACAACTAAATCGCCAAAATCCATAAGAATCCAATAATCATTTAAATAATCTCCTGCATTTAACAAGCAGGCTCCTTTGTCGGTCAATTTCTCTTCCAACTCCCTTGCTATAACCTTCATTTGGACAGAAGATTCTGCACTGCATATAAGAAAATAGTCACTAATTATTGAAATATCACGAATATCTAAAAGAACAATATCTTTACCTTTTTTTTCTTCAACTATTTTAGCCGCTTCCAATGCAAGCTTTTCAGATGTCAAACTTTTTTTATCCTCCTTGTGAATTATAGTATAACCATAATGTTGCCTTTGGTCAAGATTTTTTCTTTTGATAGAGTTTATTTTTGTATATGTACTTTTCCACTACCTCTGGAACAAGGTATTTAATAGTCTTACCTTTCTTAATCCGCCGTCTTATTTCTGTTGAGGAGATAGCAAGTGCAGGGATTTCCACTAGATATGTACATTTTCTAAAATCTGGATCAATTTTCTCCCAATCTAACCTGTAGCCAGGTCTGGAAGCGGCTATGAATTTGGCTAGTTTAGGTAAATCTTCCTTTCTATGCCAAGTAGAAATTTCTGCTATAGCATCAGCTCCCGTGATAAAATACATATCAACTTCCTCTCCATATATCTTCTTAAGTTCTAGTAGGGTATCACGGGTATAAGATTCTCCTTTTCTTTCTATTTCTATAGCACAAGCTGAAAAATATTCATTACTAGCGATAGCAAGTAAAGTCATCATCCATCGGTCTTCAGGTGAGGCAATTTCGTTATTGCCTTTATGAGGAGGCTTCCCTGAGGGAACAAATAAAACCTCATCAAGTTTAAACTCGTCTCTTATTATCTCAGCTGCAACAAGGTGTCCTAAGTGAATGGGATTAAATGTTCCTCCCATTATACCTAACTTAGATATTCTCTTTTTCACTTTGCGTAATCTATCACCCGTAACTCTCTGATTACGGTTACTTTAATTTGTCCAGGATAGCTAAGCTCTTTTTCAATTTTTCTTGCAATTTCTCTGGATAAAGCAGCTGCTACCTTATCATCTATTTTAGTAGGCTTAACTATTATCCTTATCTCTCTACCTGCTTGGATAGCATAAGTCTTCTCTACTCCGTCAAAGGAATTTGCTATCTTTTCCAAAGTTTCAATTCTCTTTAAATATGCCTCTAAAACCTCTTTCCTAGCTCCAGGTCGAGAAGCAGATATTGCATCAGCTGCTTGAATTAAGACTGCTAGAATAGTCTCTGCCGGTTTTTCTTCATGATGAGCGGATATAGCATGAACAACTTCTGGATTTTCTCCATAACGTTTGGCAAGATGTCCCCCGATAAGAGCATGAGAACCTTCCATTTCTTGATCCGCAGCTTTTCCTATATCATGCAAAAGACCTGCTCTTTTAGCTAAAGTCTGATCTATACCTATTTCTGCAGCCATAATTCCAGCTATGTAGGCGACTTCTTTAGAGTGTTGAAGAACATTTTGACCATAACTTGTGCGAAATCTTAGCTTTCCAAGAAGTTCAATAAGTCCTGAAGGTATATCTGACAGTCCCATATCAAAGGCAGCTTTTTGCCCTTCCTCTTTTATGAGCTCCTCTACTTCCTTACTCGCTTTCTCTACCACTTCCTCAATTCTGGCAGGATGTATTCTAGTATCAGCTATTAATCTTTCCAGTGATATTTCAGCTATTTTGCGTCGCAGAGGATCAAAACAGGAAATAGTTACTGCCTCTGGTGTATCATCTACAATTAAATCTACTCCAGTAAGAGCTTCAAATGTTCTTATATTTCTTCCCTCTCTTCCTATTATTCTTCCCTTCATTTCCTCATTGGGCAAAGGAACAATAGTTACAGTTGAGTCAGCTACCTCATCCACGGAACAGCGTTGAATAGCAGTAGCAATGATCATTCTTGCCTTCTTATTGGCAGTTTTTCTTGCTTCCTCTTCAGTGGTCTGAATTATCTCCAGTGCCTCGTCTTGAGCCTCTTTTTTGACTTTCTCTAAAATTATTTTTTTCGCTTCTTCAGAAGATATACCTGCTATTTTTTCAAGTTTTGCTTGATATTCTTGCTCAAGTTTATCTAAATGCTGCTTTTGTTTTTCTAAATTCTGTTTCTCATTTTGAACTTCTCGAGTTTTTCTCTCTAGCTCATGGTAGCGCTTATCTAAGTTTTCCTCTCTTTCAATTAACTTTTTAGAAAGTTTATGAAGTTCCTCCCTTTTCTCCCGGTTTTCCTTTTCAAAGGCTGTTCGGATTTTATGAAGTTCCTCCCTTTTCTCCAGCTCAAACTCTCTTCTTTTCTTTTTTATTTCTTCTTCAGCTTGAGCTAACTTTTCTTGAGCCTGTTTAAGAAGAGAGCTTGCTTTAATCTTATTCAGAAAAGTATTTATTGCCCATCCTACCCCTATACCTGCAATAATATATAGTATAGTAAGAATTATTTTCGTAATCACATCTACCCCCTTCCTTTTCAAAGACCCGTATAACTTTAAATTCTATTAAAAAAGATACACCTTTTGCACCTTTTTGTCAAGAAAATCCAACCTTAAGTTTCAAACACCGAGATTGACATTTTTTGTCTTTTTTATTTGGGTTTCGGGTAGTGGCGGATGCGCCTCTTTTGATAAAGAGAGACTTAGGAATACCCGAGGCCCCAAAGCTATGTAAAGTAAAACTGGTCTAACTTCAGTCAAGGCGAAATTGACAATTTCGGCTAACCTTGATAATATAAGGTGAATTTTGAAAATTACTCCACTAGAAAGGACAGAGAATGGACAGAGAGAAGATAAAAAAAGCTGTGAGACTTTTTTTAGAAGCAATAGGGGAGGATCCTGAACGAGGGGATATTAAAGATACCCCAGCTAGGGTGGCAAGGATGTGCGAGAGTATCTTCTCAGGTAGTGAACAAAAAGCTCGCGAAGCTCTCACTATTTTAAAGGAAGAGAAACACGATGAGATAATTCTTTTGAAAGATATTCCTTTTTGTTCCTTTTGTGAACATCATCTTCTTCCTTTCATTGGCAAGGCTCATATTGCCTATATTCCAAGGAATGGGAAAGTTACAGGGCTAAGTAAACTTGCTCGAGTAGTTGACATTTTATCAAAAAAACTCCAAGTTCAAGAAAGATTGACAACTCAGATAGCCGATGTAATTAATGAGGTTCTTCAGCCTCGAGGTGTTATGGTAATACTTGAAGCAGAGCATCTTTGTATGTCAATTAGAGGAGTAAAAAAACCCGGAACATTGACGATTACCTCGGTGGTAAGAGGTCTTTTCCGGGAAAATCCTGCAACTAGAGCTGAGGCAGTTAGTTTAATTAAGGGGGTTGAGAATAGATAAAAAACGAGAACAAATAAAAAAAGGAGGTTAAAAGTATGCCAGTGAAGAGGAGATATCCGGTACCAAGTGATATAGAAATTGCTCAAGAAGCTGAGTTAAAACCAATTGAGGAAGTGGCTAGGGATGCGGGAATTTTAGAGGAAGAACTTGAGCTATACGGCAGGTATATAGCAAAAATTGATTATAAAAAGGTGCTCGAGAGACTAAAAGATAAACCAAATGGAAAATTAATTACTGTTACTGCTATAACTCCTACTCCTCTTGGAGAAGGAAAAACAGTGACTGCCTTTGGTTTAGGTCAGGCTCTTTATCGGTTAATGAAAAAGGAGGGGAAAAAAGTTATTAATACTTTTAGAGAGCCTTCTAAAGGACCTACTTTCGGAATAAAAGGTGGAGCTACAGGTGGAGGTTACTCTCAGGCTTTACCGATGGAAGAGATAAATCTTCACTTTACTGGTGATATTCATGCTGTGGAAACTGCCCAGAATCTTTGTGCTGCAGCTATAGATGCAAGTATTCTACACAGGAATAAACTTAACATTGATCCATTAAATATTACCTGGACTTACTGCCAGGACTTAAATTCTCGTGCTTTAAGAGAAGTAGTTGTGGGATTAGGAGGTAGAAAAAATGGTTATCCTCGCGTAGCCAACTTTGATATTACAGTAGCTACAGAAACTGCAGCTATACATGCTCTTGCTACTTCTCTTAAAGACCTTAGGGAAAGAATAGGAAGAGCTGTTGTTGCTTACACTTACGATAAAAAACCTGTTACCTGTGAGGATCTCAAGGTGGCAGGTGCCATGACAGTTCTTTTACGAGATGCTATAAAACCAAATCTAGTCCAATCTACTGAAGGGCATCCAATGATCTGTCACGGTTTTCCCTTTGCTAATGTAGCCCATGGCAACAACTCTGTCATGGCAAACCTTGTGGCTTTAAAGTTAGCTGATTATGTGGTAACCGAAAGCGGTTTTGGAGCTGACTGTGGATTTGTTAAGTTAATAGATGTTGCCTGTAGACAAAGTGGGTTAAAAGTGGACTGTGCTGTCATTGTTGCATCTATCAGGGCTTTAAAAGAACACGGGGGTGCTTTTCATTTTCGTCCAGGAATGTCCTACTCTGCTATAAGGGATAAAGTTGAGACTGAGAATCTTCCTGCTGTAGAAAGAGGTTGTGAGAACTTGGCAAGAAACATCGAGATTGTAAAAATGTATGGAATCCCAGCAGTAGTTGCTATTAATAAATTTGTTACAGATACTGATAGAGAGATAGAACTTGTGAAACGTAAAGCTTTAGAGGCTGGAGCTGATGGTGTTGCTGTTTCAGAAGCTTGGGCAAAAGGAGGAGAGGGAGCAGAAGATTTAGCAAGAGAGGTAGTTAAAGCGGTTGAGAAGCCTCATAAAATGGAATTTCTTTTTCCTGATGATATCTCTATTAAAGAGAAAATTGAGACAATTGCAAGGAAGATTTATCTTGCTGATAAAGTCGAATATTCACCTGAGGCTAATCGAAAAATAAAACTTTTTGCCAGTCTTGGCTTTAGTAATATGACCATTAACATGGCCAAAACTCACCTTTCTCTTTCCCATGATCCAGATTGGAAAGGTGTACCCAGAAACTATACTCTACCTATCCGTGATATTAGAGCTTCAGTTGGAGCGGGTTTCTTTTATCCTATTTGTGGAGCTATGCAAACTATGCCAGGTCTTCCTTCCAGACCAGCTTTTATCGATGTGGATATTGATCCAGAAACAGGTAAGATAAAAGGATTATTTTAAAAAGGGGGATAGCATGTCTGCTAAAATCATAGAAGGGAAAAAAATTGCTGCAAAAATTAAAGAAAAACTAAAGGAAGAAATCAGGGAGCTTAAAGAGAAAGGTATATCTTTAACTTTATGTGCTATTCAAGTGGGAGAAGATCCAGGTTCCAAGGTGTATATACGCTCTCAAAAGAAGGCTTGTGAAGAGATGGGAATTGGTTATAATTTGCATCAGTTTAATGAAAAAGTATCTCAGACAGAACTTGCTAATTTTATAAAGAAGTTAAACCAAGATCCTAAGGTAAGTGGAATAATTCTTCAAATGCCTCTTCCTTCCCATTTGGATGCTCAGTATCTTCAAAGTATGATCGATCCCAAAAAGGATGCAGAAGGGGTTTCTCCTGCTAATATGGGAATGATTGTGTATGGGAAACCGATTTTAGGTCCATGTACAGCTATGGCAATTATGGAGCTTATTAACTCCACAGGAGTTGATCTTTATGGAAAAGAGGCGGTTATGGTTGGTCATAGTGATATAGTTGGGAAACCCACCGCTCTTTTACTTTTAAACAAGTTTGTAACTACTTCAGTTTGTCACATCGCTACTGGTGAAAGAGGAATTTTGCCAGATTATGTAAAAAGAGGAGAGATACTTATTGTGGCTGTAGGAAAGGCGCATTTAATAAAAGGAGAGTGGGTAAAAGAAGGTGCCATTGTTATTGATGTGGGAATAAATCGTGTCGAAGGAAAAATAGTAGGGGATGTAGAGTTTGATGTTGCAAAAGAAAGAGCATCTTACATAACTCCTGTACCTGGAGGTGTTGGGCCTGTGACAACAGCAATGCTCCTCCGTAACACTGTTCAAGCCGCAAAGCTTCAAGCAAAAAGTTAGCTTTTTAGATTAACTAGTTTTTCCGCTAAAGTTACTAATTTGCTGGGTGTTTTTTTAAAAAAACACCCAGCAAAAGATAGATGATGTTATTATCTATCATAAGTTAAAATGTCCAAAATTTCTCGTTCCACACCAGCAACTGCTTCTTCTTTCCCTTTTTTTATGGCAAATTCTGTAGATAAAATTTTTTGATGGGCAAAAAGAAGATGCTCCAAAGTGAATCTTTCAGTTGCTTCAAGATATTGTTTTGCTTTGTCTAAAAAAAATCTAGTGTAATTTGTTTGTGATTTAAAGATATACCGGCAGGCCTGATAAGGATCTATCTTTGAACCGGCCAATTTTAACTTAAGAAGAATTCTTATCTCTCTTGCAAGCATAGCATGAATTGCAAGGGGTTCTTTTCCTGTAAGAATAAGAGTATGAAGTATATGAAGTGTTGAAGACAAATCTTTTTGTCTGAAAGCTTGTATAAAATCAAAAATATTCTTTTGTGTAACTTCTCCTGATAGTTTAAGAATATCTGATTCTTGAATAGAAGTTTTAGGATGGGTAAAGGAGATTAATTTATCTATCTCATTTTGAATGAGAGAAACATCGCCCCCTGTTCGTTCATATAGCTGGAATATTGCCTCATCAGTTATAGTTTTTCCCTCTTTTTCTATTTTTCTTCGAATCCAAACTGCAGCTTCTTTTTCACTCAAAGGGTTGAAGGATACAACTTTATTTTTTTGTTTAAAAAAACGGTAGAACTTTTCTCCAGTATCAAATTTTTCTCCCACAAATACTATACAGGTTGTATCAAGTGGATTTTTAAGATAATCAAGGATTTTTTCTTTGTCCTTTAAACTTAAATTTTCTGCCTCTTCCACTATTACAAGTTGCCATCTACTATTAAAAGGTAGCTGATATGCCGCTTCTAAAATTTGTTGTCCTGTATGTTGGGTTGCATTTAAGGGTTGAAAATTAAAGTTTTGGTTTTGAGAGGGAAGAATTTTTTTTCTAAGTTTATGTAAAGCTCTTTTTTTTAAGTAATTCTCCTCTCCTTCAAACAGGTAAAAAGGATGTATCTTTCCTTTTTTTATCTGAAGAAGAAATTGTTTGTAAGTCATTTTTCAGTAAATTTTTGCTTATAAAGTCTACACCAAGAATATTATCTGTCAATTTTAACCTCAAATGTTTCAAATTTGACATTACGAAGGGTTATTATAAAATAGGATGCAAATTTATAAGGAGCAAGAGGATGCCTTCTCCAGAAGAAAGGCTTATAGAAGAGAGAAAGGAGAAACTGTATCAGTGGATTAAGCAGGTTGGTAATCCCTACTGGGAGAAATTTTCACCTCAACATCAGGTGAAAGAGATAAAGGATAAGTTTAAAGGAATAGAAAAAGCCGAAAAAACTGGAGCTAAGGTAAAAATAGCTGGAAGAATTTTTGCTCAAAGAGAACATGGAAAAGCTACCTTTTTTGATTTGAGAGATGAAACAGGGAAAATTCAGTTATACGCCCGAAAGGATAAACTTAAGGAAAAATACGAGCTTTTATCAAAAATTGACCTTGGAGATATATTAGGGATAGAAGGTGAGGTATTTAAAACTCGGACCGGAGAGTTAACAGTTGAAATCGAAAAATTTGTTCTTTTAGCAAAATCTTTACATCCTTTGCCCGAAAAATGGCATGGACTTCAAGATGTGGAAATTCGTCATCGAAAACGCTGGCTTGATCTTTTAGTAAATCCTGAAGCACGTCAGGTATTTGTAACGAGAGGAGCAGTAATAAAGAGCATAAGGGAGTTTTTAAACCAAAGAGGCTTTATAGAAGTTGAAACTCCCATAATGCAACTTGTACCTGGTGGTGCAACAGCTCGTCCTTTTAAAACTTACCATAACGCTTTAGGTGCCAATTTTTATCTAAGGATAGCTCCAGAACTTTACCTCAAAAAGCTTATAGTTGGAGGTTTTGAGAAAATTTACGAGCTGAACAAAAATTTTAGAAACGAGGGAATAGATAGGTCTCATAATCCAGAATTTACTATGCTGGAGGTTTATCAGGCCCATAAAGATTATTTGTATATGATGGAGCTTACTCAACAGCTTATATGTGAAGTAGCAAAAAACGTTATAGGAGAGTTAAAGATTAAATACACTAATGATGAGATAGACCTTTCCCCTCCCTGGAAAAAAATTTCTTTTAAAGATGCTCTTCGAGAAATTGGGGGTGTGAATGTTGAGCTGGAAAATGAAAAAAAATTGCGGGAAGTTGCAAAGAATAAAGGTCTTAATATAGAAGAACTTTCAAAGTCACAGATTCTGGAACATCTTTTGGACAAATTGATAGCACCCCATCTTATTCAACCAACCATTGTTTATGATTATCCTTTTGAAACAGCTCCTCTTGCAAAGAGAAAAAAAGAAGAGCCTTCATTGGTGGAAAGATTTGAACTATTTGTGGCAGGACAGGAGCTTGCCAATGCCTATTCAGAGTTAAATGACCCCCTGGAACAAAGGGAAAGATTTAGAAAATTTGCTGATGAAAAATTTGTGGATGAGGATTTTCTGGAGGCATTGGAGTACGGCATGCCTCCTACAGGAGGATTGGGAGTGGGAATAGATAGGTTAGTTATGATCCTTACAGGTTCAACCTCTATTAGAGAGGTAATTTTATTTCCTCAATTAAGGCCAAAATAGATACTTAATACAAAGGAGAGCTATAAATGGAGCAGGTGGTTTATTTAAATGGAGAGTATGTACCCAAGGAGGTGGCAAAAATCTCCGTTTTCGATCATGGCTTTCTCTATGGAGATGGTGTATTTGAAGGAATAAGAGCATATGGGGGAAAGGTATTTAAGTTAGAGGAGCATCTTAAACGTCTTTTTGAGTCAGCTAAAGCTATATCTTTAAAAATTCCACTTTCTCGGAGGGAATTGAAAGAGAGTATACTTGAAACTTTGAGAAGAAACAAATTGTATGATGCCTACATTAGAGTGGTTGTTTCCCGAGGAGAAGGTGATCTTGGACTGGACCCTAGAAAATGTCCTCATCCGCAGATTATAATAATAGCAGACAAGATTAGTATATATCCTGAAAAGTTGTATAAAGAAGGATTAGAAGTAGTTATTGTCTCTACTGTGCGAAATATACCTTCTGCTTTAAATCCTCGCATTAAATCTCTTAACTATCTTAACAATATTTTGGCAAAAATAGAAGCAACAGCAAGAGGAGCTTCTGAGGCTATTATGTTAAATAAAGACGGATATGTAGCTGAATGCACTGGAGATAATATATTCATTGTAAAAAAAGGCGTTATTCTTACACCTCCTACCTGGGTGGGAATTCTAAAGGGAATAACAAGGGATGTAGTGATAGAACTTGCAAAGAAAGAAGGCATACCTGTTGCAGAGGAAGCATTCACTTCTTTTGCAGTGTATAATAGTGATGAGTGTTTTCTTACTGGTACTGCTGCTGAAATTATACCTGTGACCAAGGTCGATGGAAAAGTTATAGGAGATGGCAAGGTAGGTCCTATAACGAATATTTTAATGAATAAATTTAAAGAGCTCACCCAGAAGGAAGGAATACCCATCTATCAATAAAAGACATAAATAACATAGGAGGATAAGAGAATGGCTAAAATATATTATGATGAGGATGCAAGTGTTGATTTTATTAAAGAGAAGATTGTAGGGATAATAGGTTATGGAAATCAAGGTCATGCTCAAGCTCAAAATTTAAGAGATAGTGGAGTAAAAGTTTTAGTAGGAGATTTAGAAGGTAGCCCTAACTGGAACAAAGCAAAAGAAGATGGATTTGAAGTGATGAGTGCACCAGAGGTGGCAAAGAGAGCTGATGTGGTTCAGATACTAATTCCGGATGAATATCAGGCCAAACTATACAGAGAGGAAATTGCTTCTTGCCTTAAAGAAGGAGATGCATTAGGATTTTCTCATGGGTTTAATATTCACTTTCATCAAATTGTACCTCCTTCTTATGTTGATGTTTTTATGGTAGCTCCTAAAGGTCCAGGTCCCCTGGTAAGACGTTTATTTAAGCAGGGAAAAGGTATTCCTTCTTTAATTGCGGTTTACCAAGATGCAACAGGCAAGGCAAAAGACCTTGCTCTCTCTTATGCAAAAGCTATAGGAAGTACAAGGGCAGGGGTTATAGAAACAACTTTTGCTGAGGAAACAGAAACTGATCTTTTTGGTGAGCAGGTTGTTCTCTGTGGAGGAGTTACTGCTCTTATAAAGGCTGGTTTTGAAACTCTGGTGGAAGCTGGATATCAACCTGAGATGGCTTATTTTGAGTGTCTACATGAGTTAAAGCTTATAGTTGACTTAATTTACGAGGAAGGAATTAGTGGAATGAGAAGGGCAATAAGTAGCACCGCTGAGTATGGAGATCTTACAAGAGGACCAAGGATAATAAATTCTCAGGTTAGAGAGGAGATTAAAAAAATTCTGGAAGAAATAAAATCTGGTGAGTTTGCTAGAGAATGGATTTTAGAAAATCTGGCCAATCGTCCAGTCTACAATGCTCTAAAGCAGAAAGACGAGCAGCATCTTATTGAAAAGGTGGGTAGTAAATTAAGAAACATGATGAGCTGGATAAAAGAGTCGTCATGAAGCATATAATTTCTGTTGAAGTGGAAAATAAGTTCGGGATTTTGGCTCGCATTGCAACCCTTTTTAGTGCACGAGGATTCAATATTGATAGTTTAACTGTAGGAGAAACCGAGGATCCTACCGTTTCTCGGATGACCATAGTTGTTCCGGGAGATGAGCAAATCATTGAGCAGGTTATAAAGCAACTGCGAAAATTAATTGATGTAATTAGAGTGACTGATCTAACCTATCAGTCTACAATTACAAGAGAACTTGTTCTTATAAGGGTTAATGCTAAGGGGAAAGATAGAGATGAGATAATGAGACTTGCTGAGATAT
>CAYRAK010000043.1:0-11103 GCA_964422215.1 uncultured Clostridia bacterium | reverse complement strand
AGAGAGAAACTCATCTGCAACTTCAATTGCTTGGGAAAGGAGACCTCCAGGGTTATTTCTTAGATCAAGTATTAAGCTTTTAATTCCTCTTTTTTTAAGAGATATAAGAGTATCTTTTAGATCCTTTGAAGTATTCTCATCGGTAAAACCCATTATCCTTATATAGCCTATATCTTTGTCTAAGATTCTGCTTTTAATGTTAGGAAGCTGAATTAAAGCTCTTGTAATGGTAAATTCTAACGGTTCTGGAAATCCTTCTCGAATAATTGTTATGTTAACCTGAGTTCCAACCTCTCCCCTAAGTTTTGATACAGCTTCATCCAAAGACATATTTTTTGTGCTTTCGCCATTTATTTTTATTATTTTATCTCCGGGTTGAAGACCAGCTTTACTTGCAGGAGTATTCTCAAGTGGAGAGATAACAGTAATGGTATTATCTCTTATACCTACTGTCATTCCAATTCCTCCAAATTCTCCCTTTCTTTCCAAATTGATTTCCTGATATTCCTTGGGATTCAACCAACGTGAGTTTGGATCATTTAAAGAGCTTATCATTCCTTTAATTGCTGCCTCAACAAGTTTAGAAGGATCAACTTTTTCTATATATTCATTTTTTATAATTTGATATGCTTGAGTTATAACTTTTATGTTTGTCAAAAAATTATCAGTAACCTGACTGCTGGCAAGAAACGCAACTGATGTTATAAGAAAAATCACCACAAAAGCTGCTATTAATTTTTTATTTCTCATTATAAAATCCTTTCTACTAGTTCTTTAGCATTTTGAAAAACATCTTCAGCTTCTTCTTTGGTTAATCCTGCCCCAAGTAAAATTTTCTCTGCCTGAGTTTTTGTGACAAGATCCTCTGGGCTGTGAGTATCAGTGCCTATTAAAAGTTTTGCATTGTATTTTCTGGCTAGAGAGGCTACTTTTCCGTTTGTCAAACAATGTCCTTTTCTTGTTGAAAGCTCAAGATAGACTCCATTTTCACTTGCAAGTTTTACTTCCTCATCCTTTATCAGTCCAGGATGAGCTAAAATATCAACGTTTGCTTGGATAGCAGCCAAGTTTGTTCCTGGAGGAACAGGCTCCACAATAGTCTCTCCATGTACTATAACTAATTTGCATCCCATTTTACGAGCAACTTTAACAAATTTCCCTATTAGGGGAGGAGGAAGATGAGTAAGTTCTACTCCTCCAATAACTTTAATGTCTTTCTCCACAAAGTTGATCTCTTGACAAAATCTAAGAAGTTTAGGAACTATCCAGTTTATTGTTGCAGGATCTGCATGGTCAGTAATTCCCAGTACTTTGTAACCTTTTTCTTTTGCTCGTTGAACGAGTTCTGCTGGACAAAGTACCCCGTCACTTAAAAATGTATGCGTGTGAAGATCAATCACTCTTAACTTCCTTTTTCTTCGTATAGACCATATTTTAGCAAATTTTCCTTCCTTGTAAAGGCTGATTTTTCGAAGTAGATTGGCTTTTTGTGGGAGGTAGGCTTAGATTACCTTTAGACTCATATCTACTTCAACTCCAAGGTAGGTTAACTTTCCAACAGAGATAAAATCTGGTTTTAACTTGGCAATTTTTTCTACATTCTCTAAGGTTATTCCTCCGGAGACCTCAACAATTATTTTCTTTGTTTGGCTTCTTATGATCTGAATTGCCTCTTTTAAATTTTGGTATCCTATGTTATCTAGCATAATCATATCAACCCCACTTTCAATAGCCTCTCTCAATTGATCTATGTTTGTAACTTCTACTTCAATTTTGCATAAGGGGGGAGTTTTTTTTCTTACAAGTTCGACCGCTTTTTTTATACTTCCCACAATCTTAATATGATTATCTTTTATCAGTACTCCACTGTCAAGTCCAAATCTATGATTTATTCCACCTCCTACCCTTACAGCGTATTTTTCCAACTGACGAAGAAGAGGGGTTGTTTTTCTTGTATCAAGAATTTTTACCCCATAGGGAGAAACCTTATCCACAAATTTTCTTGTTAGAGTAGCAATTCCTGAGAGTTTTTGTAAGAAATTAAGGGCTGTTCGTTCCCCTTCTAATATAGCCTGAGAGGCAGCTTCAAATTCTAACAAAGTATCTCCAGGATAAAATAATTCTCCCTCATTGCTGGAAAATGCAAATTCAGTCTCTGGGTCAAGGATTCGAAAAACCTCCTTGGCGATTATAATTCCAGCTAAAACTCCTTCTGATTTAGCTACTATTTTTGCTTTCCGTCGAAAATTTTCTTGAGAAAGCAAACTTCCAGTAGTAATATCCTCTTTTCCTATATCCTCCTTAAGAGCCTCTTTGATAATCTCTCTAATCAAACTTATCTGCATACTTTTATACCCTAAAAACTTTCTTAAGCTAAATTAAGTTCCTATTTTTATTGGACTTACCATCTTCTTGAGAGTAGCAACTGCAGACAAAGTAGCAAGATAACTTGTCTTTGGATTATCGGGAGAGGGAACATTTTGAACTTCTATTTCCATTTCTCCAAAATCACCCTGAATAGATATTCTGTGAGTATTTCTTAGAAGATTGGGATCTGCTATAATTCTGACCTTTGTTTTATCCATTCCTATCCCAGCTAAAGAGAGAGTAGCTGAAACATTTATATTTCGAGGGAGAACTTTTACTGCCTCTCTGCAACTTCCCTCAAAAATAACTGTAGGCTTTTTGATTCTCTGGAGGTCTAATTTTTTCTCCAAAATGTAAGGTTCATTAGCGAAAGCCTGCAAAGGTTTGGAAGTTATAAGTAGAACAGACTTAATGTTACTTTCTCGAGCAGCATTTAAGCCATCTAGACCAGCAATTGCTCCTGAAGGCAAAAATATTCTACATTTTCCTTCTTTTCTTATCTTTTCTAGAAGATCAAGATTTTGAAGCAACCCTCCTATGCTCATAATCATTAAATCTTTTTGATTTTTCATTACCAGTTGAAGTAGCTCTCCCACGATCTCGGATGATGCAGCTTCAACTACAAGGTCTGACTTCTCAACAAGGTACTCAACACTGTTTACTACTTTGGGTTTCTTTTTAAGCTTTGCTATTAAATTGGTAGCTTTTTCTCTATCTTTGTCATGAACAAAAGAAAGCTCTAACTGAGGGATTTCCTCATCTATACTTCTTGCTACAACTTTTCCAATGGCTCCACAACCGATAAGTCCTACTTTCATTTTTTATATTCCTTTGTCACCCAATTATAAAGAGGAGGGTGAAGAAAGTCAAGAAGATATTTTTCTAGGTCTTCTTACAATTTCAAATCTTTCTGGTCTTTCTCAATCTTTGAAAAAACTAAGAGAAAAGTATATATAAGTATTTGCGCTAAGGTTTATTATAAGGGTGAAATTTTAAACAGCAAGCCTTTTTCTTCCTTTTTTTCTTCTTCTTGCTAAAACTTTCCTACCACTTTTAGTGCTTTGCCGACTTAAAAACCCATGGACTCTTTTGCGTTTTTTCCTTTTTGGATTGTAGGTAATACTCATCTTGCTTACTCCTCTTTTTTAATTTATTATTTTACAATTCTTTAAATAGTTGTAAACTGATATTGGGAATACTTTTTAAGAAAAGTACTATAGACAAAAGGAGATAGGGATGCACCAGACTTCTAAAAAAGAACTTTTAGAAAAAACTAAGATACCAGGAAAAAAAGCTCTAAAGCTTCATCCCTTTTATCAGGGTAAAATAGAAATTATTCCCAAGTGCACAATTAGAGACTTCAATGATTTTGCCATTTGGTACACACCTGGTGTAGCTAAAATCTGTCAGGTAATAGCAGAAAATAAAGAAGCTGTGTATGAGAACACGAACAAATGGAACACAGTTGGTATAATCTCTGATGGAACAAGAGTTCTAGGACTTGGAGATATAGGTCCTGAAGCAGGGCTTCCTGTAATGGAAGGAAAGGCTCTTTTGTTTAAATATTTAGGAGGGATAGATGCTTTTCCCATCTGCCTTGATACTAAAGATGCCGATGATATTATCAAAGTAATAAAATGGCTTCAGCCTTCCTTTGGAGGGATAAATCTTGAAGACATTGAAAAACCAAAATGTTTTTATATTTTAGATAGATTGAAACATGAGATGAATATACCTGTATGGCATGATGATCAGCAAGGAACTGCAACTGTCACCCTAGCGGCTCTTTTTAATGCACTTAAAATTGTAGGAAAAGATATAGGAGAAGTGAGAATTTCCATGATTGGAGCAGGAGCAGCAAACATTGCTATTGCTCGTCTTCTTATCTGTGCTGGAGTTTCACCAGGAAATATAATTATGGTCGACAGCAAAGGTATTCTTCACCCAAAAAGAAATGATATTGACAAAAAAAGAGATAAGCAAAAATGGGAGATATGCTTAAAGACTAATGCAGAACACAGAAAAGGAGATATAGAAAAGGCAATGAAGAAAACAGATGTCTGTATTGCCTGTTCTAAGCCTGGACCAGGGACAATAAAGAAAGAATGGATAAAAGCTATGGCAAAGGATGCTATTGTTTTTGCCTGTGCTAATCCTATTCCTGAAATATGGCCCTGGGAGGCAAAGGAAGCAGGAGCAAGAATAGTTGCAACTGGAAGATCTGATTTTCCCAATCAAGTAAATAACTCTTTAGGGTTTCCCGGAATATTTCGAGGAGCATTAGATGTGAGAGCAAAAGCTATTACTGACACAATGTGTATAGCTGCAGCAAAAGAACTTGCAAAATGTGCTGAAGATAAAGGATTAAGCGAAGACTTTATCATTCCTACTATGGATGACTGGGAAGTGTTTCCTAGAGAAGCTACTGCTGTGGGTATAAAGGCCATTGAAGAGGGAATTGCTCAAATTAAAATTTCACGAAAGGAACTTTATAAAAAAGCCTTTTCTATTATAAAGAGAGCAAGGGATGCTGTCGAACTTCTGATGAAGGAAAATATAATTCCACCCGCCCCAAATAAAAATTTTTCTTAAAACAAAATGAGAGAGATTCATGTAAATGAAATTAAAAGGGTAGTAAAGAATTTATGTATAAAGGCAAACTACAGGTTATCTGAGGATATCATAAATGCTTTAAAAAGGGCATATAATGAGGAAGAGTCACCTCAGGGAAGGGATATTTTGCAACAAATACTGAAAAATATCAAAATTGCAAATGAGAAAAAAATCCCTCTTTGCCAAGATACAGGAATTGCCATATTTTTTGTAGATTTAGGACAAGAGGTAAAAATTAAAGGAGGTGATTTGGAAGTCGCTCTAAATGAAGGAGTAAAAGAGGGTTACAGGGAAGGGTATCTGCGAAAATCTGTTGTTTCTGATCCTCTTTTTGACCGTCGTAATACTGGGGATAATACTCCCTGTATAGTACATGTTAAAATTTGTCCGGGTGAGAGAATAAAAATTATTTTCTGTCCAAAAGGAGCAGGTGCAGAGAATATGAGTAGAGTGCGTATGTTAAAACCTGCAGATGGAATAGAAGGGGTAAAAAACTTTGTGATTAAAACGGTGGAAAGTGCTGGTCCAAACTCTTGCCCTCCTTTGATTGTGGGGGTAGGAATAGGAGGTGATTTGGAAGTCGCTCCATTACTTGCAAAGAAAGCACTTTTAAGAAAGATTGGGCAGCATAATTCTCATCCAAGATATGCAGAATTAGAAGATGAACTCCTGTTAAATATAAACAAACTAGGCATAGGACCTCAGGGACTAGGAGGAAAAATTACAGCTCTTGCCGTACATATAGAATGGCTTCCTTGCCATATTGCATCTCTTCCCGTAGCAGTTAATCTTCAATGTCATGTAGCACGTCATATAGAGGTTGAAATATAAAATGAGCAAAATGATACAAAATAAAAATATAATTAAATTAACACCGCCCTTATCAAACGAAGATGTGGAAAGGTTAAAGATTGGGGATAAAGTTCTATTAAGTGGAACTATATATACAGCTCGCGATGCAGCACATAAAAGATTAGCTGATACACTTAAAAGAGGAGAAAAACCACCTTTTAACTTAAAAGGCCAGATAATCTACTATACAGGTCCCGCTCCTGCTAGACCTGGTATGGTCATTGGCCCTGCAGGACCTACTACAAGCTGCAGAATGGATCCTTATACTGTATTCCTTATAAAAGCGGGAATAAAAGGAACGATAGGAAAAGGTTCTCGTTCAGAGAGAGTAAAGGAGGCTTTAAAAAAATATAAAGCTGTTTATTTTGTAGCTACTGGAGGGGTTGCGGCTTTTCTATCTGAGTGTATTAAAAAAGCAGAAATTATTGCTTATGAAGATCTAGGAACAGAAGCCATATATAGATTTGAAGTAAAAGATTTTCCTCTCATTGTAGCAAATGATGTAAAAGGAGCTGACTTATACAAAGAAAATATCCAACGTTATAGAAAGATTTAGGATGCTTTTTCCCACCTTTCAACTAAATAGGACTTACAATCCTCAAATACTAAAGCTTGGCTTTCAATTAGTTTTTCAGCCTGTCTACTATCTATTCCTTCTGTTTCTTCGATAAATGAGGCAACTCTCATTTGATAAAGAGGCACAAGACTCCACAAAAGTCTTGAACGTTCTATTTTGTAAGTTTTGGTTTTGTTATGGTAGGCTAGAAGATAATCATAAACAATCTTAGCCCAAGGAGAGGCATACAGAAGGTCCTTTTCCTCTTTCACTTTTTTCAAATGTTCAAAGTTTAAGCTGTCAAGGATTTTTTCCCAAACGAAAGAGAATCTTTCCCATCCTGCTCTAAAATTTTCTTTTAATCTTTCTGTAGAGAAGGCAACCTTTTCAGGCTCTGCAAATTCAATCTCTCCTGTTATTCGAGGATTTACACTTCCTTTAATATTTAGCCATCTATTCTCATATTTTTCTGCTAAATCAAACATTGTGCCAACAACCTGACAAAACATAGGTGTTAGAGAGATAGGATCCTTTGGTCGGTGAGATTTAGCTCCAAGGGGTGATTCTCCAATTCTGTATCCATGGCATATAGCTACGGTTGTCATAAATATATCTATACCGAATCTTGCCACATCTGTATTCCATACGTCCTGCTCTAAATACTCAGAGGCTAAGTCCTTACAAAAACCAAAATCTCCTCCAATTGGTTGACGGATCCTAATTCCATAAAGAGCTCTTGTAAGAGGATAGGCTATGTCATTTGTTATCGTAGCATCATATTTATGTCGAAGATAAAGAGGAGCGACAAAATCGCATTTTTTCTCTATAATAGGACCAGCAAGTTTCCTGACCCATTCAGGTTCTATAGATCGAAGGTCAGCATCTACACATACACCGACTTCTGCATCGAGAGAACAGACTGCGGCAAATATACTCCGCAAAGCGCTTCCTTTCCCAGCAGGTCCTCTATAAATGGTTACTATTTTCTCAACTTTTCCTGTATCCACCTTTTTGGCTTTTTCTCTAGTATCATCAGTGGATCCTCCATCAGAGACAATTATTATACTTTTAGCATCAGGATAAAATTCTACTAAACCTTTACTTACTTTTTTAAGAACGTTTTCTATGTTGTCCTCATTGCAATAACTGGGAATACCTACCACAATATCAGCCTTTCCAATTTCTTTCAATTTTTGTCTCAAATCTTTTCTTAAAAAAGCAAATTTCATTGTTTTTCTCCATTTGATAAAGTTTTCTATATTGTAATAAAATTCAATTTAACCACAAGATATATTAAATCAAAAGCTAAGATTGACAATCTCTGCACTTTTTCTTAAACTTAGTTTAAAATAGATTAATACAAAAGAATACAAAAGCGTTACAGCTCAGATGAAGATAAACACGAGAAAAGATTATATAAGGAATTCGTGTACAAAAGTGGACGTATGTGTGGTAGGACACATAACTCGAGATATTATAAAAATTGGTAACAGGGTGAAAGAATTACCAGGTGGTACTGCGTATTATACTTCAGTTGCCTTAAAAAACCTCGGAGTGAATGTAGCTGTAGTAACAAAACTAAATTACAGTGATAGGTATCTTTTAGATGAATTAACTAAAAACAATATTCCTATTTTTCTCAATAAGAGCCCCAAAACAACTATATTTGAAAACATATATCTTGACGGCTACTCACCTCCCGGAAAAGATAGGCTACAAAAGGTAAGAGCTGTTGCTACACCAATTAGGGTTGATGAGTTGAGAGATATATCTTCAGTAATTTTCCATATCGGCTCCTTAACTAAAGGTGACGTTTCTCCAGAGGCTTTGAAGTTCTTGAGTAAAAAATCCATAATTTCATTGGACGTACAAGGATTCTTAAGAGAAGTAGTAGAAGGCTGTGTAAAAATGAGAGACTGGGAAGAAAAAAAAGAGATTCTTCCCTATGTAGACATATTAAAAGCTAATGCAATAGAGGCAAAAATCCTGACAGGCAAAGAGGACATTAAAGAGGCAGCAAAAACACTATCATCGCTTGGTGTAAGAGAAGTAATTATTACATTAGGTGAAAAAGGCAGTTTAATTTATTCTAAAAAAAGATTTTACTTTATACCCTCCTATCCTCAACCAAAAGTTGTAGATCCTACAGGGTGCGGTGATACATATATGGCAGGTTATATTTATAAAAGATTAGAAAGCATCCATTCTGTTCCTGATTTTGACAAAACGGGAAAATTTGCTGCAATAGTCGCATCTTTAAAATTAGGAAAATATGGACCTTTCAAGAAAAACGCAAGTGAGATTGAACCTCTTCTTCAGAAAAAGGAGAAGTCTCATGAAAGCTTTGATAATCGCTGCTGGAAAAGGTAGCAGATTACAAGCCGCAGCCAAGGAAAAACCTAAGCAGCTAATTGAGCTTCTTGGTTTGTCTTTGATTGAAAGAGTAATTTTGACCGCAAAACAAGCTGGTATTAATGAATTTATAATAGTTGTTGGTTATTTAGGAGAAAAGATAAAAGAAAAACTGGGAGATGGAGGAAAATACAAAGCAAAAATAACTTATGTGCAAAATGAGGAATGGGATAAGGGAAATGGGGTTTCGGTTTTAAAAGCTAAAGACCTGCTAAAAAAAGAAAGATTTTTTCTTTTAATGTCGGATCATGTTTTTGATGTCAAAATTTTAAAAGAATTGAAGAGGGAGAAATTAAAAGAAGATGAGAGTATTTTGGTGGTAGATAAAGCACCAAGGAAATATATAGACTTAGAGGATGCAACAAAAGTAATAATAAGGGGAAATTACATACAAGATATTGGTAAGGAAATAAAAGATTATAATGGTGTTGATTGCGGTATATTTTTGCTTTCTCCTTTGATTTTTGAAGCACTAGAGGAGAGTATTAAAGCAAATGATGAAACATTATCTGGAGGAATAAGGATTCTGGCAAAAAGTGGAAAGATGAAAGCCTTCGACGTAAAAGGACAGTTCTGGATGGATATTGATACAAAAAAAAATATAGTGGAAGCTGAAAAGAATCTCTGTGAAAGTTTAAAGAAACCTACAGATGGTCCCATATCAAAATATTTAAACAGGGTCATTTCAACACGACTTTCGAGAATTCTTGCAAAAACTGACATTAAACCTAACCTGATTTCATTTTTTAGTTTTTTTCTCTCTTTGCTCTCTGCTTTTTTCTTTTCCTTTGGTAGCTACTTTCATATTGTAACTGCTGCAGTTTTAGCGCAATTTTCCTCAATCATTGATGGCTGTGATGGAGAAATAGCAAGATTGAAGTTTCAACAGACAGAATATGGGGCCTGGTTTGATGCAGTTCTTGATAGATATGCGGATGCTCTCATAATTCTGGGTATGACATATGGCTGGTGGGCTCTACATGGAGAAATTGGAGTGTGGATTATTGGTTTTATTGCACTCATTGGCGGTTTCATGAATAGCTACACAGCTATTAAGTACGACACGATCTTTAAAGAAAGTGGAAAAATTAAAATAAGGTTTGGAAGAGATGTTAGAATGTTTCTTATAATGATAGGAGCGCTGTTTAATCAGGTGTATTATGTCTTACTTATACTTGGAATTTTGGCAAATATGGAATCGATAAGAAGATTATACGTCCTAAAAAGATATCCTCAATTCAAATCTGTTTAAAAGAGAGGGGTGGAAGAAGAGAGTAAAATTTGACAGGAGAGCCAACAATGTTAGTATACCTGATGTCTCTACTCTAACCCAAAGGAGGTATGTAAAAAATGCAAGAGTTAGTAGAACGTATTGTTAAACAAATTGTAGATAACCCTGATAAAGTGAAGGTAAAAGAGATAGAAGGAGGAGAGACTATTATTCTGGAAATTTCTGCAGCTAAGGAGGATCTTGGTAAAATAATAGGCAAGGGAGGGAGAGTAGCCAACTCCTTAAGAACCATTGTAGGGGTAGTAGCAAATAAGCTTGGGAAAAGAGCAATGGTAGAAATTTTGGAATGAAGTACATTTTCATAGAGTGAGGGAGAGAAAAAATTGAAAGTAATTGGTATAAGTGGGAGTCCTCGTAAGGAAGGAAACACAGAAATTCTCATTAAAAAAGTATTTGATGTACTTGAGGGAAAGGGAATAAATACCGAGCTTATAAGTCTTGCAGATAAAAAGATTCAGCCATGTGATGCGTGTAAATATTGTCGAAAAAATATAGGAAAATGCCATATTCAAGATGATCTTGCTCCAATACTGGAAAAAATGCTAAATGCAGATGGAATTATTTTGGCAAGCCCGGTTTATTTCGGTTCTGTTACGGCCCAGATAAAAGCTCTTATAGATAGAGCAGGATATATAGCTCGAGGAATGGATGCGCCTTTCCGTAGAAAAGTTGCAGGTGCTATAGTAGTAGCAAGGAGAGGAGGACATAATTTTGCTCTTATGCAACTTCTTCAATTTTTTAGTATTTTTGGAATGATAATCGTAGGTTCTGCCTGTTACTGGAATATTGCTTTTGGGAGAGAAAAGGGAGATGTTCTCAAAGATGAGGAGGGGCTTCAGACAATAAAAGATTTTGCTGAGAATATGGCCTGGATACTCTCTTGCAAGTCTAAGAATAACTTTGAATTTTAAAACATCTAAAATTAAAGATATGAAAAATTGTCCGATGTCAAACTTTTGAGTTTGACAACAAAATATTTTTTGATATATTAAACTTAGCTCTTTTTAATAAA
>CAYRAK010000042.1:0-11112 GCA_964422215.1 uncultured Clostridia bacterium | reverse complement strand
TCATTGCCTTCACCGTATTTAAAGAATAGCAGAGCCCCTTTAACTGTCAAGAAGAAAAACCTGAGGCTCCTTAAATCCATACAGATGTAAAAGTTCCAACTCTAAGGTAAACTTCGACTCTCCTCCCAAAGTTCATTAAAATATGCATTAAGCTCTTCAATTGCAGGAGGATAGCTTATAAGGACGGCAAGCTCCCTATTTTGGGTGAGAGAATAGTAGGTCCAGTTATTACTTCCAAGGATGGCAAAAGAATCATCTATTATCACAAGCTTTGTATGGGTGGTTTTTTTAGGTGAGTCATATCTTACTGTAACTCCTCCTTTAGAGAGGATTTTTCCTGCAGATGTATTTTTTTCTGTCAATTTTAGGTTCCACTCGCTTACATCAAGAAGGACTTTCACATCAACGCCTCTTTTTTTAGCCAAGATAAGCTCATGAATTAAGATATTACTGGGGCTTAAAGGATGGTTAGGGTAGTATCCTATCTCAAATACAACTACTTTTATACATTTTTGTGCATCCCTTATTGCCTCTTGAAGGACAAAAAAGTACTCCTGATCCTTAATTACTTTAATTTTTTGCTCTGTTGCAAAGATTGCTCCAGAGAGAATAAAAAAGATGAAAAAAATAAGCACAAAAATTTTAAGAAAGTTTTTCTGATTCATACTTTTTGTCGGGTTTAATTTGCTTACCTTAAAACAAAACCACATAAAAGGAGGCTAACTTAAAGCTTTTTTATAAATTTTTACAATATCCTCAAGATTTAGCTCTTTTGGGTTGTTTTTAAGTTTTCTTTTGTTTTCTATAACCTCCTTTGCAAACTGGACAAAATTTTCCTCTTTTATATCTAAGGTAGTTTTTTCGGAAAGTCCCACTCTACAAAGAAAATCTTTTACAAGGAGAGAGCTTTTTTTTGCATCCTTTGTTTTTTCTTTATTTACACCTCTGTTTAAGGATAAGATGAGGGTGGAGAATTTTTCAGGACAACCGGAAAAATTTATCTCCCAAAAAGAGGGAAGTAAAATTCCGTTAGCCCTTCCGTGAGGAACATTAAAGTCTGAGGTTAATCTGTATCCCATGCTGTGGAGAAGAGTTGTACCTGTTTGGGAGATTGCTATTCCTGCAAGTAAAGATGCATACATCATTTGGGAGCGAGCCTCAATATCGCAAGGGGATTCAATTACTTTTGGAAGGTACTCTCCTATTAGTTTTACTGCCTGCAAAGCAACAGTTTCACTTAAAGGTGAGGCTTTTTTGGAGACGTAGCTTTCTATTGCATGGGATAAGGCATCTATCCCTGTATCGGATGTTAATGTGGAGGAAAGGGAAAAAGTTAATACAGGATCTAATATAGCCTCTTTTGGAAAAATCTTAGAAGAAGTTATAATCTTTTTTGTATGGCTTTCTGTTATAACTGCGTAAGGAGTAACTTCACTTCCAGTGCCTGCTGTTGTAGGAATAGCAATAAGAGGTGGAATGCTTTTTTCTACTTTATCTTTTCCAAAATATTGTGTCAAGGGAAGGGAGTTAGACACCAGGATTCCAATTGCTTTTGCTGCATCAATGGGGCTTCCTCCTCCCAGAGCAACTATAAAGTCACACTTTTCTTTTTTAAAAGAGTATGCACCTTTTTCTACCGTTTCAACTGATGGATTAGGCTCAACTTTTTCAAAGAAAATAGCATCTATTTTTTCTTCTTTTAAAGCCTCTTCTAGAGTTTTCAGAAAACCTAGTTTCCGTGCAGAAGTTTTTCCTGTTACAATAAAAGCTTTTTTCCCATAGGGTTTTACTATTTTCCCCACCTTTTTTATTTTGTTCTGACCAAAATGAATCTTTGTAGGCATGTAAAAGTTAAATTCCATCACCTTTATTCTCCTTCATCCTTTTACTATCGTATACTTTCCTTCTCTTCTTAAAGGCTCAAATTTTTTACCACCGCTTTCATAGAACTTTGTGAAAAATTCGACAAATTGAAGACGGGAGGTATGGATAAAACCAGAAAGACAATTTATTACCAGATTACCAAGATGGCCAAATATTAAAATGAAGACAAATGCCACAGGACCCAAAACAGGTATTCCTCCAGCCATTTTTGCAATAGTATTCACGACAGTTGCAATTACACTTGTGGCAAGTCCTAGAGCGAGAAGACGGGAATAAGAGAGAACGTCACCAAAAAGCTGAATAATTCCATAAAGCTCATAGGCTCCTTTCCCCAGCCTTATACCTAAATTTTTACTTTTTCTTCCAGAGAAGAGAAAAAGTACTATCATTGTGCCCAAACTCATAACAGAGCCTACTTTTGAGTATAAAGGGAGAATTTTCCAAGTATCAAACATCTGGGAAGGGGAGAAAGTGAGAGAAATCCCTCCGCTTGGAGAGGATGCCTCTCCACCTCCTGTGAGGAAACCCTTTACAAAAGGAGCTCCAACCAGAAGAAGGCCTATAATGAGCACAATCCAGGAAAACTGATCAAGGAAAGCAGATGCTATATCTTTTTTCCTCAAATTATCTCTCATTTCAATAGCTATTGCTATAAGCAGGTGTATTATACCAAGTGCAAGGGCAAGAGCTAGAAAAATCATGGGCTCTTCCATGGGATTGAAAAGAACAAGTTTTTTAACAGGTGCAAGAAAATCCGGAAGATCACTGACTTGAACGCCAAATATACCTCCTGTAATTGTTCCCACTACCAATGTTACAAGTCCACTTATAAAGAGAATAGAAAAAAGTTTTTTCCCTCCTTCTCCAACGTACATTTTTCTAGGAATGATAAATGATAAAATAGCCAAAATAAGGCCGTATCCTCCATCGGTTAAACATAAGGCTAGAAAGAGAGCAAAAAAGGGTGCAAGAAATGGAGTTGGATCTATCTCTACATACCTTGGAAGTCCATAAAGTTCTGTGACAAGTTCAAAAGGTTTAAATATTTTGGGATTTGAAAGGGCAACAGGTACATGTGATTCTTCTTTTTTGCTTGGTTTTGTTATTACAGCATCAACTTGGGGAAAATCACTTAATATTTTCTTTAATACAGGAGTATCATCTTTTCTTATCCATCCTTGCAAGAAAAATGTGTAGCGACCAAGCTGAGAATGAGATTGAACTTTTCTTTCCTGAAGAAGGTCATAGAAATAATCGTGAACGACCATAAGTTTAACTTTCTCCTCGGTTAGTTTTTTTGCCTCCTCCAAAAGTTTCTCTTTTTCCTTTTCAATTTCTTCTTCTCTAGTTTTAATTTCCTCTATTTTACTAGAAGGAAGAATATCCTCTGATATTTTTTGTTTCTCCCCTCTAAGTTTTTGCAGGATTTCTTCCACTTTGGAGCGCTTTTCCTTAAGGAAGATGAAAAGAGTGTAGATTTTTCTTCCTGATTCACTGAAAACCTGAGTACAAATTTCTTCTTTCTGAGTAAGCTTTAAAAGAGATGGCTTTGCCTCATAAGGTAAAATTGCAAGCTGAAAATCTATATATTTTTTTTCCTTTAAATACCTTAAAGGAGAGGGCATATTTTTCCAGGGAGAAAGATTTTCTAGCTCCTCCTTAAGAGACTGAGATTCCTCATCAAGTTTTATCAATCTATTTTCTATTTTTTTACATTTTTCATAAACTTTTTCCCAATTAAAACTTCTTATCCACCTGTTTCTCTCTTTTGCATTCACCACAACTTTGGTAGGAAAAAGACCTAAACTAAATCCTTCTTCCTCAAAGCGAGTTAAAAAATTTATGGTTTCTTCTAATTTTGTGATATTATCCTCAAGGGAGGATACATCAACTTGTGATTTTTTAAAAAGATTGGAGGTATGGCTTTGACTTGGAGGTACGGATTGAAATATACCTGCATCTCCTAACTTTTTAATTATCTTTTCCCTTACACCTATCTCACCAATTAAAGTAACCTTTCTCATCTCTGCAACAGCCATCGTCCTCTCCTTTTAACTTATCTTTTTCCAGGTTTTTTTAGCTTCTTCTAAGATGTATTCAATTGCTTTCTTTTTTCCTTCCTCTTCCGCTTTCTTTTTTAATTTTTCTCTTTCTTTTTCAGCTTCCTCTTTTATTTTTCTAATCTCCTCCTCAGCAGCTACCCAGGCTTCTTTTTTGTATCTTTCGATTTCTTTTTTTGCCTCTTGCTCTGCTTTTGTCATAAGCTGTTTTACTTTCTCCTCTGTCTCCTCTATAATTTTTTCTTTTTCTCTCAGTGCCTCTTTTAGACGTTTTTCGGCTTCTTTTTCCTTTTCTTCTATCTTTTTTAATACATCCTCAGGCATTTTTCTCTCCGTACTTTATTAATTTAACCCCAGCTTGGTTAAGTATCTCCCTGGCTAGTTTATCAGGATACTCTCCCTGAAAGATAACTTTTACTATTCCTGCATTTATGATCATCTTGCTGCAGGTTATGCAGGGCTGATGGGTACAGTAAAGCACAGAGTCTTTTATGCTTATTCCGTGAAGAGCTGCCTGAATTATTGCATTTTGTTCAGCATGTAGTCCCCGGCAAATCTCCTGTCTCTCACCAGAGGGGATATTAAGTTTTTCTCTTAAACATCCTACTTCGGAGCAGTGAGGAAGTCCAGCCGGAGGACCATTGTATCCTGTACAGAGGATTCTTTTATCCTTTACAATTATTGCTCCTACCTGCCTCCTGATACAGGTTGAACGCTTTGCCACAAGCTGTGTTATCTGCATAAAATAATCATCCCAGCTAGGTCTTGTGTCTTTGGGTTTTATTTGTTATCTCCTACACCTAATTTCTTTATAAGTTTTTTTATTTCTCTTTCAATAATTTGACAGGTCTTTTCATAGAAAGTTTCTGATTGGTTCAGAGGATCGATAATATTTTCTTTTTTTCCTGAGGCAAATTCAGATAGCATGAAAATTTTTTCCTTTGCCTGTGGGTATATTTTGTTTAGATAATTTTTATGTTTTTCTTCCATTACAAGAACAAGATCAGATCTTGAAATGATGGATAAATCAGTGTATCTACTTCGATGTGAGCTTACATCGATTTTTCTTTTTTCCATAACCTCTCTTGTAAGTCGAGAAGGAGAAGAAGAGGAGAGAGCTGATGTTCCAGCTGATGTTACCTCCACTTTCTGTTGATACTCTGAAGGCCAGAATTTTTTGAAAAGATACTCTGCCATGACACTGCGACACACATTTCCACTGCAAACAAAGAGAATTCTTGTTGGCTCAGATAAAACTTCTCTTATTTTTTCTTCTCTTATTTTTCCCTTCCTTAAAATTTTAGGAGGGAAAAAGGTAACATCAACAACTGTTGATTCCTCGCCAGAAGGAGAAGGTCCTGTGTCAATGAGAATATCAACTGCTTCTTTTATTTTTTCTGACAAATTTTTAGGATCAGCTACTGCTTTTTCTCCAGATATGTTGGCACTTGTCGTGGCAAGAAGAATATCCTCATCTTCTGCTATATTTAGTGGCACAGGATGGAAGGGAACTCTTACTCCTATTTTTCCCTCCTCAGTCACAAGAGGCCATTTTCCAATATTTGCTTCAAATACTAGAGTAAGAGATCCTGGCCAAAAATAGTTCATGAGTTTTAAGGCAGATGGAGGTATTTTTTTGACAAAATTAATAAGCCTTCTTTGACTTTTGAGAAACAAAATAAGGGGTTTATCCTTTGTTCTTTTCTTTAGTTTATAGAGTCCTTCTACAGCTTCTTTATTTTTAGCATCTACTGCCAACCCATAAACAGTATCTGTTGGCAGGCAAATAATCCCACCTTCTTTTAGCTTCTTTTTTGCCCTTTGAATCTCCTCCATCTGAACTGGTTCTATTCTAGTTCTTTGTAATTTCATTCCCTGATTTGTCCTTCCCCTAAAATAATAAACTTACAAGAGGTTAGCTCTCTTACTCCCATAGGGCCTCTTGCATGAAGTTTATCAGTGGAGATTCCAATTTCTGCTCCCATACCAAATTCTCCTCCATCAGTAAATCGGGTTGAAGCATTTACATACACTGCTGCTGAATCTACCTCTTGCAGGAATTTTTTTGCTTTAGCATAATTTTGAGTTATTATAGCATCAGAGTGATGGGAGCCATAGTAGTTTATATGTTCAATTGCCTCCTCAATCCCATCTACTACTTTTACAGAAAGGATAAGATCAAGGTACTCGCAGAACCAATCATCTTCTGTAGCATCTTTAATATCTGGGACAATTTTTTTTGTTTTTTCATCACCCCTTATCTCAACTCCTGCCTTTTTGAATTTTTCAATCATTCTCGGAAGAAATGATTCTGCTATTCTTTTATCTACGAGAAGTGTTTCCATTGCGTTACAAACACCAGGTCGTTGAACTTTTGCATTAAAACAGATTTTTTCAGCCATATCAAGGTCTGCTTCACTGTCAACAAAGGTGTGACAAACTCCTTTATAATGCTTGATTACAGGAATGGTGGAGTTTTCAGTAACTGCTTTTATGAGACTTTCACCCCCCCGAGGAATGATAAGGTCTATATATTCATTCATTTTAAGCATATAATTTACCGCTTCTCTTTTGGTTGTTCTTATAAGCTGCACACTTTCTGGAGGAACCTTTGTTTTTTTAAGAGCCTCTTTTAAAATATCAACAAGGACACAGTTTGACATAAAGGCCTCAGATCCCCCTCGGAGAATTACAGCATTTCCCGCTTTAAGACAAAGTGCTGCTGCATCAACTGTTACATTTGGTCTTGACTCATAAATTATCCCAATAACACCAATAGGTACCACCATTTTTCCAATAATAAGCCCGTTGGGTCTTTTCCACATCTTTTCAATCTCGCCAACAGGATCCTCAAGAGAGGCAACATCTTTTAGGCTTTTGGAAAGGCTTGCGATTCTTTTATCATTTAAGGTTAACCTGTCAATAAGGGCAGAGGATAAACCTTCTTTTTTTGCCTTTTCCACATCTTTTCTGTTTTCTTCTTTTATTCTTTCAGCGTTTTTCTCTATCTTTTTTGCCATCTCAAAAAGAGCATTATTCTTTTCCTCTGAGGAAAGACTTGCCAAGATCATGCTTGCTTTTTTTGCATTTTTACATATCTTTAAAACCTCTTCTTTTATATCCATCTCTCCTACCTCAAAATCTTTTGTGTTATTCTAATTTATAGAAGGCCAAAAGTCAATAATTAAAGGGTGTATATAAAAATATAGCATCTTAAAAAGGAAAAAAGTATAGTGTTTTTCACATAGATCCTGAGAAACGGATGTATATTAAAAATTGTGGTAAGAAAATGTTTGGCAAGAAGATGTTCCTGCACCAGAAAATAATTTGGCAGATAAGGTGGGTTTTAAAAATATGGGTGGAAAAATGATAGAGTTTATGTTAAAATGGCACAGAAATTACTCTAAAAAATGCTGCTGTTTTTCTAATCTTCATTTAAGTTCATCACACCTATTATATTTTTCTCCAACTATTTTGAAATCAAAAAAGTTGTTATCCCCAACATCATGTGTTCGGTAAAGACACTTCTAAATAGTTCTCCTCCAAACCAAATAGCAAAACCCCAACCAAGTGTAATTATAGTCTTTTGCGTATATTGACAGTAGTGGAGCAAAATTTACCTTTGCTATTCAGATAAACTCAGCGGAATCCACATTGAAATATTGTTCTGCTTTTATCGGCATCCATTTTTGATCTTCTTTCATCCGAAAATACCCACCCTGTTTTAAGCTGACGGTTTTAATTTTCTCTTTACCTATGACCTGGGTGTGCTTCAAATACCTCCGAATGGGTTCTGGTAAGCCTTCTATATCTGCCTCATTAACTACTTCTGCTGTTGTTCTTGTTTTTTTGTTCTGTTTAAAAAGTCCTTCTATTTCATTTTTAGTCTCTCTTGCATGTAAGGTTCCGATGATGATAACTGATGCTATTAGAACGGCGATTGCTCCCAAAATAATTAGCACAATTTTTATTTTTGCTCATCTCCTTTTTCTTATGATAAATTTTAATATTACATTGAAAAAGACTGCCCCTTTTTTCTTCTTTACTTTTCTGTATGCTTATAGAAATAAAAAAAGAAATAAAGAATTGTAATAAAGCTGAAGAAAGTCAAAGGAGTTACAATTGCCTTAAATTTTTCAGGTAGATCTGCAAGCCATTTGATGTCCATGAAGTAGAAGTATCTTAATAAGATAAAAAAACGAATAGCCAAATCTATCGCTGCACCCACAACAGGAAAAATAAGGAACTTTTCCATGCTTTTCCTACTTTTTGTTAAGGGATTTTTGTAAAAAACAATAAAGAAAACTAAAAGTGATAGTGAACCGACCAATGGAATAAGAAGTTCAATAAAATAGGGTTTTGAGGAAAGAATACCTTTTACATTAAAAACAAATAATAATTCTTTCAAATATAAAACTGTCATTAAAATGTGGCCTATAAGGACAAATACTGTGGCGTTTTTTAATTCTGTCTTATTTTTACCAGGACAATATTTTAAAAAAGAAGCAAAGAAAAATACCAGTATCAAAATAGCAAGAAATGCCAACACTTTAGTAATCTGAACCAGAAGTAGATTTTCACGAAACATCTGTTGCCAGAATGTCCCCACCGTTCTCAACAAAAATAAATAAAAAATACCAATTATTGCAAATAAAGTTGTCTTTCTTAACATTTTCTCCTCACAAAAAACTAAAGGGGTCAGGTCTTAACGTTTATTTTTTAATTGCTTTTCCCTTTATCGCTTACATGAAAGATGACTTGTCAAAAGGGACTCTTAAAAGTAGCGCATGCTTAAGGATACTATAGTTCTACCCAGTGTCAAATCAAGTGGTGTATGATTCTCCAATTTTTAATAGGATTAACAGTGGCTCTCATTTTAAACCAACCATATAAGGGAAGTGGTTTTTTTCGTGCTATAATGTTGATTACAACAATTCTTGCTTTTATCTGGACTTTTAATTTTTTTGATTTAATCTATACTTTAACCCGAGGAGGGCCAGCTAACGCTACAAAAACCGTCCCTATTTACATATACAATGTAAGTTTTGATTATTTTAATTTTGGTCTTGGTTCTACTATCTCACTTCTTCTCATAGCTATGATGACTACAGGAATTGTGCTATATATAAGAGCTGTAGGAATAAGGAGAGAGTAAAAATGAGTTATCAAAAGCCGCTATTAAGAAAATTATCAAAGCCGATATTTTTGTTCTATCTTCCAATAGGCATACTTTCTATATTTGTCCTTTTCCCTCTTTATTGGTTAGTAGCTACTTCCTTAAAAGAAACACATGAAATCTTCTCTATTCCCCAAACTTGGTTTCCTCAAACATTATCTACAGATGCATATAAAAAGAGGTTTTTTTTCGCATTATATTACCTATAAGTGCAACTGGTATAGCTAGTACTGCAATATATGTGTTTATAGTAGGATGGAGTGAATTTATGTTTGCTCTTGCCCTAACTTCTACGAAAGAGATGAGGACTTTGCCTGTGGGTTTAAACTATTTTATTGGACAACATACAGCTGAGTGGTCTAAGATTATGGCTGGAGGAACAGTTGCTATTATTCCTGCTTTAATAATTTTTTTCTTACTTCAAAAACACTTTGTGGCTGGTATGACTCGAGGAAGTGTAAAAGGATAATTGATTTAAGAGTTCTAAATTAAGTACAAAGAAAGGGAGTTGCAAATGACTTCCCGTGAAAGGGTAAAAAGAGCTTTAACTTTCAATTTTCCTGATAGAGTGCCACGAGACTTGTGGGTTCTTCCTATAGCTTCAAATCAATACAAAGAGGAGTTAGATACTATCCGCAAAAAATTCCCCCC
Source organism: uncultured Clostridia bacterium (assembly GCA_964422215.1). Classification (GTDB taxonomy): domain Bacteria; phylum Aerophobota; class Aerophobia; order Aerophobales; family B3-G15; genus CAYRAK01. Next base: position 1,341 of record CAYRAK010000042.1, on the reverse strand, counting down.
GGATATAGAAAGAGCAGAGTACAATCCTCCTTTAGAAAAGTATACAAAAGGGGATATGTACAAGGTTGGCACCTATATCGATGAGTGGGGATGTATCTTTGAAAACATTCAGGAAGGTGTGCATGGAGAGGTAAAAAAACCACTTGTAGAGAACTGGTCTGATTTGGAAAAAGTAAAACCTCCCTATGAGCTTTTAGGTAAAGGTATGGAGAAAGTAAACGAGAGCTGCAGGAGAAGTGACAAATTTATGCTAGGAGGTGCCTGTCCCCGTCCTTTTGAGAGAATGCAATTTTTGAGAGGTACATCTAATTTGTTTATGGATATCGTAGACCAACCCCCCGAGTTTTTTGAACTTCGAAAAATTGTTCATGAATACTATTTAAAAGAGCTTGAGATTTGGGCAGAGACAGAAGTGGATGCCCTTATGTTTATGGACGATTGGGGATCTCAGAAATCTCTTTTAATCGCTCCTGAACTTTGGAGAAAACTTTTTAAACCTTTATATAAAGACTACTGTGACCTGATTCATTCTGCAGGTAAATTTGCCTTTATGCACTCAGATGGATATATCTTTGATATTTATCAGGATCTTATTGAAATAGGAGTGGATGCTATTAACTCTCAACTTTTCTGTATGAACATTGAAGAAATTGGAAAACATTTTAAAGGAAAAATTACTTTCTGGGGAGAGATAGATAGGCAGCATGTTCTTCCCTCTACAAATCCTCACAAGGTAAAAGAGGCAGTAAGAAGGGTAAAAGAGGCTCTTTATGATCCTCGAGGTGGAATAATAGCTCAATGTGAATTTGGCCCTGGAGCGAGACCTGAAAATATAGAGTGCATCTTTGAGGAATGGGAAAAGTGTTGCACTTAATTTTTAAGAAAAAATCTTTAAGAGAACCCTATCTTTTTACCTCTTTCTATTTCTGTGTTAGGAGTAGTTTTCATATTTTGTTTTCCGTTAGAAGTTTACTTTAGTTGTTATTGGCACAATACTAATTTTCCCAACAGTTACTTTAAATTCCCTCCCTAAGTTAAAAATTTTTTCGGGAAACTAATAAAGTAAAAGGATCGATTTCTAGCTTTTTCTTTTTGTTGATTTTGTTGTGATTGAGCTATTTAGTTGACATAATTTAAAAGTCATTAATTGATTTTTCTTATCATTTTTAAAATATACTAAAACTTGGTTTAGATTTTTGTTAAATAATTTTTGATTTCTTAGACTGTTAGCTAAATTTGGTAGTATAATAAATATTGTGTCTGGTAATTAATGCTCCTTGCGGGTAAGGAAAAAATTGCTATCCTCCCTTCTCAAAAGAAAATAATAAGGAGAAGGGAGGA
>CAYRAK010000041.1:0-11627 GCA_964422215.1 uncultured Clostridia bacterium | reverse complement strand
GAGATACCCTCTCTTGATTCAGAGGTTAAAGTATCAAGACCCTCCACCGTGGCAACTGTCTCTTCTATAGGCTTTGTAATAAGGGACTCAATATCCTCAGGGGAGGCTCCTTGGTAAGTTGTAATAATGGCCACTGTGGGAAGCTCAAGCTGAGGGAAAAGGTCCATTTTTAAACTAAAGAAAGCCACAATTCCTATCCCTACAAAAGCTATAAATATCATAAAGAAAGTGATAGGTCTTTTGACCGAGAGACTGGGAAGGCTCATTTTCCACTTTCCTCTGCAAGGATAAGTTTCACTCGAGCAAACATTCCTGGTTTAATTTTAAGATCAGGATTGGGTATTATCACCTCAACTTTTATTTTTCTGCTGAGAGGATCCATAGTAGGACTTATGTTAATTTCCTTGGGTGTAAACACCTTATCAAGATAATTTTCAATCTGGACAGCTATTTTTCTGGTCAAGGAGATCTTGTCAAGATACTCCTGACTTATGTGAAGAATAATTTTGACAGAACTTATATCCACAATTGATACAAGAGGTGCTCCTGGACCAACGACTGATCCTTCATCAACAAAGCGTCCGCTCACAATTCCTGATATAGGAGCTTTTATAGTGCAATCTTCAAGACGGGACTTTGCAAGCTCTAAAGCTGCCTGTGCATTTTGAACCTGAGCTCTGGCAAGTTCTACATCTTTTTCCCAAAGCTTTTTCTCCCAGAACGTTTTAGCAAGCAAATAGGCAGATTTTGCATTTTCAAGTTGAGCCTTTGCTCCCTGGATTTTTACCTCCCAGCTTTTTGCCTTCTTAAAGCTTTCAAGCTTTTCTAGATTTGTCTTCGCCTGCTCAACATTTGCCTCTGCTATCTGGATATCCTCCTTTCTTGCTCCCTTTTTTATAAGTTCAAGACTTGCTTTAGCTGAAGCAAGTTGAGCTTGAGCAACCTCAAAGGCAAGTTTTGCTTTATCAAGCGCCTGTTCAGGAATTGCTCCCCTGTTATAATCATCCTCTGCCCTTTGCAGATCCTTTTGTGCTGTGTGAAAATTGGCAAGAGCCTGCTCATAGGCAGCTTGAGCTCTTTCAATTTCTTCTTTTCTTGCTCCCTCTTTTGCTTTGGTTAGGTTTGCCTGTGCTATCTTTAAGGCTACAGTTGCTTGAGAAAGGCCTGCAAAAAACTCTGTTTTGGAAGTTGCCTCTGTGAAATTAAGTTGAGCCTGGGCGGATAAAAGAGCAGCCTGGGAAGTTCTGAGATCATTTTCTGCCTTTATCTTTGCGAGTGCTTTTGCTTTTTCATAATTTACCTTAGCAGAAATTAAAGCCGCCTCTGCCTGCTTTACCTGAAGAGCAATATCTTTGGGGTCTATTTTAGCTATGATCTGTCCCTTTTTTACCCTATCTCCCAGCTCTACTAAAATTTCTTCTAAAGTTCCGTTTACCTTAGGTATAACTTGCACCTGTTTTAAAGGTGCTATATCAGCAGTAAGAGATATTTCTTTGATGTTTAAAGGAGACTCATTCTCCTTTTGTGTTTGAGCAAAAGTCAAACTTGTGCCTAAGAAAACGAAAATTAGTAAAAGCACCAGCAATACTCTTTTCTTCATTACTTTTACCTCCTTGATTTTTACATTTTTTCTTTTCCCATTGCCTTTATTAATGCCGCCTTTGCAAGATTATACTCAAACAGAGCTTTTGTATAATTTAATCTTGCTTTGTTTAAAGCAAGGTTTGCATCAAGGACCTCAACTTGAGTAATAGTCCCACTTTTATATCTTCCCTCAGCAATGGATAAAGCTTCTTCTGCTTGCTCAACATTTTTCTTTTGAGCAAGAAGAGCCTCTTTTGCAGCTTGCATATCCCAAAAAGCTTTTTTTACCTCCAGGCAGATAGCATTTTTTAGTTCCTTAATTGCAAGTTCCACTTGTCTTAGTTGAGATTCTACTTGTTTTATGTAAGCTTTCGCCCTACCTGAGTCAAAAAGGGGAAAGGATAGAACAAGATTGATGTTCCAGTTTTTATTCCACTCATCCTCATCTGAAGAAGTTGTATATTCGTAGTTTCCAACAAAAGAGAGAGTAGGACTGTTTTTTATTTTGGCAAGATGAAGAGCAAGCTCTGTTATTTTCTTTGTTATAAGTAAACTTTTCAGGTCACTTCTTGATGAGAGAGCGGTTTTTATGGCTTCATCTAGGGTTAAGCTTAAAGGTTCAAACTCTAGCTTTCCTTCCACTTTAAAGGAAGAAGAGGAAGAAGATAGAATAACCGCTAAATTTTCTTTTGCAAGATTTAGGTTATTTTTTGCTTGAATAAGGTTTGGCTTAAGGTTGGCAACTTCCACTTTTGCCCTTAAAAGGTCAAAACGGGAGGCTCTACCTGTTTTATAAAAGGATTCAACAACTTTAAGGTGAAGCTCTGCCTGATCTAAGGCTTTTTTTGCTATTTTAATGTTTTCCTTTGCAAGAAGCACAGAGTAAAAGTTCCTTTTTACTCTAAAAACCAGGTCCGTCCGTGCATTTTTTAAATCTTGCAATGCTTTCTCATAATTTAATTCCGCCTGCATTTTTGAGAGAGTGAGTTTTCCACTAGTATAAAGAGGTTGGGTCAAAGAAAGTATAAGGGAAGTTGTGTCTTGTTCTCCCATGGGGAATTCACCAAAACCGGGAACTGACATTGAAGGAACTTCACCAAGATGAGTATAATTTCCAGTGAGATTCAAAGAAGGAAAATACTCGGCAACTGCTCCTTTTATCCTCTGTTGTGCCTCTTTTATTTTTTCCTTTGCAAGAAGGATCTGAAGGTTATTTTTTAAGGCGATATCTGTTGCCTCTTCCAGAGTAATTGCTTGCAGAGCAGGATGTAAAAAAAGAAAGATAAAGGAAAAACTCACTAAAAAAAGAATTTTCTTTCTCATTTTTTACCCCTTTCTCCCTCACCATAAACTCTTTGATGCAAGAGCTGGAGCATCTGTAGAAACTTTTCTCTTTCAAAAGAGCTAAATTTCTTTAAGACAGATTTTATTTTTTCTCTTTTTGTTTCCTCAATCTTTTTTACTATCTCATTTCCATAAGGAGTTAAATTAACTCTTATCACCCTTCTATCAGAAGGATCAAATTTTCTTGTTACAAATTTTTTTTGAACAAGTTTGTCCACAATTCGGGTAAGAGTGCTAAGCTGAATTCCTGTAACCTTACCTAATTGGCTCATCATGGGCTCTTTTAAAACATATATCTGCTCCAAAACTTGAAGTTGAGGAAAGTTAAGATCTACATCAACCAATTTTTCTATTTCCTTCATTCCAAAAATTCTTGCTATTTCTGAGATTAGCTTATCAAAAAGGTCTACTTGTTTTTGGAATTCCTTTTCCATTATATTTCCTTAATCAAAAATTTTTAAAAAGCAAATTTTGTTTTATCATAATAAAAATTTCCAAATTGTCAACTGGGTGCAAGCTCAACTTAGAACACTTTTGCCCTCTTTAAAAGGTTTTCTAAGAGATATGTAAAAGCTCTTAGAGATTTATAGATAAAGGGTACCGGACTGTTAGAAAGGGTAAGCTTTTTAGAAATAAGTTCTATAAATTAAAAAACACGGTTTTTATCCGTACTTTATTATTAAAAAGCCTATTATCACCGAAATAGCTGTTGCCATTAAGAGGGGGAGATAATGTTCCAAAAATCGCATCCATAAGAGGTGGATGGCTACAAATAAAACTACAGATACGAAGATACGATCTCCTACTCCACGAAGAAAAACCATGGGATTTCTCTCACTCTTTTATTGCGCCAAAAGTTAGGCCAGTTATTATGTATCTTTGAATAAAACCTAAAAATATTATAGCAGGAAGCAGACATACCACCGATACTGCAGCCATTTCTCCCCAGTTAATGCCAATTACGGTTACAAATTCGGCTAATCCTGTAGTTATAGTTCTTGCTCGCATGCTGGTAAGAACAGAAGCAAAAAGGTATTCATTCCAGGCAAATATCCATACCATCATGGCTGTTACCGCTAATCCTGGCTTGGCTACCGGAAGTATAACATGCCAGAGTATGCCCAATATAGAGCATCCATCTATAGAAGCAACTTCATCTAGTTCTTTTGGTATAGCATCAATCATTCCCTTTAATAACCAAATAGCAAAAGGCAAATTAAAAACGCAATAAAGAAGAATTAACTCAATATGTGTGTCTATTAATTTTAACTTAGTAAATATTAAAAAGAAAGGTAATATAAAGGCAGCTGGCGGTGCCATACGATTGGTGATCGTCCAGAAGAAAAGTGTTCCACTCCCCCAAATTTTAAACCGAGAAAAAGCATAGGTTGCAAATATAGCCAGAAGTACTACTAATCCAGTATTTCCTGTGGCTATAATCAAGGAATTAATAAGAAATTTTCCATAAATATCTTTAAAAAAGGGACGATAATAATTGGCCATAAATATGCTAGTCTGGTATAGTTTAGGTCCAAGGAAAAGTTCTAGCTTACTTCTCATAGAGACTATAACCATCCAGTAAATAGGGAAAAGAGTTATTGCGGCTAATAGAATACAAACCAGATAAATAAAAAATAATTCCATCCGTTTTCTATGTCTCACGTATTTCTCTCCTTACTACTGAAATAATATTAAGAAGTAACCAGCACATTACAATAGTTAAATAAAGAAGAAAAACAGACATACTTGACCCGTATCCGTAATCTGTAGAAACAAGAACACGTCTTACTACTTCAATACTTACAAATCTTGTAGCTGTGCCAGGGCCTCCACTGGTAAGCATCCATACCTCGTCAAATACTCTGAATGCATCCATAATCCTAATAAAGAGTGTAGTAAGTATGATAGGTGTTAAAAGAGGCAAAGTTATATATCTTAAAATTTGCCATTTAGTTGCTCCATCTACTCGAGCTGCTTCAAATGGCTCTTTTGGAAAACTTGTAAGACCGGCTAAGAGAGTTAATGTGACAAAGGGTGTCCAGTGCCATATATCCATGAATACAACGGTGAAAAAAGCCTGCTTGGCATTAACTCCTATATTGTAATTAATTCCAAATTTACCTAGCATATAGGGAAGAGGACCTATGTCTGGGTTAGTCATTAAAACCCAGATGCTGCCTATGGTGATGGGAGCGACAGCCAAAGGTAAGGCTAGAATAGTTCTAAATACACCCTTTCCTACAAATTCTTTAGTTAAAAATGAAGCTATAATTAATCCTAAGCACATCTCGGTTATGCAGATAATAACTACAAATATAAGTCCAATACCCAGTGAATGCATAAAGCTGGAGTCAAACATTAACTTTCTAAAGTTACTCACTCCAGCAAAAACCATACCTCGGATAGACCATATATTGTATTCAAAAAGACTAAGGTAGATAACGTAAAAAAAAGGTAATAAACCAACAAAAAAAAGAACAAAAAGCGTGGGAGATATTAACCCCCACGCTTTATATCGTGAAGTCCTCATTATCCTACCTCACTGTTAGTAGCCTAGTTCCATTAGCAACTTATCAACTTCCTTAGCTAATAAATCCAAAGCTGTATCAGGATCTACCTCTCCAGCAACTGCTTTGGATATCCACTTAAGATAAAGCTCATTTAACGGTCTGTGCATAGGAAGAGGAGGGGCACCAGCAAACAAAAACTCTTTTTCTTTCATCATATCAAAATAACCTGAAAGTTTAACATTAAGAGTTTTAATTTCATGAGATTCAAATGTAGATTTTCTACAAACTCTACCTGCAAGCTCTGCAAATTTAGGTGCCCATTCTTTTCTTGTTGCCCATTGAATAAACAACCAGGCAGCCTCTTTATTTTTAGAAGAATGAGGTATTCCAAAAGCACCCCCATCATAATATCCAATGTAACCTAATCCTCTTACTGCTTCAGACATAACTCCAGGATAAGTAGGAGGAAGAGCTACCCCGATTTTACCAGTTACTGCAGATCTTGTAGTATCTAGCTGTATCCAGCCTAAATTTTCTAAGTAAATTAATCCTTGAGCAACCTTGCCAGTAGCCACTGTGGCAGCTGTTTCATCCCAAGTATAAGTTCTTACTCCAGGAGGTGCATATTTAAGTATATCTACATACCACCTCAAAGCTTCTTTAGCTCTCTTGCTGTTTAATGTTCCTCCATTTTCAACAGTCGCTCTCCATTTATCTAAATTTATTCCCCAATTGTAAATACCCCAGGCTGGCCAGATACTCTCTACCATTTCATAGGCAACGCATGGATGAGTTTTTGCTTGGGCAACATGTCCATAAAGGTCTATACCTTTTTTCTTTCCCCATGTAGTAAAAAATTTTGCTATCTGAGTATACTCATCCCAATCCTTTGGGGGTCGTAAATCCCAGCCGTACTCGGATTTAAAAGCAGCTCTTATTTCAGGATCATTAAAAAGGTCTTTTCTGTATACATATGACTTCAGAAAAGCCTCAAAAGGAATACCAAAAACATGTCCTTTTGCATCCTTAAAGTAGTTAATAAAGGTGGTGAAATCCTCTATATCGAAGTCAGGGTCAGTTAATTGGGGATACTTTTTCATAAATGCTGTTAGATCTGTTAGCCAGTTTTTAACCAGGTAAGCATAAATTATATCCTGCTCAACATAGACAAAATCATAGATTCCGGTTCCTCGAGAAAGATCGGCTATAGATTTTGTATACATTTCGTCCCAAGAGGTAACTTCAAATTCAACATTTATTCCAGTGAGTGCTTCAAATAAGGGCACAGCGTGCTCTATAATTGCTTTAGATGGAGGAGTACTTTCTGATACGCCTCTAATGGTTACTCCTTTATATGGAGCTGCAGCTTTTTTCCACCATTCAGGAGGAGCTGCATTTGCAACCCCTGTAATTATGAGCGCACAAAATAACCCCACCACCAGCCACCTGCCTACTTTTCTCATTTTATATCCTCCTTAAAATGTATTAAAATGTATTGGCACTGAATTTTACCTTTAAAACTTAGAAAACCTGATTTTACATCATACTTTCTTCTTTGATGAGTTAACTTTGGAATCGGAATTTTCCATTCTGAAGAGTTTGAGGAGGGAAAGGAAAAAGCAGAAATATTTTGTCAACACAACAAGTTTTTAGATTAAAAACCCATTAAGCAAACCCACTTTTTAACTTTCTCTGAGAAAAATCTATTTTATATCATACTCCCATAATGTTTATTGTCAAGGGTAGATTGGTACTGAGGTTAGGAATTTTTATTTTTTAGGTAAAAATCATTTTTGACAAATTTTAAACTCTTTTTATAGTGTTTACAAAATTCAAATAAAAGTTGTGTTGGCTAATTAATAAAGGGGGATGCAAATGGTAAATGTAGCAATTCTAGGCGCTGGATTTATGGGGAAAGTGCATGCAGAATGCTATAGCAATTTGTCTAAGGCGAAGCTTGTAGCCGTAGCAGATATTGATCAAAAAAAGGCAGATGAGCTAGCCAAAAAGTATAACGCTTGTTCTATCTCTCAACCTAATAAAGTGATAGAAGATGAGAATATACACCTTATAGATATTTGTCTTCCCACTTTCCTTCACAAAGAATATGCCATTAAAGCTGCCCAAGCTGGGAAACACATCCTCTGTGAAAAGCCTATTGCTCTAAGATTGGAGGATGCAGATGAGATGATAAAGGAAGCAAAAAAGGCAGGTGTAAAATTTATGGTAGCTCAGGTAATTAGATTCTGGCCAGAGTATGTCAAGCTGAAACAGATTTATCAGGAAGGGACATTGGGCAAACTCCTTTCACTCAGTTTGACACGTCTTGGTCTGCTGCCTACCTGGAGTTGGAATAAGTGGATGTTGGATCCGGAAAAATCTGGTGGTGCTATTCTGGATCTTCATATCCATGATACTGATTATCTTCTTTATCTTCTTGGAAAACCGATTTCTCTTTTCTCCCAGGGAATAAAGACCAAGATTGGATATGGACACATATTCACCACTTTCACTTTTCCTGAGGGAATAGTTGCCTTTGTAGAGGGGGGGTGGGATATTGTAGCAGATGAGTTTCCCTTTACCATGACCTACAGAGCTATCTTTGAGAAGGGCGTAATTGAATTTAATAACAGGAAAGAAATGACATTGTCAGTTTACTCTAAAGGAAAAAAAGTGGAACACCCTTCTCTGCAAGATAAACTTTTTCCTTTAAAAAACTTTGGAGGTAACATAAGTGATATTGTTGCTTACTTTCTAGAGATAAAATATTTCGTAGAATGTATAGAAAATGATACATCTCCCATCTTAGCTGATGCTACATCAGCTAGAGATTCTCTTGAAGTTTTACTTTTAGAAAGAAAATCAGCTGAAGAAGGAAAAGTTGTAGAACTTAAATAAGGTGGGGAGGAAAAAAGTGGAGAGTATAATGTCGATTGGAGTGATAGTTAAAGGAGACAACCCGGTGGCATCTTTGGAAAAGGTGAAAAATCTTGGAATTCCAACCTGCCAGATGTATGCGCCAGATAAGAGATGGCATAGTAAGGAAAGTATAGAGAAGATAAAAGATGCGATAGTTAAAACAGGAATTAGAATTACCTGTCTTTTTTGTCATTTTGAGGGCGAAAGTTATACTGACATTCCCACCATTAAAAGAACAGTTGGTCTTTTAAATCCAAATACTCGTAAAGAGAGAGTAAATAAAATTTTCACTGTTTCAGATTTTGCAAGGAAAATAAATGTCTCTGCGCTCGGGGCACATATCGGATTTATTCCCGAGGATCGATCTGATCCAAAATATAAAGAACTTGTAAAGGTGATGCAAGAGATTGCTGATTACTGTTGGAAAAATGGACAGAAATTTGCTCTGGAAACAGGACAGGAAAGTCCAGATGTTTTATCTAGGTTCATTGAAGATGTGGGAAGGGAAAATGTTGGGGTAAATTTTGATCCTGCAAATCTTCTTCTTTATGATACAGGAGAGCCTATAAAAGCCTTAGACGTTCTTGGAAAATACATTATAGGGGTCCACTGTAAGGATGGAAAGCGACCTGAAAGAAAAGGAGAGCTTGGGAAGGAATGCCCTTTAGGTGAAGGAGATGTTGATATTGAAGGATTTGTGCGTAAACTTAAAAAGATAGGGTACACTGGAGCCTTAACTATAGAAAGAGAAACAACTGGAGAGGAGCAAATAAGGGATATATTAAAGGCAAAAAAATTACTTAAAGAACTTTTGGAGCAATTATAATTTTGAAAATTCACCTATTATGGGAATATTTTTTTGACAGTACGGGCATTTTTTATCAGAGGATAAAAGATACTTAGTAACGCTAAATCCATGTCTTTCAATTAAAAGCTTACCGCAGGCTGGACAGTAGGTATTTTCAAAGGGATGACCGGGAAAATTACCAATGTAGACATATTCTAATCCTTCCTCTTTGCCTATCTTTCTTGCCTCTTCCAAAATTTTTAAAGAAGTTGGTGGAACATAAAGCTTTGAGGTAAATTCATAAGCCGGATAGTATCCTGTAACATGCCAAGGTGTATCCTTGCCAAGTTCGTCTCTAATTCTTCTTGCAATACTTTTTAAAGAATCTTTGTTGTCGTTTATTCCTGGAATAACTAATGTAGTTATTTCCACCCAAACTCCCTCCTTTTTTGCAAATTTTGCATTTTGCCAAACTTTTTCAACATCTGCTAGACAGTATTTTCTAACTGCTTTCTCGTCTCCTTTAATATCGATATTCATTGCATTAAGTCCCTTCTCTATTAAGATTTTTAAAGCTTTGTCTGTCATGTAGCCATTAGTCACAAAAGTATTATAGTAACCTTCCTCTTTTGCCAAATCAAATACCTCAAGAGAGTATTCAAAAAGTAAAGTTGGTTCATTGAAGGAGATGCTTGTTCCTTGGCATTTGTATTTTTTCATAAGCTCGATGAAGCCTTGTGGACTTATCCACTTACCCTTCCCAATTTTTTCTGGTCTTTTACTAATATCATAATTTTGGCACCAAGGACAGGTAAAATTGCAGGACCAGGTTCCAACTGTTAGAGCGAAGCTTCCTGGCCAGAAATGGAAAAAAGGTTTTTTCTCAATCGGATTGACACTCCAGGAGGATATATCTCCATAAACTAAGGTATAAAGTTTTCCTTTAATATTTTTCTTTGTCTTGCAAAACCCTACCCCGTTTTCAGGAATCTGGCAATATCTGTAGCAAGTTAGACATTTAACTTTTTTGTCAATTTTTTCCTGAAGTAGAGCTTCTTTGATATTTCTATTCAATGTTTTTTTGCTTTATGGATTGAATTTTTTCAGACAAACTCCTAACAATAACATTACCAAACTTCTCTGCTGCTTTAGGGCCACTAGCAGTTATGATATTTCCGTCCACTTCCACATCTTCTCCGGTATACAAGGCACCTTTTGCCTCTAATCTGTCTCTCTCAGATGGCCACACAGTAGCCTTTTTCCCTTTTAAGATTCCTGCGTTGGCTAAAGTAACAGGAGCAATACATATAGCACACAAGATTTTTCCTTGTTTTAATGCTTCTTGAGCTATTTTATGTGCCGTTGGATTATTCCAATATTCAGTTGCACCTACGCCTCCAACGAAAATGATAATATCATAGTCCTTGACGTTTATATCACTAATTAATATATCAGGTTTAACAGTTGTCCCTAGCATACCAGTTGCAATATCCTTTCTTGAGGATGCCACAATTACCTTTATTCCATGTTCTTCTAGAATATTTTTTGGTTTTTGAAACTCCTCGTCACGGAAGTTTCTATGAGCAATAATCATAACTGCCTTTTTTTCTCTTAGTTCTTCCTTGTTTTGAGAAAAGGTAGCTGTGGCTACTAGAATTGTCGATAATAAAGCAGCTATAATAAGCAAATATATTCTACTTTTTCTCATTTTTTCTCACCTCCTTCAATTTTAAACCTAAAACTTTGCAAATTTTTTAAAGTCTTTAGTTGTGGCAGGAATTGCTATCTTTTTTATCTTGTCTAAGTTTTCAGTAATAGCAGAAAGTTCCTTTTTCCTCAATGTTGTAAGGAGTTTTGCAAATTCTCCTTGAGCCATGCGAAAAACACATCCATCAAAAATTGTTTGTATATGCTCTTTTCCAACATAAATTCGCTTTTTTCTTCCGCCCATGCTTGATTCAACAGTATACGAATTATTACTAAGATAATCCCGTGTAAACTCTATAAGTTTCTCTCTTCTAATGTTGTGTTTTTTTACAAACTTTTCGTTATACATAATGTGTGGCTTAGGATAAATACTGCCAATAATTTTTACCACATCATTCTCTACTATAGCACTAATATAGGTACCCTGGCAGTCTCCTGGACAAAACTGGACATCTGGAAATTTTTTCTTTTCCGGGCAGTCATTTTCTGCTAAAAGTAACTCAATATAAAATATACCCATATCTTTTAAGTATATCGCTTTAACCTCTCTCCCACAAATATACATTAGTTTTTCCTGTCTTTTGGTAATGAAAACTTAATGTAGAAAAAGTAAAAATTTAAATGCTTTAAATGCAAAGCTATTTTATTAAACTACTTGCTACTGTCAAACTTTTAGTTGCTGAGGTTGGAACGGTTTTTCATCTCTTTTCTTTGAAGGTCTCAGATATTCCTGACTTTTAAGAAAATTTTTTCGTTGATTTTGTTGTGATTAGTGT
>CAYRAK010000040.1:0-11857 GCA_964422215.1 uncultured Clostridia bacterium | reverse complement strand
TTATAAGGAAGGCTACTATCTTGTGGGAAGTCCTCATCCTACCCGTCCTGCTTTTCAAAATTTAAGCAAAACTGAGGAGATTCAGATTAAATATATAGAGGCAGAATCTGTTTCAAAGCTTCTTTCTGATTTTTTTCGGCCTTATGTAAAAATAGATGCAAAGAGGAACACTCTTCTTGTCTCTGGTCCCCCAGAGATAATCACTCGAATTAAAGAGGATGTGCAAAAAATTGATCAGCCACGTAAACAGGTAATGATTGAAGCTGTAATAACTGAAGTTTCTAGGGAGAAAGGAAAGGAGTTTGGGATGGATTGGGGTTGGTATTGGCTACCTTCTCAAATTGCAGAGGCAAATAAATTGCAGGGAATTGAAGTTTCCGATTTACAGATAGGATACACCTCCCGTGTAGTGGGTGAGATTTTTACAAGCCTTAAAGCTCTTGTAAAGGAGGGAAAAGCAGAGATTAAAGCAACTCCCAAAGTATCGGCTTTAGATGGAGAGAATGCTGAGATTAATGTGGAAAGAGAAGAATACTACGTTATTTTAGCTGGTCCACCAGAGGCTCCTTATTTAAGATTTGAAACAATCTCAGTGGGAGTGAGTTTAAATATTCTTCCTAGAGTTGTTGGAGAGAATGAGATAATGATGAGCATTTCTCCAAAGGTGAGTGATGTTGTACAGCGAGAAGAAAGAGAATTTCCCACGGTAAGCAGGAGAACAGTTCGAACTACTGTAAGAGTAAAAGATGGACAAACCATTATAATTGGAGGACTTTTGCAGAATATTAAAAGGCAGCTTTCATCTGGGGTTCCTTTTTTAAGAAAAATTCCTATCCTTGATCTACTTTTTGAAAGAAAAGTATCCTCCACGCAAGAAACAGAACTTATAGTATTTATCACCCCCCATATTGTCCGATAGGTTCTAATTTGAGGACATCCTTATGAAAACAAGGGTGATAAAGCTCACAGTTTTCGTATTTTTTTTTCTTTTGTTTGTTTTTGTTCTACCAGCTAAATCCTCAGATTTTGTAAGTGGTATTTTTTATGATACTGAGTTGAGAGAGATTATTCGTAGTATTGCTGCTCAGACTGGTATGACAATAGTTATGGATGATGCAGTTAAAGGAACTGTGAGTGTAGAGTTTGATCAGGTTCCTGTAGAGAAAGCTTTGACTCAGATTTTGTCTTCTCAAGGGTACAGTTTTAGGAAAATAGATGATTATTACGTTATCTCCAGTGGTGAAATTTTTTATCCTGCTTTTAAATCCATAAGCATAACAAAGATTATAAAACCCCGTTATTTAGATGTATCTACGGTAAAAAAGCTTCTTCTGCCAGAGCTTGCCCCCTATGTGAAGATTGACGAAAAGGAAAATTTGATTTTAATAACAGCGCCTCCTCCAATAGTAGAAAAAATTAGTAATATGATAGCAAATGTGGATGGATCCCCTGTTCCTATCATGGTGCAGGTTTTAATTGTAGAAGTAATGAAGGAAGAAGGTGTCCAGATGAATGTTGATTGGAATTGGCAGTGGATGGGAGAAAAGGAGAAGTCTGAAGGAATTTCAGCGGAAGGTCTTGCAATTGGATACACATCAGAGGATATTTTTACAACTGTAGATACCCTTGTTAGGAAAGGAAAAGCAAAGATACAGGGTAATCCTAAAGTGATTACTCTTGAAGGAGTTGAAGCTAAGCTTCAAATTGAGACTCAAGAATACTTTCAAGTTCTGGAAGAGGTTGAAGAGACTCCTCAATTTCGACTTGAGGCAGTAACTGCAAAAACTGAAGTTGATACAGTGCCTCATCTGGGTTCTGAAAATGAAGTGATACTTGATATAAAAGTAACTGCAGAAGAGTTAAATCAAATACTTGATGTTCCACAGATAGTAAGAAGAAGTGCTAAAACTAGAGTAAAGGTTCAGTCTCATAAAACAGTTGCCATAGCAGGTTTGTCTGAAGAGGTTCAAAGAGAAGCAAAAAGAAAAATATGGGGAATTGGTGATATTCCTGTGGTTGATTTACTTTTTAGCAGGAAATATAGCAAAGAAGGAGAAACCCAGCTAGTAATTTTTGTCACCCCTTACATATTGGATAGAGAGCTTCCTTCATCTGATACTGCTCTTTCAGCAGCTACCTGGAATACGTGGAGTTCTCTTCCAAAGTATGTAATTGAATCTGAGAATTTTACCCCTAGTATGCAACTTACTCTTACAGGATGTTTTGATAAAAACGATAAAAATAAAAAAGGGTATGAATTTAAAATTAATTATACTCCATTTTACACCTGGAGTGTAAATGGAGGATATAGTATATTCCAGGGAGAAAGTTACAAGCTTTCCTCTTACAATATAGGTTTTCAAAAAGAGCTTCCAAGTATAAAAGAGGGATTTTCTCTAGCTTTTAACTACCAGCGATGGGAAAATAAATTTAAGACAGATTCAAAAAAAGAAAATTTTCATCAGAATATGTATTTCTTTTCTTTTAAGGATGCAAGTGTTCTGACAAAAAATTTTTATCTTATGGGTAATGTGAAAGTTATTTATATTGAAGAAAAAGGCAAATTTTCTCCTGCCATAACTTTTTTCTCCGGAGGGTCTAGTTTTTGTCTCGGAAGATTAAAGTTTTCTGGAAAATATAGTTATGTGTTATCAACTCAAAAGGAATATCAACAAAAAGGATATACAGCAGAGCTTTTATATACCTTTCCTGGAGAGAGTTTAAATATTGCTTTAGGATATCAAGAGACGGAAAGAAAAGATGTAAAGTATACGACAGTAATGGAGCTTCCTATTAGAGGATGCTATATCTGTTTAGGGTTTCTTATTAAATAAAAATACTTTTCCATTTTGCGAAAAAGGGAAGCCTTTCAGATTTAAAAAAATTTTATATCTTACATACCTTCTAATCCGGTTGACTGTTTTTTTGAAAGCTAGTATGCTTTAAGCAAAAAGGTGGTGTTTGTAATAGATGATACCTCTAAAAGATACTATTCCCTCAAGAACTTATCCTTACATTAACATATCGCTTATTTTAATTAATGTAGCTATATTTTTTTATGAACTTTCTTTAGGAAGAGGTCTTATAAGATTTATATATACCTATGGACTTATCCCCAAAAAATTTTTCTATCTTGCCCACCAAGGTTCGTATCCTTTGGAACAGTATTTCCCCTTTTTCACTTCTCTTTTTCTACATGGAGGATGGCTGCATGTTATTGGAAATATGCTTTTTTTATGGATCTTTGGAGATAATGTTGAAGATAGAATGGGACATTTTAAATATTTAATATTCTATATTCTTTGCGGTTTTGGAGCAGGTTTTACTCATGTTTATCTTAACTCTGCTTCTACCATTCCCGCCGTAGGAGCGAGTGGAGCAATATCAGGTGTGTTAGGAGCTTATTTTATTCTTTTTCCCAGGTCTCGCATAATTACTCTGATGCCTGTATTTTTCTTTCTAACCTTAGTTGAAATACCTGCATTTTTCTTTATTGGAGTATGGTTTCTGTTTCAACTTGTGAAAGGCGCTTTTTCCATTATAGGGGGTCTCCAAGAAGGTGTTGCTTGGTGGGCCCATGTAGGAGGTTTTTTAACAGGTGTTGGACTTGTTTTTATTTTTGCGAAACGCAGAAGGAGATACCGCAGAGATTATTTTTATTACCGGTGGTGATAGTTAGGGTCTGAAGTTAAAAATTTTATTTCCTAAAGAAAAAAGTAAAAAAGGTTCCAATCTCAGGCTTAATGTTTGACAGAAAGAAGGATTTGTGATACTTTAAATCAAAACATTTTTAAATGGCATCCAAAAGTTATCTAGTAACAGTTTTAAAAAATAAAAATTTTTTTGCTCTTTGGATTGGTCAGATAATCTCTCAATTTGGAGACCGTCTTGCTCAAATGGGACTTGTGGGAATCTATCTTAAAGAAACCCAGAGTGTCTCTGTCTCTCAATCTGTGCCTCTTATGAGAAATCTTTTCTTTTTTTCCACTTTGCCTATTCTCATTTTTAGTCCCATTGCAGGCGTTTATGTTGATAGATGGAGTCGAAAAAATATCTTATTAATGGCTGATTTTTTACGTGCAGGATTGATACTTCTTATTCCTCTTTGTAGATACTATTCGCAAAATTTAGTTTATATCTATGTTGTTATATTTTTGCTTTTTATGGTGACATGTTTCTTTACACCAGCAAAGTCAGCCTTTATTCCCAATTTGGTGCGAAAAGAGGAACTTTTAGCTGCTAATTCTCTTTCTAATGTTACGAGGATGCTTGCTATGATTGGAGGAGTTCTTGTGGGTAGTCTTATTGTTGCCAAGCTAGGTGTAACAACAAGTTTTATATTGGACTCATTAAGCTTTGGAATTTCTGGATTGGCCGTACTTTTTATAAGGATTAGGGAAAGTCCACAAAGAAAAAAAAATTTAAGAATTAATTTATTAAAGAAAATTCGAGAGGATCTCACTGAAGGTTTCCATTTCATTAAAGAAGAGAAAAAAATTTGCTCTTTGGCAATAACACTTTTTATTTTAATGGGTGCAGGAGGGCTTGCCTATGTTTTGGTTACTGTTTTTGTAACTAAAGGATTAAACATGGGGACAGTAGGGCTTGGAATAATGGCTGCTGCTTTAGGCGGAGGAATGATTTCTGGGTCTTTAATTTACGGTCACTTTGGAAGAGAAGTCCCTAAGGACTTTATTATTTTAAGTGGGACAGGAGTTGCAGGAATTTGCACGTTAGTACTGGGTGGAACGAGATCTCTCTTTTGGTTAAGTGTAGGAATAATTTTAATAGGTTTTATAGCTGCTATGATAATGATTGCTGCAAATACTCTTACTCAGGAACTTACTCCAGATAGACTAAGAGGAAGGGTATTTTCTAGTTTAGAAATTATAATAAATTTCTCTTTTCTTGTTTTTGTTTGGCTTGCGGGTATTTTAGGAAGTAAATATCCTCTCTCATCAATATTTTACGGAATAGGGATTTTCTTACTGATATATTCGGGAATAGTGTTATTAATTAAAGAATTGAGAAAAAAAGTTTATGCAAATGGATAACTACCTATTAGACCCACTGTTACTATGCTTACATTCATTTTATATAAATTGGGGGAATTTCTTGCTTGCTATCTTCCCTCAAAGCTTGCTTATTGGATAGCAGAGAAAATCGCTGATTTTTTCTTTGTTTTTTCTTTTGGAAAATACAAAACATATAAGGAAGCTGTATTTCACAATCTTGCTATCATAGGTTTTAAAGATAAAACTTATGCTCGAGATGTGTTTCGTAATTTTGCAAGGTATATAAGAGAATTTCTTTGGCTGGGCAGGATAAGCAAAAGAAGGTTTTTTAGAGAAGCAAGTCTTGTTGGGATTGAAAATCTTGATGCTGCTTTGAAGAAAGAAAGGGGAGTTCTTCTTTTATCTTGTCACTTTGGAAATTGGGAATGGGGAGGTATTGCGCTCTCACTTTGGGGTTATAAAATGTGCTTTTTGGTGCGTCCACATACCAATGTTTACACTAATGATTTGTTTAACAATCTTCGGAGAAAAAAGGGAGTGGAGATTATTCCAACTACTAATCTAAAACAGGTTATTGTGGCTCTGCGGAATAACAAAGTAGTAGCTTTTTTGGTTGATGAGGCAAATGAGGGAATTAAAGTGAAACTTTGTAATAAGATAATAACACTTGCATCAGGTCCTTTTAAAATAGCCTGGAAATATGGAGCAATAATTTCTCCCGCCTTTATGATTAAAGATAAAAAGACTGGCATCCAAAGAGGAATAATTGAGCCACCCATTGAGGTAGATTCTAAACTGAAAATGCAAGAAAGTATAAAAATAGCGGCTCAAAAATTTGCTAAAATTATGGAAAATTATTTGAGCTTTTATCCAGATCACTGGTTACTTTTGAAAAAAAAGAAAGTTTATTCATACCGATAACAACACAGTGGGAGGATTTAAGTGAAGGTTCTTCTTCTGTATGTTTCAGATATTTCTGGACACAAACAGGCAGCCAGAGCAATTGCCCAGACCTTTCAACAAGAATATCCGTCTGTCATTGTAAGAGAGGAGAATCTTTTTCGTCACGGAAATCCTTTTATAAGATGCACTTTGAATAGTTTATACTATGCTATAATTAAGCTTACTCCTTGGTTTTGGAATATAATATGGGATAGCAAAGAAGTTTATTGGTTAACATATCTGTTAAGGACTCTTCTTTATAGAATGAACTATCACAGGCTTTATAAGGAAGTAATTCAGCCTTTTGATCCCGAGGTTATCATATGTACCCATTCTCTTTCCTGTGCTATTTGTTCCACAATAAAATATGTGATGAGACTTGATTATCTATTAGTGGCTGTTCCAACTGATTTTTATCTGCATCCTTACTGGTTTTACAAAAATGTAGATATGTATTTTCTCCCTCAGAATAATTCCAACTTAAATTACCTTAAGCGGAAGATTCCACCTGAGAAACTTCAGGTAACTGGCATCCCAATCTCTCCTGAATTCTCAAAGGTGAAGGAAAAATCTTATTTGCAAGAAAAATGGCAAGTTAGAAAGGATCTTTTTACTATCCTCATTATGGGAGGTGGACAAGGATTAGGTGCCATTAAAGAGATTGTATTTGCTCTTAAAGATATAAAACTTCCTGTGCAGGTTTTAGTAGTCACAGGAATAAATAGGAACTTGAAAAAAAATTTATCTAAGATAAAATCAAAATTAAATTTTCCCTTTAAAGTTTTAGGGTATGTTAGAGAAATAGATGAATTGATGGAAATATCTGATGTTCTTATAACCAAACCTGGTGGTTTAACCGTTGCTGAGGCTCTAAGTAAGGGTCTGCCTATGGGGGTAATAGATTCAATTGCTGGACAGGAAATGCGTAATAAAAAATTTCTTTTAGAGAGAGGATTAGCTTTTAATCTAGAAAGCGCAAAGAATGTAGTTCCTCTTATAAGGAGACTTGTCAATGGTAACTTTGATAGGAAAGCCTGGAAGGAGAAAATGACAAAGCTTGCCCGTCCTCAGGCCTCTCAAGAGATTGTCCATAAAGTTGTAAGTATGATAAAAGAGAGGAGGAAAGAAAGAGAAAATGCAGTACCTAGAAGTTCCCACTAAAGATACTCGTTATGTTTATCCAACAGGTAGAATAAGAGGATTAGAGAAATATTTGCTTAAAGGTGCTGATTTTTCCCGCATCAAAGAAGAGAAAAACCTTGAGGATAGTTTTCAGAATTTGTCTCGATTTTATCCTTACTCTGAGTCAATGAAAGTATGTACATCAGCTAAGGAGTTTGAAAAAGGCTTGGAGGAGGAATGGAGGAGAACTTATCAAGAGCTTAGAAGTTTTGTTCCAGAGCCTGAGTTAATTGACCTTTTCTGGCTAGATCAGGATTTCCATAATATTAAAGTTTTTATAAAACTTCATATAAAAGAGAAAGACTTGCAGGAAATCGATAAGATACCCTATCTTTCAAGAGCTGGGACGGTGAGTCTGGATATACTTAGAGATGCTATTGTTAAAGATGATTTTTTTTCTTTACCGTTTTATTTTAAAGACCTTATTCAGCAGGCAAAAAAAATTTTGGAGAAAGAATTTTCTGCCCGGGAGATAGATTTTTTCTTTGATAGAAAGTATTTTTCACAATTTGTTGCAGGATTGTCCAAGTTTAAAGATGATTTCTTAGAAGAACTTGCAAAAAAGCTGGTGGATGAATATAACATAAAAACTTTTCTGCGTATTAAATTTCGGGAAAGAGAGGATGAGAGAGAAATTCTGGAGAAGTCTTTAGTTGAGGGAGGAAGTGTAGAGAAGGATAAAATTGTCGCATGTGCAGGACAACCTGTGGAATCCTTACTTGATCATTTACAAGGAGGCGAGTTGAAAACCGTGGTTCAGAAAGCTATAGAGGAGTGGAAGGATAAACAGGTACTGTTTTTGTTTGATAAATCAATGGAAGAGATTATTTTGAGATTTACAAGTAGGGGATTTTATGTAACATTTGGCAGAGAACCTGTTATAAACTATATTTTTCTTAAAAAAAGGGAGATAAAAGTTTTGAGGTTTATCCTCCAGGCAAAAAAAATTGGTCTTCCTGATGAGCAGGTAGAGTTGATTGTTTCTTATTAGTTTTTTGATTGAGTAGAAAAATGTTAAAAATTCTTGTAATTGGGGATGAAGGTGTAACTCTTCCCTTTAGAGCAGTAGGTATAGAAGCTGTTTTTGCTGATAATTTCAAAGTTGCTCGGCAAGCATTATTTGAAGCTGCGAAAAGGGAGTATGGAATAATATTTATAGCAGAATCTGTTGCTCAAGGTTGTCTTGATCTCATAAGAGAGATAAGCGAAAGTAAAGCTTTACCTATTATTACTATAATTCCTGATTTACTACTCAAGGAAAAAGGAGCTGCTGAGCAAAGGCTACAAGAACTTATAAGAAAAGCAGTAGGCATGGAGTTGCCAGAGTAAACTTTTTGTGAGAAATGAAGGATGCAAGTTGTGGAAATGCATATTTATCGCAACTTGATCAAATCAAAGGATTTGGTTTCATTTGCTGTACAGATCAAAGAAAGTGATCTTTTTGTTCTCTCAGAGAGAAAGCTTGTTCGTCAAACGGAAGAAGCTCTTTTAAAGTACAGAGGAGACATTGAGCGTTACATTTACAAACATCCTTCCTTTAAATTTACCTTTGAGCCTTATCCCGTGAAAGAAGATATGCCTCCTATTGTGAAAGCTATGTGTGAGGCATCCCAGAAAGCAGGGGTGGGTCCTATGGCTGCTGTAGCAGGAGCTATAGCTGAGTTTGTAGGAAAAGATTTGCTTATCTTTAGCAAGCAGGTAATTGTAGAAAATGGTGGAGATATCTTCATGAAAGTGACAAAGAAAAGGAAAGTCGGGATATATGCTGGTCAATCTCCTTTAAGTGGTCGGCTGGCTATAGAAATAAATCCTGAACAAACTCCTCTTGGAATATGTTGTTCTGCTGGTACCTTTGGTCATTCTATTAGTTTAGGGAAAGCAGATGCTGTTGTAGTTATCTCTTCTTCCGCTTCTTTGGCAGATGCGGTAGCTACCAGGGTAGGAAATGTGATAAAAGAGGAAAGGGATATAAAAAAAGGTTTGAAACTTTTGAGAGATATTCCAGGAGTAAAAGGAGGAATAATAATAAAAGGTGTTAGAATTGGAGCCTGGGGAAATCTAAATATAGTGAAAGGATATTAAAATGTATAGGCTTTTAAAAGAGAAATTCTCTTACCTGCGAACTCGGGAAGGTAAAAGACTATTAAAAATATCAATTATTTCTCTAGTGGTGATTATAGGAGTTGGGATAGGGGTTTACTCCTATATAAGTTATGTAAATAGATTAAGTGAAAAAAAATTTGTCCAAGCTAAAAATTTTTATTTCCAAGCCCAGAATGAAGATAAAGTAGATGAGAGAGAAAAAACTCTGGAGAAGGCAAAAAACTTATTTCAGGAAGTTGTCTCTCAAAAATTCTGGTGGAGTAATAAGCAAGAGGCATATCTTTATCTTGCTGACTGCTACTACATGTTAGGTGATTTAGATGAAAGCATTAAGGTTCTTGAGGAATTTAATGGGAAATATCCTCGAAGCTACTTTTCTTCTTGGGCAAAGCTCAAGCTTGCATTAATCTATGAAAAAAAGAAAAGCTACAATAAGGCTATAGAAGTGTATCAGCAAATTGAAAAAGAATATCCTCAAAGTTCTATTGCTCCTGAAGCTCTTTTAGGTCAGGCAAGATGTCAGGAAAGAGTTGGCAACAAAAAGAAAGCTGTAGAAATATATAGGAGGTTAATTTCACGCTATCCTCTTTCAAATGAAGCTGTTTTAGGCAAGGTTATATTGCAAAAATTTGCTTTAGAAAGTAAAAAATCCTGAGGGTTGACAAAACCTTTCAAATTCATACGATTATACAATGTTATAAGGTGGCAGAAGCCACCTTTTTATCAAAAAAGGGAGGTAGGGAGTGGTTTCGGTATTAGATTTACCTGAAATTTTAATTTTAAATATTTCAGATAAAAGAAGAAAAAAGAAAAAGATTGCTAAACATAAACGCAAAAAGAGAGCAAGAGCAAACAGGCACAAAAGTAAAAAATAAGGCCAGATAATGCAGATAAGAGTTCGTTTTGCCCCAAGTCCTACAGGGGAGTTACATATTGGAGGGGTGAGGACGGCTTTATTTAACTGGCTTTTTGCTCGGCATGAGGGAGGTAAGTTTATTTTACGCATAGAGGATACAGATATTCTTCGTTCTCGAGAAAATTTTACCCGTTCTATAATCGATAATCTGCGATGGTTAGGGTTAGATTGGGACGAAGGGCCAGAAGTGGGAGGAGAATATGGACCTTATTTTCAATCTCAAAGAATTCCCATTTATAAAAAATATGCAGAGACTCTATTAAAGAAAGGAAAAGCTTATTTTTGTTACTGCTCCGCTGAGGAACTTGCGGCTAAAAAGAAAAAGATGCAGGAGCAGGGACTTCCTCCTATGTATGATGGACGTTGTCGTAATTTATCTGAGGAGGAAAGAAAGAGGCTGGAGAGGGAGGGAAGAAAACCAGTTATTAGATTTAAAGTTCCTAAGGTAGGTGAACTTAGGGTAAAGGATCTTTTACGGGGGGAGGTAAAGTTTGATAGCAGTAAAATTGGAGATTTTATCATATTAAAGTCCGACGGTACACCTACTTTTAATTTTGCAAACGTTGTTGATGATTCACTTATGAGGATAACTCATGTCATAAGGGGAGATGATCATCTTTCAAATACTCCAAGGCAGCTTTTGATTTATGATGCTCTTGGATTTTCTCCTCCGCTTTATGCTCATATTCCTATGATTTTAGGCAAGGATGGTTCTAAGCTAAGTAAAAGGCATGGTGCAACATCTGTTACCTATTATCGGGAAAAAGGGTTTCTCCCTTGGGCACTAATAAATTACTTAGCTCTTCTGGGATGGTCAACTCCAGACAGTCAACAATTTTTCACTAAAAAAGAGCTTATTCAAAAATTTTCATTGGAGAGAGTAAACAAAAGTCCTGCTATTTTTGATCCTCAAAAACTTGAATGGATGAATGCCGAGTATATAAGAAAGACAAATATAAAAGAACTTACAGAGTTTCTAATTCCTTACCTAAGAAAAAAAGGATGGGTAGAAGAAAAAATTGACGAGGATACCTATAGGAAAATAATGCGTATTGTTGAGCTTGAACAGGATAGGTTACGCGTGCTTTCAGATATTATTGAACTTGCAGATTTTTTCTTTGAGAAAGACTTCTCTTATGATGCAAAAGTGATAGAAAAAAGATTGAAGGAAGCCTACGTTTATCCTTTACTGGAACGGATAAAGAGTGAAATAGTTAAGATGGAATCTTTTAATGAAAAAAACTTGGAAAAATTGCTCCGTGGACTTGCAGAGGAGTTTTCTTTTTCTCCAAGTAAAGTTTTTCATCCTCTGAGAGTAGCTCTTACAGGAAGAATGAAAGGGCCAGGATTATTTGAGCTTGCTGTAACCTTGGGCAAAGAAGAGGTTATTCGAAGAATAGATAGAACTTTGAACTATCTTAAAGGGCAAAGGGCTGAAACTTCTGTGTAATAATTATAAATTGGGGGATCGTCTAACGGTAGGACACCAGACTCTGGATCTGGTAGTGGAGGTTCGAGTCCTCCTCCCCCAGCCAATAAAATGGCGCCATCGTCTAGGGGACTAGGATAGGTGATTCTCAGTCACCAGACCGGGGTTCGAATCCCCGTGGCGCCACCAGGTTTTATCAAAAAGATAACTTGCCCTGCCTAATTAAGAATATAAAATACAATGATTTAATTAATCAAGAACAAGAGAAAG
>CAYRAK010000039.1:0-12033 GCA_964422215.1 uncultured Clostridia bacterium | reverse complement strand
ATAAATTAAAGGTATGAAATACAGGCCAAAAAGCTCCAAAATTAAATATCAGCATTAGCTTTGGGGATTGTCAAAAAATAGTACTTTAAAAAGGATAATGCTAGATGGAAGAAGACTATAAAGAGGAAATTGAAGCTCTTTGGAGGATTTCTCAACTTATATCCAAAGCCTGGAAGCCTCAGCAGATTATTTCAGGGATTACAAAAGAGGCAGCAAAGATATTAAGAGCAGATGCTGCTTCTATTAGATTCTTAGGGAAAGAGAATTTAATTTTAGCAGAGGGATATGGACTAAGTAGAGAATATAAGGCTAAAGTTTCTTTAAAAATAGGAGAAGGGCTTGTAGGCATGGTTGCCCAGCAAAAAAAGCTTCTTTTCTCAGATGATATACAAAAAGATCCTAGAATTTTTTATCCAGAGATAAATAAAAAAGAGGGAATTGTCTCTATAATATGTGCTCCTATACTAGTGGAGGATAAGTTAATTGGTACATTTACCGTTTATAGCAAAAAAAGGAGAGCATGGACTGAAAGAGAAGCTAAAATACTGAGTAGACTTGCAGAACAGCTTGTTTTTAGTCTGGAAAAAATAAGGTACATCCAGATTTTAAAAGAAAGGTCTATTCGAGATGAGCTAACCGGTCTTTATTCCCGGTCTTATTTTTTAACTAGAGCTAAAGAAGAAATTATAAGATCCTTTCGAGAAGGGAATTATCTATCTTTTCTTTTCTGTGATATAGATGATTTTAGATCTATTAACAGAATACAAGGATACGCAGAGGGGGATAAGGTTCTCTGTCAGGTAGCAAAGATTATAAAATCTTCTCTGAGAAGGGAGGATATTCTCTGTAGATACGGAGGAGATGAGTTTGCTATACTTCTTCCCAAAGCAGATTCTTTCCTAGCAGTAAAAATAGCTGAAAGAGTACACCAGGCCTTTACTAGAAAAGAAAAGGTTAAAAATTACCCATCTTTAGGTATAAGTATTGGAATAGCATCTTACCCTATCCACGGTAAATTTATTGAAGATATTTTGGCAAAAGCTGACCGAAGCATGATCTTTGCTAAACATCATCCTGAGAGAAAAACATTTGTCTGGGATGAATGGAAGATAACGGATGTGGAAAAAATCTATAAGAAAGAAGGAGTTTCTCCTGAGGTAATATATTCCTTAGCTAAAACTGTAAATATGAAAAATGGATATACTGGTGAACACTTCAGGTTTGTAGCAGAGCAAGCCTTGTTACTTGCTAAAAAAATAGGACTTGAGAAGGAGAGGATAAAAAGGATCAAAATTGCTGCTTTTTTACATGACACAGGAAAACTTATTATTCCAACTGAGCTTTTAAATAAATCTACTCCTTTAACTCAAGAAGAATGGAAAATTGTTAAAAAACACGCTGAAGATAGCGCTAAAATAGCAAGCTGCATTAAAGATCTAGAGGAGATAGCTCCTATAATTAGGGCTATCCATGAAAGATGGGATGGTAAGGGGTATCCAGATGGATTAGCAGGAGATAAAATACCTTTTGAGGCCAGAATAATTGCTTTGGTAGATACATATCAGGCACTTATCTCTGACAGACCTTACCGGAAAAGACTTTCAAAACAAGAGGCAATCAAGGAGTTGCAAGAAGAGTCGGGAAAGCAGTTTGACCCTAAACTGGTAGAGGCTTTTTTAAAAATCTTAATTTGAAAGCTCTAACTATAAAAATGATTTTTCCTATCAAAGGGAAGTTTTTTGAGACATTTTTTACAAAATTTTTCTCTCTTATAGTCAGTATTAGCTAAGCTGTTGGAAAAATGCATTACACATCTTATGTCCTTGCAGTGAGTAAGTCCGAAGGTATGACCAAGCTCATGTATCGCTTCCTTTAAAACTCGCGTATAGTAGAGCCTTTTATCTTCAGTTAAACCATAAAATTCCTGTCGTAGTCTTGGAAGAGCGATTAAAGCTACTTTACCCCCTACCACAGCCTGTCCAAAAATAAAATTAAGTCCAGGAGTGTAAAGGTCCAAATCAACAATTCCTAAAATTTTATCTCCAGGAAGGTTGAGCTTCTGTAAATTCCTTAAGATAAGGTCTGATTTATACTGGTCTCTTTCTCTATTATAGGCATAATCAGGTTTAGAAATACTTTCCCCCATTTTAACCGAATAGGGAATAATTTTCTCTATTTGACCTGAAAGATAATCTAAGAGGCCTTTCTCCACCTCACCTATCGGGATGAGATAAATTGTTTTGTTCTCCATTTTTTCTCAAAAGAAAATCCTTCCCTTACACAGAGAAAAATCATAAATCAAATTAAAAAAAGAAAATATCTTAAGAAACATTCTCCTTTGTATTTTAGATATTTTTAGTTTTGTTGCAAATTTCCTGACAACAGAAATTCAATCAGAAAAAAATACACTTTCCTCTTTAGGTGCATATTCTAGGTATTCTTTTAATCTGTTGTATAAGTTCTCTAAGATTTTTTGATAATCTACCTTGTTTTGTTCTATTAGATCCATTTGCTCCTCTAACTCTCTTGTGTAGTCTTCTCGCACGAAAGAGTAGAGTTTTTCGTTATTTTTTATAAAATTCAGGACTTTGGCTCCCAATCGGGTTGAGAAAAGGTAGTTTTTTCTCTCTATAATATAATTTCGATCTAACAGCTTCTGCAATATTATAGAATAAGTACTTGGTCTTCCTATTTTCTTTGTTCTCATCTCCTCTACAACTTCAGAGTAGGTATAAGGTTTTACTTTTCTTCTTCTAAAAAAAGTTTTTTTATCTATATCATACTCTTTCTTTATTTTATAAGTTTTCACTTCCAGCAAAAGGTCAATACCGTGCTGTTTTATTTCAGTATTATAAGAGTTTTCTTTTTCCAAGAGAAGATTGCCTCTTTCATCTAGTAGCTTTATTCTGTAGGTTGTTTTTTTCACTATTGCCTCCCGCATTTGACTTGCCATAAAATGAGTAAATACAAGCTCATATAATTTTAGTTGTTCTCTGTTTAGTCTTAAATTGCTATTTATATTTAAAATCCTTAGTTCTTCTGGGTCAATATTTTTAGCTGGTCTTATGCATTCATGAGCTCCTTTTTCTATAGAATAGGTTCTTGGCGTAAAATATTTTTCTCCAAAGTTCTCTTTTATATATTCCTCTGCTATTTTTATTCCTGCCTGAGATACTCTCTTGCTGCTTGTCCTGTGGTATGTGATTAATCCACTTTCAAATAGTCTTTGTGCGTGATCCATCGTTTTTTGAGGAGAAAGCCCTAATTTTATGGAAGCTTTCTGTATCATCTCGCTGGTAGAAAGTGGAGGTACAAGGATTTTTTCCTCCTTTGCATCCTTTTCTTCAAAAGCTATCTTTTTTATTTTTTCTACAAGGTATTTGTTTTTAGCTTTATTATCCTCCAGTTCAAATTCCTCAAAGTGTCCATTGAAGAAAACTCTTACAACTGATACTTTTTCTTTCAACTTCTCCGTCCTTCTTACAATCCATTCTAACACAGGAGTTTGTACTCTTCCCGCTGATAAATTTTTATCTTTTAGTTCTCTTTGAAGATATTGACTTAAAACAAAACCCACCCACCTATCAGCCACTCTTCTTACAATTTGTGCTTTTACCATATTTTCATTTATATATTTTGCTTCTTTTATTGCCTGCTTTATTGCTTTTCTTGTTACTTCATGAAACTCCGTTCGCAAAATATTTCCATTGTAAGGTTTTATCTGCAGGTATGTATCATATCCTATCTTTTCTCCTTCCGTGTCAGGATCTGTAGCTAGATATACGGTGGATATCTCAAGAGAGGCCTCTCTTAGAGCATCTATGATATTTTTCCTGTCCTCTTCTATAAGTTCATAAAGGGGAACAAAGTGCATTTTTTTCCCATTGCACAGTTCTTTTTTTACTCCAAAGTAGTCTCTTTCTTTGTTCAAATCAAACATATGTCCTCTTGTTGATACTATATTAACCAGTGTATTTTCCATAACTGTTTCATAAACAGGTATACCTTTTATTTTCCTTGTCAAAGGTTCCCCAAAGAAATTGGCTATAGTTCTTGCTTTATTGGGACTTTCCACCACAAAAAGTGCTGTTTTAAAAAAATCTTTTTCTCTTCCTTCTTTTGTTTCCAATTTCTCTCTGTCCTTATCCACCTGGGCTAATATATCTTTTAGATTAACTTCCTTTATATTTTTGAATTCCACATCTTGATTGTAGTACTTTACCTTTCTTTTTAAGGCATTAAATGCTCTTTTATCATCTACAAGAAGATAAGCAAGGCCCTTTATTAAACCACCATAACATAGTCTAGATGTTCTTCCAGAAGCTTGAATATAACCTGTAACATCAGCTGTAGTAAGGATTATATTTTCACCTTCATACCTTAATGATATCTCCTCTGAGGTTGCTATAGTATTTTTTGTTTTTTCATCGTAAAAGAAATTTTTTGTTCTATTCATTATTTTCTTTAATCTTTTCTGCAGATTACTGTAATGCACATCTTTTTCCAAATCCTGCATATTTAATAGTCTGTTAAGATTTTGCCTTAGAAACCTAAGATCTTTTTGAAAGATAAAAGACTCTTCCTGGGAGATAAGTTCTTTTTTTCTAAGTAGAGGAATAAGCGATAGCAGGAGAAAATAAATCTTATAGTAATTTTTCTCTAAGTTTATATTAAATTCAAATTTTGGAACTCCCACAAATAATGCATATCTTACATGTTTTGGTAAATCAAGACCTCTTGCTAGAGGATTTTTGTAGGTTGGAAAACCTACAGGGTATGCCTTTCCTTGGATAAAAAGCTTTATTTTTTTATCTAGCTCATAATAAGGAAAAGCATCTATACCTTGTTTTTTTAGGAAAGCTATGTAACTTTTCAACTCTTCTACGGAGTTTGCATTTAAAAATAAAAGACCTCCTTTTCCAAGTTCCTTTATCTTCTCTATACTTTTTTTCCAAAGTTTTTCCTTGATTTCGGGAAAATCTATATTTTCTTTTTGAGATGCGGCTTTGTCAAAGGTCTCTACTTCTTCATATACATCTTCTACATTTCTTAAGTTAAAGTTTGATCTTCCAACTTGAAAATCCAAAAGTTCTGAGAAAAGTTTTATTCTTCTACTTCGTGGACTACTTGTAGCAGTGCTCACTATGAGTTTACTTTTGCCTTCTTTTTCCTCCGGTGTTATTTTATGCTCTTCTATTTTTTCTTTTAATTTTTGGATATAATTTTCATCTTGAGATACAGAATATTTCGCATAGTTTTCTTTCAATTTTATTAAATTGTATGCTTTATTGATAGTTTCTACAGAAAATCCTACAAGTTGCAATATATCATCTATACGTTTTGAAGATTTTATTATACTGTCTACATCATCTATAAATACTAGTTCAAAATTATTAGCTTGCACTATCTTTAAATTTTTATATAAGAACATAGTAGTTGTTATAAGGATTTTAAAGTTACCCTCATATATTCTCTTTTTTAAAAGTTCTTTCTCTTCCTTTGTTCTTGCACCAGCTTTATAGTTGTAGGATAGTACATCTTCTTTTTTTGTTCCCAAGGAAAGAAGTCTTTCTGTGGCTTGATTTACCAAAAGTTGGGTAGGAAAAAGAAGGTAAGTTTTTTTACCTTTCTCCTGGTTATATTTTGCCAGCATTAATCCTAGAGTTGTTTTTCCCACTCCAGTAGGAGCAAGTAAAGCAAAACTTTTGCCACTGAAATACTTGGCTGCCCAGTTTCTCTGAAGAGCATAAAGTTTATTTCCCAGTGTTCTTTCAAAATATTCTTCAAAGGTGTGCAGCTCATTTTTAAAATCACATATTTTTCTGTAGTTACCTGAAATATCGTGCTCTTTGATATATTTACATAGGCTTTCTTTCTTGACTTTTCTCTGAATACACCTCTCACATACAAGTCCTTCCTGCAGTCTTTCGCCATCTATATCTCCTTTACAGTTGGGACAAGAGTTCAAAAATAAAGTAGAAATCATTTCTATAATTTTTCCTTACCTTTTTATTAATTTTATTTTGCCTAACATAGACCAAATCGTCTTGCGATGATAGTATTAATTTATTATGCTATATCAAGAGAGTCAACTCATTTAGTTGAACTTGGGACAGTTTTATATTTGTATAGCTTTTAGGGGCTTTGGGTATCCTTAAACACCTTCGGTGTAAAGGAAACTCAGGCTTAGTAGAAGCTATAACATAGTCAAAAAGCTGGAGCTCAAGTGCAGATAGATGATAGAGCTCCTCTTTCGTTATCCTCGAAATCCTAATAAAATAAAGAAGTGAAAAAAGTGCCCTAACCTTAGATTTAGAGCTTGAGATTCTCGCTGAGTTAATACAATGGAGTAAAGAGGAGGGAGAAGATGATAGGGGAATATGGTCAGGGAGAACCTGCAGATTTAGATCAAACAGCCGCGGGTAAAATTCAGACCGGATTTACAAAAGAAGATTTGAAGATTTCAAAGGAAGAAAAGGCTATATTAAGAGAACTTGCAGAGAAAGTAGCAGAATTGGCTTCAAGCCCGGAAATGGAGGAGAAACGTATACTTTGGAAAAAACATAACATGCTCCAGAAGACAAGACCAGTTATTTTCTGTGATCCGGAAAATGGATGGAATGAGATAATTACAAAACCCATGCTGAAGTGCAAAGGGAAAATTGCCCGACGATGGGAGATGGATCTTAGAAAAGAGATTTTTTGGGGTGAGGAGATGGGAGATGATAAACCGGTTGAGCCATACTTTGATGTACCTTATACAGTTTCGCCTGATGATTGGGGAGTTGAAGTAACGTATTATCAGGTAAATAAGCGTGGATCATACGTGTGGGACCCTCCAATAAAAGATTACAATACCGATTTAAAAAAACTCCATTCTCCCCATTTTGAGATAGATTGGGAAACAACAAATGGATGTCTGCATCTTGCGCAGGAGATATTTGGTGATATTTTGAGTGTGCGTCTTAAAGGTATATGGTGGTGGTCTTTAGGAGTTACCCTCCCTGCAGCGAGCTTCAGGGGACTTGATAACCTTTTGTATGATTTTGTAGATCATCCAGATGAGCTAAAAGAACTTTTATCTATTATATCAAAAGGATATTTGGAAAAACTTGATTATTTAGAACAAAATAATCTTTTAAGCTTAAACAACGATGGAACATATGTGGGTTCAGGCGGATTTGGATATACCGATGAACTTCCCCAGAAAGATTTTCATGGACATGTACGAACAGTTGACATGTGGGGATTTACAGAGAGTCAGGAGACAGTCAATGTATCACCGGAGATGTATGAGGAATTTATATTCCCTTATGAAAAACCTATTATGGATCGTTTTGGACTTACCTGTTATGGATGCTGTGAGCCTCTTCATTCTCGCTGGCATATTGTAAAGAGACATCATAACCTGCGTAGAGTATCCTGTTCTCCTTGGGCTGATATTAAAAAGATGGCATCATATCTGGAGGATAAGTATATACTCTCATTAAAGCCAAATCCTGCAGTCTTAGCTAAACCCATTATAGATAAAGATTCAATAAGAAAATGGATACGAGAAGCTTTTGAAATAACAAAAAATTGCATTGTTGAGATAATAATGAAGGATAATCATACAATAGGGGGAAGAGCCGAGAATGTCGTAGAATGGTGCAAAATTGCGCGAGAGGAAGCTGAACGAATATTGAATTAAAATGTATTGTAGTCTCTTACAAGACAGGAGAGCGGAATATTTTCCCTATTACATATTATTTTAGCTTTCTCAATGAAAATGTCAAAACTTTTGTTTTGTCTGTATCCTGAAATTAAAGGAATTTTGGGATCAAATTGCCTAAAGTAGTTGTTTATCCTTTCTATAAAAATCTCTCTTATGTATTTTCCAATAATTGAGGAAAGAGAAATTGGGAATTCTGTTTTGTCACCCTTTGTAATAAATCTTACATTTTTTGTATCAAATGAGAAACAAAATTCTTTCCACCATTTTTTTATAACATCTCCCTTATAGTTTTTTATTCTTCCAAGTAGTATAATATGTTCCTCTCCTTTTACTTTGGTTTCCATCCAATCTGAGATTATCTGTCCCATTGCGTAGGATTCTTGCCTGTATTTATCTTTCTTATAAAGAATGTGTGGACAAAGAAGAGCACATTTACAATAGGTAAACTTTACACCTTTTTCTTGGAGTTTTTTCTTTAAGTAAGTTACAAGATTTTTTGAAAAAAAATCTATCCATACAGGAAGATTAAGTGGATACCCAAAAAAACAGTGTTTTTCTTTTAAGTTACAAGGAAGAGAATTAATAAGGATTTTTCTCAAGATTTCCTCATCAAAATTTTTTGGAACCTTATCTTCAAGAAGAGAGAGAAATGAGAGTGAAGTTGTTTCTCCTAGGCGATAACTTTTCATTGAGCTAGATTTTCTGTCAACACTTTTAAATAAATCTTTACTATCGCAAACTAGAATTTTGTTATTCAAACAAAAAGGAGGTTTGATGGGAAAACTATCTTCTTCTATTTTAAACCCTGTTGCAGTTACAACAAGAGGACCTGTCATTGCTTGTCCTGTAAGCCCTAAGCCATTTTCATCAATCCCAATAACATGCATTTTAACTTATTGATCTTACTTTGCTGAAATTTAAAATAAGAAAAGTCTAAACCGAAAAAAGTAAAGCCTTTTTTCGGTTTATAATACATTTCTTCTATTTTAAGTCAATTTAAAACATCTAAAAATTGTGATAATTTTTTAGGGATTATTCAAGATCCACAGAAAAAGAGCTATGGCAAAGCTATATCAATTTCAGAGGGTGGAGTTTGACATCTTTAAAATAGGTTTTATATTCTAATAATTAACAAAAATTTAAAAAGGGGGATGTAATGCAATATTTTGCTAAAAAAGGCAAAACTTTACTGCTTTTAAGTATTATCCTTTCTCTCATGATGGGAACGGTCTTGTCTTCTTCAGCGAAGGGAGAAAAACAAAATATTATAAATATTCTACAACAAAATATAATCGAAGTTTCAAAGAAAGTGAGTTCGGCTGTAGTTAATATTCGAACTATTCAGCTTCCAAGTGAGTTCTTTTTTAGCATTGTACCACGAGAAGGACAAGGCTCGGGAGTTATCTTTGATAAAGGAGGCTACATTCTTACAAATGAGCATGTGATTCACAATGCAGCGGAAATTAAAGTAGTCCTTACTGATGGCAGAGAATTTGATGGAAAGCTTGTAGGATCTGATCCTATGTCAGACCTTGCTGTAGTAAAAATTGATGGACAAAACTTACCTGTTGCTAAATTGGGTGATTCAGGCAAACTAAAACCAGGCCAATTCTGTATAGCAATTGGAAACCCTTTTGGATTGCAAAATACAGTTACATTTGGTGTTATAAGTGCTCTGGGACGTGATATTAAAGCACAGCCAGGAAAAATTCTGGAAGACCTTATCCAAACAGATGCTCCTATCAATCCAGGAAACAGTGGTGGACCACTTATAAATCTTGAAGGGGAAGTGATAGGGATAAACACCGCTATTATTCCTTATGCTCAAGGAATAGGCTTTGCTATACCTATAAACAAAGCTAAGGAAATTATTGGTGATTTAATAAAATATGGAAGAGTAATAAGGCCATGGCTTGGAATTTACTATCTTCCAGTAACTGCTCAGATTAAAAGGAGATTTGGTCTTTCAGCTGAGGCTGGTATCTATATAGTAGAGGTAATTCCCGGAAGTCCTGCTGATAAGGGAGGAATTAGAAAAGGGGATGTTATTGTAAGAGCCGATGGTATGGATGTTAAAACTTCTGATGATCTAAGAGAGGTTATAGGTAAAAAGAAAGTTGGCGATAGAATGAGTATTTTAATAATGAGAGGAGATAAGATAAAAGGGATTGAAGTAGAACTTGGAGAAATGCCACGAGGATAATCACATAGATACAAATGAGAAAACTTATCCTAGCTCATGATATAGGAACTACTGGCAATAAGGCTACTTTATATAATCCTCAAGGAGAGCTTCTTGCCTCCTCTTTTCATCCTTATCCAACCTATTATCCAAGACCCAACTGGGCAGAACAGGATCCTGCCGACTGGTGGGAGGCAGTTTATAAATCTACCCAAAAGCTCTTAAAAAAATCAAAAGTTTCTCCTAGGGAAGTATTTTGTATAAGTTTTAGTGGCCAGATGATGGGTTGTCTTCCTGTGGACAAGAAAGGTAGGCCTTTGAGACGAGCAATAATCTGGGCTGATCAGCGGGGAGAACCTCAGGCAGAAATTTTTCGTCAAAAAATAAGTGAAAGTGAGGTTTATAAAATAACTGGACACAGAATTAGCCCTACCTATTCTGCCTGCAAGATAATGTGGATTAAGGAAAATGAACCTGAAGTTTTTAAAAATACTTACAAGATTTTACATGCCAAAGACTATATAATATTTAAACTTACAGGAAGATTCCTTACTGATTATTCTGATGCCTCAGGCATGAATCTTTTTGATCTTTCTAAAAAGAAGTGGTCAGAGCCAATATTGAAAGCAACAAACATTCCACAGGAGATATTGCCTGAACCTTGTTCTTCTTTGGAGGTTGCAGGAAAACTTCTTTCTAAGGCAGCAAAAGAGATGGGGCTTTCTTCAGGAGTATCTGTGGTAGTTGGAGGAGGAGATGGTCCTTGTGCTTCTTGTGGAGCAGGAGTAGTGGAGGAGGGAAGTTGGTATACATATCTTGGTTCCTCTGCTTGGATTGCTATTGCCAAAAAGGAACCCGTGTATGATCCAAAGATGCGCACCTTTACCTTTCATCATTTACATCCTAAAATGTATATGCCTGCTGGTACAATGCAAGCTGCAGGGGCCTCTTATCAGTGGTTAAAGGATAATATCTGCAAGTTGGAAAAGGAATTTGCTCAAAGAGCGGAAGTTGATGTCTATGATCTTATGGAGATAAAAGCAAGTTCTGTTCCTCCCGGATCAAAAAATCTTCTTTTTTTGCCTTATTTAATTGGGGAAAGAAGCCCTCACTGGAATCCAAATGCGCGTGGAGCTTTTATTGGATTAACCTTAGCCCACAAACGAGAGCATATTATCCGTTCTGTTCTGGAAGGTGTTGCTTTTAATATGCGAATTATTCTGGATATTCTTGAAAAACATGCTCCGGTTAATCCCGAGATGACAGTGATTGGGGGTCTTGCCCAGAGCAATCTTTTTTGTCAAATACTTGCTGATGTTTTTAACCGGAGAGTAAAAAAGCCACCTCTTGTAGAGGAGGCAACCTCCTTAGGAGCTGCTATAGCAGGTGGAGTGGCAACAGGTCTTTTCAAAGATTTGACAGTCGCTAAGAAACTGATAAAGTCTAAATTTACAAATGAGCCCAGCCCTGAGAATAGAAAAGTTTATGAGAAGCTCTATCCTGTTTTTAAGAAAAGTTATGAGGCTCTTTCCTCCGTTTATGAGGAACTGGTAAGTGTTGGGGAGGAGTAAAAATAGCAACGATTAAAGTTAAAGACAAATTTGTTGAGGCAGATCTTGTAATATTTGACAAAGACGGTACACTTGTTGATTTTCATTATGCTTGGGAAAGAGTGGTGAAAGCTCGGGTTAAAGTTATGGAGGAGAGGATGGGAATCTCCCCTGTTATTGGGAGAGAAATTCTAGCTTCTTTTGGAATGGATCCAGATACAGGATGTATTGATCCCCGAGGTCCACTGGTTCAGGCATCAGAAGAGGATGAGGTGATAATCGCTGCTTCCATTCTTTACAGAAAGGGATATCCTTGGGATAAAGCAAGAGAAATTGCTGACAAGGCTTTCAAGATAGCGTTAAATCTTTATAGTGTGGAAGATTTAACAAAACCTCTTCCTGAGGTTAGGAGAGTTGTTGCACGATTAAAAAAGGCTGGTTTGAAAACGGCCGTTGCTACTTTAGATGATTATCAACGGACTTTGAAAGTTTTGGATATAATTGGTGTAAGAGATTTTTTTGACTGTATTGTAGGGAAAAACGATGTAAAATCTACAAAACCATCACCAGATATGATTTTTACCATT
>CAYRAK010000038.1:0-12041 GCA_964422215.1 uncultured Clostridia bacterium | reverse complement strand
CATTGCAGCTATGATAAGGGAAGTTAAAGGTCTCTTTCCCCCATATAAAAAACCTATCAAATTAAAGGGAATCTCCTCCCGCACAAAATTTTATCCCTTAAAAGAAAATACTTCTTTGATGGTGGGGGTAAATCTTGATCTTTGCCGAATCAGCTTTTTCAAAGATACTTGGCAAGAGAGCATCCAAAATGAATTAATCAAAATCAGGGAAAAGAATTTTTCCTTTATAAATCTTACAGCAAAAAAAGAACCTGAAAATTTTAGGATAGGAGATTTAATTAATACAATTCAGGAAAATGTGGATTTGCCTTTAACCTTGGACGTGAACTTTTCTCTTTTGCCTGAAATACTCAAGGAAATAGAGGGAAAAGCTTGTGTTTTTCTACAACCTAAGGAAAGGGAAGCTATAAAAGTAGCAAAAAAGTGGGGAGCAGCGGTAGGATTCAACATTTACCTAAAAGAAGATACAGATTTTACCAGGAAAGTTAAACTAGCTTTAGAGGCATGCAATGAGAATAAAATCGAGCCCTGGGAGCTTATCTTAAAAGTTAGTTTACCTCCTCTAAGAGAAATTTCTTACTCTTTGAGGAAGATGCTAGATAAAATTCAAAAGCTAAAGTCAGAAAGAGAAGTAAGTGTAATTTTACAAATAGATAAATTTTCAAAAGATTTTTCCACTTCATATCCTTTAGAAGGTTTTCTTTTGGGTATTGTATGCTGGTATGGAATAGAGGGAGTAATTTTAGAAAACAAAGATGTTGATTTTCTTTTTCCCTTTATTAAAGCTGGAGAAATATTATCTGGCAGGGGAAAATATAATAATTAATAAAAAACCTCTTCGGAGGTAAAAATGCAGATTTCTAAGAGAACAGCTAGTATTAGACCTTCTCTTACTCTTGCAATAACAGCTAAGGCTAAAAAGTTGAGGCAAGAGGGTAAAAAAATAATTAATCTTGCAGCAGGGGAGCCTGATTTTGATACCCCCGAACCAGTACAAAAGGCTGGAGTGAAAGCAATTGAAGAAAATTTTACTCGATACACTCCCGTAGCCGGTATAGGTGATCTTATTGAGGCTATAATTAAAAAATTTAAACAGGACAATAATTTGGATTACCTACCTTCCCAAATTGTTGTGGGCAATGGGGCAAAACAAATTATTTACAATGCTATCCAAGCTGTATGCAATCCCGGAGATGAGGTTATTATACCTACTCCTTATTGGGTGTCTTATCCTGAGCAAGTAAAGCTGGCGGGAGGAGTTCCTGTATATGTTTCTTTAGATTTTGAAAAGGAACTTAAAATTAATTTAGAGGAGCTTAAAAGAGTCATTCATCCTGAGAAAACAAAGGCTATAATTCTTAACACTCCTCACAACCCAACAGGAGGAGTATTTTCTAAAGATGAGCTTGAAAAAATAGCACAAATTATAGAGCCTTATCCTATTTTAGTAATCTCTGATGAAATATATGAGAAGTTCTCTTACGAGGTTCCTCATGTAAGTTTTGCTTCCTTGGGAGAGAGTATATACAAAAGAACTTTAACTGTAAACGGAGTCTCCAAGACCTATGGTATGACAGGATGGAGAATTGGTTATGCAGGAGGACCTGAGGAGATTATTCAGGCCATGATAAGGATTCAGTCCCACTCAACATCCTGTGCTAGTTCCATATCTCAAAAGGCGGCTGTTGCTGCTCTTAGTCAATCTACTGGAGAGTGTACAAAATGGATAGGAGAGTATGAGCATCGGCGAAAAATAGTTAAGGATAGATTAAAAAAAATAAAAGGTGTGAAGATTAACAAACCGCAAGGAGCTTTTTACATATTTCCTGACTTTACTAATTTTCTAGGACTAACGTATGAGAAAGGACAGATTAAAAATTCTTTTGATTTAGCAAATTATCTTTTAGAAGAGGCAAATGTTGCTGTAGTTCCAGGTTCAGCTTTCGGCGCAGAAGGTTATCTTCGTATATCTTATGCAGTTTCCGAGGAGGAGATTAAGGAAGGGCTAGAGAGAATGAGGGAAGCTCTTGATAAGCTGAGGAGGGTCTGATTATGACTATATCTCAAAAAATAATTGCTGTTCATTCGGGGAGAAAACAGGTCAAGGAAGATGAATTTGTGTTGGCAAAAGTAGATTTTGCTTTTGCCAATGATATTACCGCTCCTTTGGCTATAGAGAAATTGAAAAAGTGGGGGGTGAAAAAGGTCTTTGATCCAGAGAGAGTTATTCTTATCCCTGATCATTTCACTCCTAACAGGGATGTAAAAGCTGCCAGTCAGTGTTTACAGATGAGAAATTTTGCTCGAGAATATGGAATAAAAAATTATTTCGAAGTGGGAAGATGCGGAATAGAACACATCTTTCTTTCAGAGCAAGGATTTGTTGCTCCAGGGGAGCTCATCATTGGTGCTGATTCTCACTCTTGTACTTCTGGGGGATTAGGAGCGTTTGCCTGTGGAGTGGGAAGCACGGACCTTGCTGCAGTTATGGCTACAGGTGAGATCTGGCTTAAAGTTCCACCTAGTTTAAAGTTTGTATATACAGGGAACCTTCCTTCTTGGACTACTGCAAAAGATCTTATTCTTTATACCATAGGTGATATAGGAATAGATGGTGCAACCTATATGTCAATGGAATTTGCAGGTCCTGTAATTTCAAAGCTTTCTATCTCTGGAAGACTTACAATGTGCAACATGGCGGTAGAAGCAGGAGCAAAAAATGGTATAATAGCTCCAGATGAAGTTACAATTGAATATATAAAGAAAAAAGTGAAAAGACCTTATAAAATCTATCAAAGTGATTCAGATAAAGATTATGTAGAAATTAGAGAATATAATGTAGAAAAGATTGAACCTCAAGTGGCCTGTCCTCCTCTTCCTTCAAATGTTAAGCCTGTCTCTGAAGTTAGGGGAGTCAAAATAGATCAGGTTGTAATTGGTTCCTGTACAAATGGTCATCTTGAGGATTTAAGGCTTGCTGCCACTATCCTCAAAGGTAAAAAAGTACATCCAGAGGTAAGATGTATTGTGTTTCCTGCAACACCTGATATTTATCTTCAAGCACTCAAAGAGGGAATTATAGAGATATTTGTTGAAGCCGGAGCTGTAGTAGGACCTTCTACCTGTGGTCCCTGCCTGGGTGGTCATATGGGTGTTTTAGCAGAGGGCGAGGTTGCCATCTCTACCACAAACCGTAATTTTGTGGGACGTATGGGACATCCAAAAAGTAAAGTTTATCTCTCAAATCCTGCTGTTGCTGCAGCTTCTGCCATTAAAGGCAAAATCTCTCATCCTGAGGAAGTCATCTAAGAATAAGAAACTGATAACACTCTAGGTTAATTTAAGCTTTCTTTGAATAGGAAGGTTATTAGATGGAGCTAAAAAATAGGAAAACTTTTTTCATACTAGTAGGAACCATTCTTTTTGCATTACTAATTTCTCTAAAAATTTTACCTTTTGCAAACTCCTTTCCTCTCATCAAGCCTGAGAAGATATTCTCAGAGCTTTCTCTAAATAAAAACAGGAAGGCAAAAAAAGTCGAAGAAACTGAATTCTCCTCAGAGAAAAGCTTTCAGGTTTCAGAAAGAAATATTTCCCAAGCTTCGATGAAAATACAAGCTAAAAAGGCTCAACCTGACTCTAAACCAATAACTCTTCTCTCAAGCACTATTCGTCGGGGAGACACTATATACAGGCTTTTAAGAAAAGCGGGAGTTTCTCCTCAAAAAAGTTATTTTCTTTTAAAATCTTTAAAAAAGGTATTTACTCCCCGAGATTGTAAACCAGGAGATAGAATAAAACTATTAAAGTCTACTGAGGATGGGCGTATTATCTTTAAATATTTTCCAGGTGGTCTTAATTATTATCTTGTGGAGGAGATACAACCTAATAAATTTTCCGTTAGTGTACAAAAGCTGGTAGCAGAAAAAATTTTAGTAGGTGCTAAAGGAAAAGTTTATTCATCACTTTATGAAGCTATGAGAAAAGAAGGCATAGATACTGA
This sequence comes from uncultured Clostridia bacterium, assembly GCA_964422215.1. Lineage (GTDB taxonomy): Bacteria > Aerophobota > Aerophobia > Aerophobales > B3-G15 > CAYRAK01. Next base: position 8,038 of record CAYRAK010000038.1, on the reverse strand, counting down.
ACTTATTTTAAACTTTGCCGATATTTTTTCCTGGGAGATAGATTTTCTCACCGATCCTCGCAAGGGAGATTCTTTTAAAATGATATGGGAAAGATACATTGATTCTGAGGGAAAAATCTTGAAAGAAGGAAAAATTCTTGCTGCTCAATATATAAATAAGGGTAAAGAATATACGGCAATATTTTATAGTGACCCAGAGGGTCATAGGGGATATTTTACTCCGGAGGGCAAATCTTTGCGTAGGAGTTTTCTTCGTTCTCCTTTGAATTATAGAAGGATATCCTCTTATTTTTCCTATAGAAGATTTCATCCTATTCTTAAGGTTTATCGTCCTCATTTGGGGATTGATTACGCTGCTCCTACAGGAACACCAGTATCTAGTATAGGTGATGGAGAAGTTATTTTTGCTGGGTGGAAAGGAGGATTTGGGAAATTTGTTAAAATTAGACATCCCAATGGATACATTACAAGTTACGGACATCTTTCTCGTATAGCTCGAGGTATAAGAAGGGGTAAAAAAGTATCTCAAGGTCAAGTCATAGGTTATGTAGGATCAACGGGTCTTGCTACAGGTCCCCATCTTGATTTTAGGATTAGTAAAAATGGTAGATATCTTAATTTTCTTAAACTCGATTTTCCACGGACAACACCTGTGAAATCAGCTTACCGTAATGAGTTTCAAGAAATTACAAGAACTTGTCTTTATTATCTTCAGGTTCTCTCTGAGGCTTCCCAAAATATATTTGTTTTTTCTGAAAATCTCTTCAAAGACGAACTTACCTGAACTTGATAAAATTTGAAAAGCTAGCCTAGCCTTAACTGAAGGAAATTGACTTAAGAGAGATATTTGATACCATATAAAACGTTAAACATAATAACTAAGATAAAGATGGAAAGAGAATTTATTAGAGACATTTTAGAGAAGGTAAGTCAGGGTAAGATGAGGGTTGAAGAAGCTTTGGAAAGATTAAAAGATCTTCCTTTTGAGGATCTTGGTTTTGTTAAGCTTGATCATCATCGTTATCTTCGTCGTGGATTTCCTGAAGTTATCTTTTGTCAAGGCAAAACAGTTTCCCAAATTGTCTCAATTGTTGAGAGAATGTGGAAAAAAAATAATCTAATTATGGCTACACGGGCGGATGAGAAAGTTTATCAGGCAATAAAAAAAGTTATACCAGAGGCTAATTATTATCCTGAAGCGAGAATAGTTGCTATAGGTGAGGGAAAGAAAATAGTTAATGAAAAAAAATTTATTCTGGTAATTACTGCAGGAACGGGAGATATACCCGTAGCTGAGGAGGCACGAATAACTGCTCAGCTTATGGGAAATAAAGTCGAGGTCTTGTATGATGTTGGGGTGGCAGGAATTCATCGTTTGGTTAGTAATATGAAGTTGGTGAAAGAGGCTAATGTTTTAGTAGTAGTTGCAGGAATGGAAGGTGCTCTACCTGGGATAGTGGGAGGATTGATAGCAAAACCAGTTATTGCAGTTCCAACTAGTGTCGGATATGGAGCTAATTTGAGAGGGTTTTCTGCATTAATGGGAATGTTGAATAGCTGTAGTCCCGGAATAGCGGTTGTTAATATTGATAATGGTTTTGGGGCAGGATATCTTGCCTCTCTCATTAATCAAATGAATCTCTTAGAAAAATGAAGATCGCTTATTTTGATTGTTTTTCTGGAATCAGTGGAGACATGGTATTAGGTTCTCTTATAGATGCAGGGCTAAAAGCAGATGTTCTTACCAATTTAATTGATGAGTTAGGTGTTTCTAATTGTAGTATAAATGTAAAAAAAGTGAAACGCGGAGGAATATCTGCAACAAAGGTTGATGTTATCTATCCTTCTGAGGAAAAAAGAGCTCCTGCTGCTGTCCTTACTATTTTTGATAGGTTAAACTTACCTGAAAGTGTAAAAAATAAAAGTAAAAAGATATTTTTAGATATCGCAAAAGTTGAAGCAAAGATTCACAAAGAAGATATAAGCAGTATACATTTACACGAATTGGGTTCACTTGATACTATTATTGACATAGTAGGTTCGGTTTTGGGTATGTGTGAGATGGGGATAGAAAAGGTGTATGCTTCCCCTATAAATGTTGGTGGGGGGAAAGTTAAAACTGCTCATGGAATTCTTCCTGTGCCTGCGCCAGCTACAGCAGAACTTCTTAAAGAAGCCCCTATATACTCAAGTGGAGTAGAAGCTGAACTTACCACTCCCACGGGAGCGGCTATTCTTACAGGATTTTCCCCTCTTTATGGACCAATTCCTCCAATGAAATTAGAGAAAATAGGTTATGGTGCAGGAGAGAAGAATTTTTCTTCTTTTCCCAATGTGCTTCGAATACTAATAGGAGAGAAAGAGACTTTACCTTGCGAGGATCAGGTTGTTGTGTTGGAGACTAACATTGATGATATGAATCCAGAAATTTATGAACATGTAATTGACCTTCTTTTTAAAAAAGGTGCGTTGGATGTTTTCTTAACCCCTGTTCAAATGAAAAAATCCCGTCCAGGGGTACTTCTTAGTGTAGTATGTGAGGAAGGAAAAGAAGAGGATCTCCTAAATGTAATTTTCACAGAGACTACAACTTTAGGAATCAGGATATCGAAAATGCGACGGAGAAAACTGGAAAGAAAAATAAAAAAATTGAAAACTTCTCTTGGCGAAATTAAGGTAAAAGTGAGTATTCAAAATAATAAAATAATAGGTGGTTCTCCAGAATATGAGGATTGCAAAAAAATTGCCATAGAACGTAACTTACCGTTAAAAAAAGTATATGAGATAGTAAGAGATGAGATAAGTTTACTTGAGGGAAAGAAAATTTAGAAAAGATCTTGATCATTATTTAGATTTAGGGAGGTAATAGATGGAACAGGAAAAAAAGATAAAATGGGGAACAATTGGTATTATTGTTGCCATCTTGATTTTAGCAGCTAGTATACTTTTTTCTGCTGTTAAGATTTCTAAGACTATTAATTCTAATATTCAAAACATACGAAGTGAGATAAGAGAAAAAATTAAAAAAGAAATTAAAACCGAACTTCAAAGAGAAATTGTAGCTTTTATGTATGCTTATCGGAGCTCTTCTCTTGAAAACAGGCAAATTACTTCCAAAGATTTAAAAGAAGGATATCAGTTTGCCGAAAAATTCTTAGCGGGTAAATGATGAGGAACAGGTCTTTAGAGAGACCTGTTCCCTATAATTTATCTTTTTACCTTTCTCTTTTTCTGGCAATAAATTCTTCCACTCTTTGTCTTGCTTCATCATCTGAGTACTGAACAGGGGGGTGTTTCATTGTGTAAGCAGATATAGAGGTTAAAGGTCCGCCTATACCTCTATCAAGAGCAAGTTTACAGCACCTTATAGCATCTATAGCACATCCTGCACTGTTAGGGGAATCTTCAACAGAAAGTCTTAAATCAAGAGTTAAAGGTACACCACCAAATTCTCTTCCCTCCATTCTTATAAAGCAGATTTTGTTATCCTTTAACCAGGGTACATAATCGCTTGGTCCAATATGAACATTCTCAGATGGAAGGGGTTCATCAAGTTGAGATTGTACTGCCTCTGTCTTTGAAACTTTCTTAGAAGATAATCTCTCTCTTGCTAGCATGTTGAGAAAGTCTGTATTTCCTCCAACATTCAACTGGTAGGTATGATCAAGTTTCACTCCCCTATCACGGAAGAGTTTTGCTAGGACACGATGGGTAATGGTAGCACCGAGCTGAGCTTTAATATCGTCTCCCACAAGAGGGAGGCCCTTATCTTCGAATTTTTTTGCCCACATCCTATCAGAGGCAATAAACACAGGGACACAGTTAACAAAAGCGACTCCTGCCTCTAAGGCTGCCTGAGCATAAAATCTTACAGCATCTTCTGAACCCACAGGTAGGTAATTGACCAAAATTTCGGCACCACTTTCCTTAAGTTCTTTTACTATATCACAAGGTTCTTCATCTGCTAAGCGAAAAGCCTGGTCCTCAGGATAATTTTCCATATGCTTAGCACATCCATCAAGAACCTTACCCATCTTTACGGTTACCCCGTAATGAGGGATATCAGGGTAAAATACTGTTGTATTGTTTGGTTTAGCAAAGATAGCCTCACTTAGATCTTTTCCTACTTTTCTTCTATCAATGTCAAAGGCAGCAACTACTTTTATATCTCCTACCCTATACCCATCAATCTCAGGATGCATAAGACCAATTATTTCCTTATTATTTCTTTTGTAGTACTCTATCCCCTGAATAAGTGAACTTGCACAGTTTCCCACTCCTGCAATGGCAATTTTTATTTCGCTCATTTTTTAGCCACCTCCTTAGTTTTTAAGTAAGGGTTAGGGTTGGCTAAAACACAAAAATAGAATAATATTAAATAAATTTTAATAAATTATAACCCCAACTTCAAGTACATTCATTCAGACCTAAGCCTCCTAAAGCTATGTAAAATAAGATTATTCCAATTCTAGGTAAGTCTAGTTGTTGACTTTTTTCTATCTCAATATAAATTGTAAATAAGACTTTTTAATGATAAAAGAGATAAAGCAATGAAGAGTTATCGAATGTATATTGAATTTATAAAAGGTTTGTGGAGACAAAATCCTGTATTTTTTCAACTTCTTGGCATGTGTCCTACGCTCGCAGTAACAAACTCAGCGATAAATGGTCTTTTTATGGGTTTAGCTGTGATTTTTGTTCTTGTATGTTCGGGTATAGTAGTATCTTCTTTTAGAAAGTTTATTCCCTCGGAAGTGAGAATTCCAACTTTTGTTATAATAATTGCAAGTTTCGTTACCGTAATTGATTTTGTGTTCAAAGCTCAACTTCCAGAGATAAGCAAAGCCTTAGGCCCCTATGTTCCTTTAATTGTGGTTAATTGTATAATTTTAGGAAGACAAGAGGCTTTTACTTCTAAAAACCCGGTTTCTCTTTCCATTGCTGATACTTTTGGTATGGGTGTAGGCTTCACCCTAGCGTTAGTTGTCTTAGGCAGTATAAGAGAATTTTTTGGTTCAGGTTCAATATTTGGGTATCAGATTTTAGGAGATTATTTTCGCCCTTGGATAATCATGATTCTTCCCCCTGGAGCATTTCTTACTTTAGGAACGCTTTTAGGCATTATTAAAAAATTTTCCCACACTCTCTAATTTTGAGAGGGATGAAGGAATAATCTTAAATTAATTATGACTAACTCAAACTAAGAGAGTCTAATAAATTGAAGATGCTTGTAAATAAAAAAGCAACTTATCTTTATGATATTCTTGAAACCCATGAGGCAGGTATTGTTCTCAAAGGGGCTGAAGTAAAATCGATCCGAGAAGGAAACGTTAACTTCACTGATAGCTTTGTGCGGGTAATAGGAGGGGAAATGTATCTTTGTAATTTTCATATAGCTCCTTATCCATCAGCTACTCAGGACTATGATCCTAGAAGAGAAAGAAAACTTCTTCTTCATAAAAGAGAAATTGAAAAATTAGCTGGTGTTTTATCTCAAAAGGGGTTGACATTAATACCATTGCGGATATACTTTAAAAAAGGCAAGGTAAAGGTGGAGATAGGACTGGCAAAAGGAAAGAGGAAATACGATAAACGAGAGAAGTTGAAAAGAAGGTATATTGAGCGGGAAATGAAAAGAGAAATTAAGGAAAGAGAAAGGTTGAGGTGAAGAGGAGCTTGTGAGTAGGATGGGGGTGAGTAGGATTCGACAGGGATGGAGATATCAGGATTGCACACCAAGGTCCGGATACCTTGTAAAACTATCCGGAAAACCAATAAGCGCCAACGCGCCAGTAGCTTTAGCTGCCGCTGCGTAATTGGTAGCTAACGTCCGGTTACTCTTGCTCTGCGGAGTAACTAGGGCGTAAGAAAAGCAGAGCTAGCCTTGCTCTTTGCAGAGGAGAGCAAGGTGAAGCTAAACTCTGCTAGTCTGTTGTGGCTCCTGCCTGGCGGAGAGCAACAGATGAATTTTAAAAGCCAGGCTATGTGTGTAGACGTCCTGGTTTTTCCATCCCTGGACGAGGGTTCGATTCCCTCCACCTCCACCATCCTTCCAGATACTCATACCTTATTTTAAGGTTAACTTTATGTCTATAAAAGTAATTGTCTGTGGTGCCCGAGGAAGAATGGGGCAGGAGGTAGTTTCTCTTATTCAAAAAGAGAGTGATTGGCAACTAGTGGGTGCTGTTGAGTCATCCAAGCATCCTGAGTTAGGGATAGAAATTGCAAAAAATGTAAGAATTACTCATGATCTTCGAGGAGTAATTCAAAAGGATGCAGTTATAATAGAATTTACCACTCCTGAGGCTACGTTGGAGCATCTTCGTATAGCAAAAGAATGTGGTGTTCCAATGGTTATTGGAACTACAGGGTTTACCCCCGAAGAGATTGAGGAAATAAAAGAGGCCTCTGAGCATATTCCTATTCTTCTTTCTCCTAATATGAGTGTAGGGATAAATCTTTTATTTGCCTTAGTTAAAGAGGTTGCGCAGATCTTACAAGATTTTGACAAGGAAATTATAGAGGCACATCATAGGTTAAAACGTGATGCTCCTAGTGGAACGGCTAATAAAATTGCTGAAATTTTAGCTGAGGTAGAGGCTCAGGATTTATCTAAGATAGCTGTGTATGGACGAAAAGGGTTTAAAGGGGAGAGAAAAAAGAACGAGATTGGTATTCATTCAATTAGAGGTGGGAGTATCGTGGGAGATCATACGGTGCTTTTTGCAGGAGATGGTGAGAGATTAGAGATTACCCATAGAGCAGAGTCACGTAGAATATTTGCCCGAGGTGCTCTGGTGGGTGCCAGGTTTTTAATTCAAAAAGAAAAAGGACTTTATGATTTACAAGATGTACTTGGGATTAAGAGGTGATTTGAAGTGAACTGTAGTTTTAACAAAGCTACTCGATTGACACTTCTACCCCCTTATCTTTTTGCGAAACTGGATCAAAGTAAAAGGAAGCTTAAGGAAAAAGGAAAGGATCTTATAGATTTGGGAATAGGTGATCCAGACATACCTACACCTGCTCCTATAATTAATCGCTTAATTGAGGCTTCAAGAAATCCTCTGAATCATCGTTATCCTCCATATGAAGGGCTTTTTTCCTTTCGAGAGGAAGTAGCGAAGTGGTATTCTCGCCGATTTGGTGTGTCCCTGGATCCAGAGACAGAAGTTTTAGCTTTAATTGGTTCTAAAGAAGGAATTGCTCACATCTCTTTGGGACTTTTAAATCCTGGTGATTTAGCTTTGGTACCTGAGCCAGCTTATCCGGTTTATCAAGCAGGAGTAATATTTGCTGGTGCAAAACCTTTTTATATACCTCTTAAACAGGAGACAAAATTTTTACCCTTTTTAGAGGATATTGATCATAATATCGCCTCGAAGGCAAAACTTATATGGGTTAATTATCCAAACAACCCTACTGGAGCTGTTGTTGAAATTGATTTCTTTAAAGGATTAGTTGAATTTGCCAAAAAGTACAATCTTATTGTCTGCAACGATCTTGCTTATTCTGAGCTTTCTTATGATGGGTATTGTGCACCTAGTATACTCCAGGTAGAAGGGGCAAAGGAGGTTGCGGTAGAGTTTCATTCTCTTTCAAAAAGTTTCTGTATGACCGGTTGGAGATTAGGTTTTGCTGTCGGAAACAAAAATATTCTTGCTATTTTAAGAGAAGTGAAAACTAACGTAGACTCAGGAGTGTTTCAAGCTATTCAAGAGGCTGGAGTTGAAGCTTTAAAACTTGGAGATATACTAATAAATGATATTAGAGAGGTTTATCGTAGACGTAGAGATATCTTTGTTGAGGGTTTAAGAAAACTTGGTTGGCAAGTTACACCCCCAAAGGCTACTTTTTATTTATGGATAAAAATTCCTCAAAAAGGTATATCTTCCATTGATTTTGCTCAAAAGCTTTTATATGAGTGTGGAGTAGTGGTGACACCAGGGATAGGATTTGGTCCTTCTGGTGAAGGGTATGTGCGGGTAGCCCTCACTGTAGATGAGGAAAAATTAAAGGAAGCTTTATATCGTTTGGA
>CAYRAK010000037.1:0-12266 GCA_964422215.1 uncultured Clostridia bacterium | reverse complement strand
AAGTAATTATCAGTTATCTTTCTAATTGTCTCTGCCTGTTCCTCATTTTTCTTTTTCAACTCTTCTACTTGAGAATTTAATTCCGCGGTTACCTTAAAGTAATTATCAGTTATCTTTCTAATTGTCTCTGCCTGTTCCTCATTTTTCTTTTCAAGTGAACTTATTTTGGCGTTAAGTTCCCCCACTTTTTTGAAATAATTTTGGACTAGAGCATCTATAGTCTCTTTCTGTTCTTCAGCAGTTTTCTGCAATTCTTTATTTTTGGTCTGCATTTTTGAAATCTCATTCTGGAGCGAGGCTATTTTTTTCTGTAACTCTTGTAGTTTTGGTGCTGCGCGAAGTCTTTCTAACCTCTGTTTGGCCAAAGATTTATAGAAATTAACATCTTCTGTTAACTTTTGGATTTTACTTGTGTACTCTTCCTCTAAACTTGCAATAGTTTCTTTTTGTTCAGCAATAATACTTTTGAGTTTGTCTATTTCTTCCTGTAGTTCACCAACGGTTTCAAAGAAATTCTCTCTTAACTGTTGAATTATCCAATTTTGATCCTCAATAGTTTGCTTTGCCTCTTCTAGCTGTTTTTCTAGAGGTTTTTCTTCTGCACCAACTGACATAGTTATTCCACATAGGCCTGTAGCAATTAAAAGTACTACCAACCACTTTAGCAACAACGATGCTTTTTTGGTAAAATTCATCTTTTCTCCCTCCTTATGTAATGTCCCTTTTTTTATTTATTATAATTTATTGTCTATAAAAAGGTTTTTCCTTATCACCTCCTTTCCTGCCCCTAACTTGACAAAATCTTCTTTGCGCATTTTAACATACCCCTCAATTAATGTCAAGAAGTGGAAGCTGAAGTTGAGAGATTTTTAAATAAGACTTGATATTTAATGTATAATTTTGTATTTTATGTTCTAAAGAGGAGAAAAATTGGGAAGAATAAAATTTTTGGGAACTGCTGGAGCAAGAGTAGTTGTGGTAAAGCAACTTCGTTTTTCAGGAGGAATATGGTTAAGCTTAGACGATGCCAACATTTTGATAGACCCTGGTCCAGGATCTTTAGTAAGATGTGCCAGATCTAAACCTAAGCTGGACCCTACAATGCTTGATGCAATAATTCTTACTCATAAGCATCTGGATCACTCAGGAGATGTAAATGTAATGATAGAGGCAATGACATCTGGAGGATTTAACAAAAAGGGAATATTATTTGCTCCTCAGGATGCTTTAGAAGGAGAGGATCCTGTTGTGTTCCGATATCTGCGCAAATTTTTAAAGGAAATACAAATACTTAAGGAAAAAGGAGTGTATAAAGTAAAAGATGTATCCTTTACTACTCCTATAAGGCACAAACATGGAGTGGAAACATACGGATTAAACTTTATCTCTTCTAACCCCTCTATTTCGCTTATTACTGACACTCGTTACTTTCACGGGCTAGAAGAATATTATAAAGGAGCGGTGCTTATAATCAATGTAGTAAGATTTAAACCCAAAGCTGACCTTGATCACCTTAGCTTAGAGGATGCAGAAAAAATTATAAACTCCAATCGTCCTAAGCTTACCATCTTGACTCATTTCGGTATGACAATGCTTAAAGCACAACCCTGGCAATTAGCTAAAGAACTTCATGAAAAGTTTGGTGTAGATGTTATAGCTGCAAACGATGGTATGGAAATCGATTTGGATAAGTATAAAAGCTAGAAAACAAAGGTTACCACACAGTATAACCTCCATCCATCACCAGTACACTTCCTGTCATATAACTTGATGCTTTAGAAGCTAAAAATAAAGCGGGTCCTTTTATTTCAGACGGCTCTCCTATTCTTCCCATAGGGATATACTTAACCCAGTCTTTACCATACTTTGGATAAACCTTATCAACAAGAGGTGTTCTCATATATCCTGGAGCAATAGCGTTCACTCTTATATTATATTTCGCCCACTCTGCCGCAAAAGACTTGGTTAGCATAATAACTCCAGATTTGGATGTATTATAATGAAGTTGCGGTTGAGGACGATTAACTATGAGTCCTGACATAGAAGCAATATTTATGATACTTCCTTTTCTCTGTTTTATCATTTCTCTTCCAACTGCTTGGGTGCAAAGAAAAACTCCAGTGAGATTCACTTTTATAACCCTATCCCACTCCTCTTTTGAAAGTTCTTCAGCTGGAAAGTTACTCACTAATCCGGCATTGTTTATCAGAATATCAATTTTACCAAATTTTTCTTTTGCTTTTGTTACCATATTCTCCACTTGAGATGGCTCACTTACATCGGTTTTTATAGCTATACACTCTCTTCCTAAATTCCTTATTTTCTCTGCTACTTTTTGAGCCTGTTCAATATTTATATCTGCAAGAACAATGTCCGCTCCAGCTTCGGCAAGTGCCAAAGCCATCTGCTCTCCTAAACCTTGAGCTCCACCTGTTACAATCCCAACTTCTCCTGTCAAATCAAAAAGAGACTTTACGTTCACAAGCTCCTCCCTTTTATTTTTGTCTTTGGATTTTATTATACATTTCCCCGCAAAAAGAGCAAACCAAGAAATCTGAGGTTAGGTTGAATTGACACAAAGGTCTTCTTGAAGTAATATTTAACTCAAAGGATTTAAAAAATAACGGAGTATTAATGATGGCAAAGGAATTAGGATATGTGTTAGTCAACCCTTATACTATTAGAAAATCTCGTACTGGAGGAGTTATTAGTCGTCTTCTTTCCTGGAGTAGATTAAGTCTTGTTGCCACTCGGATGTTTGTTCCTAGCGAAGAGCTTATAAAGGAGTATGCCCAGATTCTTATTTCCTCTGTTCAGGGGAGGAATGCAAAGGAAAGAAAAATTATAAAGGAAATTGAAAAATATCTATATCAGAATTATCTCCCTCGGAATGGTAACGGCTTTTATCCTCGGGTGATGCTTCTTCTTTTTGAGGGGGAAGATGCTATTCAAGAGCTTCAAAGAGTTGTGGGTCATATTACGAGAGTATCTATAGGAGAGACTGTTCGGGGAACTTATGGAGACTACATCGAGGAGAATGGAGAAATTAAGTATTTTGAACCAGCGGTTCTCATAGGTACAAGCAAAGAAGAGGTAGAGAAGGGGCTGAAAGTATGGGCAAAGTATGCTACTCAAGATGGTGGTCTTTTGAAAGGGGTTATTTCTTATCCTCCTGGAGTGAAACCGGAGAGAACTCTTGTTCTTATAAAACCAGACAGTTTCCAGGAGTTAAGCTCTATAGCAGGCAATATAATAGATAGATTCTCTCAAACTGGTCTTTTTATTGTGGGAGCTCGGGTTATTCATATGGGTATTGAACAGGCTGAAAATTTCTATGCACCTATAAAGGGAAGATTAACCGAGAAGATGAAAGGGATTCTTGTAAAAGAGATTCGCGAAGCTTTGAGAAAAAAACTTGACTTTGAGATTCCTGAAGGTATTGAAGAGAAGATAGCAGAGGAGTTGAAAGTATACAAGGCAAAACGTGAGTTTAATAAAATAATTCATTTCATAACTGGAAGAGATCCTGAAAAGACACCACCTGAGCAAAGAAAAGAACCTGGGAAGGAAAAATGTCTTGCTCTTGTGTATGAAGGAGAGAATGCTATTAGAAAGATAAGGAGGGTGTTAGGCGAGACTAACCCTGCAGAGGCTGCTCCAGGAACCGTGAGAAAAGATTTTGGACATGATATTATAAAAAATGGAGCTCATGCCTCAGATTCACCTGAATCAGCGGAAAGAGAAATCAAAATTATAAACTTTGATGAGGATGATATAACTCCTTGGGTTAAAAGATATTATCCTGATTAGGAATGATACTCCTGTAAAGACTTTACATTGATTTTTCCTATCTTTAAGGCTTTTATTCCATCTACTGCGGCTCTTGCTCCTGGAATAGTAGTGATTATGGGAATACGGCGGATAGTTGCTTCTCGTCGAATTCTATATTCATCAAACTTTGGACCTTTACCAATGGGAGTGTTGAAAATAAGGTCTATTTCTCTATTTTTTATATGATCTTCAATATTAGGTCTTCCCTCTGCGATTTTTTTAACAACTTTAACTGGAATGTTATTTTCTTGAAGAACATGTGCTGTTCCTGAAGTTGCTACTAATTTGAATCCAAGTTTTGAAAGCTCTCTTGCGATAGGAATTATTGCTTTTTTGTCTTTATCTGCAACCGATATGAATACAGTTCCTTCCAGTGGAAGAGGAAGTCCTGCTCCCATTTGAGCTTTTGCAAAGGCTGTACCAAAATTGTCTGATATTCCCATAACCTCTCCAGTTGATCTCATTTCTGGTCCTAGTATTATATCCACTCCAGGAAATCTTATAAAAGGGAAAACCGCCTCTTTTACCGCAATATGAGGTATCTCTTTTTCTTCGGTAAACCCAAGCTCATCTAGCTTTTTTCCTATCATTACTTTAGTGGCGATCTTTGCAAGGGGAATACCAGTTGTTTTACCTACAAAGGGGACTGTTCGTGATGCTCTAGGATTTACCTCCAATACATAAATTTCATTATTTTTTATAGCACATTGGACATTTATGAGTCCTATTACTTTAAGTTCTCTACTTAAAGCATAAGTTAGTTCTTTCAACTCTTGAATGATTTTCTTAGAAAGAGTGTAAGGAGGAAGACTGCAGGAACTGTCTCCTGAATGAACTCCTGCTTCTTCGATATGTTCCATAATTCCTCCAATAACACATTTTTCTCCATCTGCCACTGCATCAATGTCGACTTCAATTGCCTCCTCTATAAACTTATCTATAAGTACAGGATGAGTGGGTGAGACATCTGTAGCTGTTCGCATATAATGTTCAAGTGATGTCTCATCATAAACTATCTCCATAGCTCGTCCACCAAGGACATAAGAAGGTCTTACAAGAACAGGATAGCCTATTTTTTTAGCAATCTCTTTAGCCTCAGAAAATGACCTACCTGTGCCATTTGGTGGTTGTTTTAAATTTAATTTTTGAATTAACTCGGAAAATTTTTTTCTATCTTCTGCTCTATCTATGCTCTCCGGAGAAGTACCAATTATTGGTACTCCTTCCTCCATTAACTCTTGAGCTATGTTAAGAGGAGTTTGTCCACCAAATTGAACAATTACCCCATCTGGCTTTTCTTTCTCGCATATGTTTAAAACATCCTCAACTGTGAGAGGCTCAAAGTAAAGCTTATCTGAGGTATCATAATCTGTGCTAACTGTTTCAGGGTTACAGTTTACCATAATTACTGTATACCCTTCTTCCTTTAAAGCAAATGCTGCCTGAACACAGCAATAGTCAAATTCTATCCCCTGTCCAATTCTGTTTGGCCCTCCTCCGAGAATCATTATTTTTTTTCGACTCATCTTCTGGACACTCCCTACATTAACCACTTTCATATACTATTTTGCCTCTACAAATTGTTGTTTCTACTTTACCAGGAAGATGCCAACCTATAAAAGGTGTGTTTTTACTTAAAGAAAAAATTTCCTCCTCTTTTACCTCCCACCAGGTAGATAAATCTACTATAACCAGATTAGCAATTCCTCCTTCTCTTATAACTCCACGGTCAATTCCTAAAATTCGGGAGGGATTTATAGTTAGTTTAGCAATTACCTCTGGAAAGGTGAGTAATCCTGGTTTTACCAGTTCTTTAATCGCAATACTTAATGCTGTTTCAAGGCCTATAATTCCAAAGGGAGCCAGAGGATATTCAAGCTCTTTTTCTTCGGGAGAGTGAGGAGCATGATCTGTTGCGATAACATCTATAATTCCTTCTTTTAACCCTTTCTTTAAAGCCTCAATATCTTCGTTTGTCCTTAGAGGGGGGTTAACTTTGGTGTTAGTATCGAAAGTTTTTACTGCCTCATCCGAAAGACATAAATGATGAGGAGTAACTTCACAGGTTACCTTTAGATTCTCACTTTTAGCCTTTTTAATAAGCTTAACTCCCTCTTTAGTAGAAACATGAGCAATATGGAGTCTTGAACCAGTAAGCTTAACTAAAGATAGGTCCCTAAATATTGCTATTGTTTCAGCTTGTGCAGGTATTCCAGGTAAGCCCAGAACTGTAGACCAGTAACCTTCGTTCATCACACCATTTTTACTAAGGTAAGGATCCTCGCAGTGCGATATAATAGGAAGATCAAGCATTCTTACATATTCAAGAGCTCTACGCATAAGATGAGAGTCAACCACCCACTTTCCATCATCAGAAAATCCTACTACTCCTGCTTTTTTTAGTCTTCCCATTTCAGAAAGTCTTTTGCCTTCACGTCTATAACTTATAGCACCAATGGGAAGAACTTCAACCACTGCACTTTTTTTTGCTTCTTGATAAATATATTCGACTAAAGCAGGGGTATCAATAGGAGGGTTTGTATTTGGCATACAACATATGGTAGTAAATCCACCTTTTGCAGCTGCTTGTGTTCCTGTTTGTATACTCTCCTCATCTTCTCTTCCTGGTTGACGAAGATGAGTATGAAGATCAACAAGTCCAGGAATTATTACCTTTCCTTCCGCCTCTATTATACGTGCTTTGGAGGCTTTAATATTACTGCCAATTTTTTTTACCTTGTCCTCTTCTATCAAAATATCTAACACCTTCTCCGATTTTAAGATAGGATCTACAATTTTTCCTCTCTTAATCAGGATAGACATAAAATCACCTTAATTTCATGATAAAAGAAGATATAATACAGCCATCCGCACCGCTATTCCATTTGTTACTTGTTCCAAAATAATGCTTTGACAAGAATCGGCCAATTTGACTGGAAGTTCAATTCCTCTGTTTACTGGACCAGGATGCATAATTATAGCATCAGATTTTGCTAGTTTTAGTCTTTCCTCAGTTAGAGAAAAGAATTCTCGATACTCCTGTATAGTGGGAAAAAGACCTATCTGCTGCCTTTCTCTTTGAATTCTTAGCATTATTATAACATCTTGGTCTTTTAAACTATCCTCAATGTTATAAGTTACCTTCACTCCCATCTTTTCAATTTCGACTGGAATAAGAGTAGGAGGTCCACAAACTGTAACCTCTGCTCCTAATTTAGTTAAACCCCATATATCAGAACGAGCAACACGTGAGTAAGCTATATCTCCTATAATAGCTGCTTTTAAACCCTTAATTTCCCCCTTTTTCTCTTTAATGCTATATAAGTCAAGAAGTGCCTGCGTAGGATGCTCATGAGCACCATCTCCTGCATTGATCACGCTGATGGGGAGATGTGTGGCAAGAAAATGTGGTGCTCCTGGAGAGGGGTGTCTTAAGATAAGTGCATCAACCTTCATAGCCATTATATTCTTTGCAGTATCAAGTAAGGTCTCATTTTTAAGTACACTACTTGTAGATGCAGAAAAATTGAGGATATCAGCATTTAATCTTTTTGCCGAGAGTTCGAAAGACAGTCTTGTTCTAGTACTTGGCTCAAAAAAAAGATTGGCAATTGTTTTTCCCCGTAGAGTAGGAACTTTTTTAATGGGACGCTCAAGTATCTCACGGAATGAAGCTGCAGTATCTAAAATGAGGTTAATTTCTTCTGGGGAGAGACTTTGAATATCTAGAAGATCTTTTCTTTCAAACTTCATTTTTTTTTCTCTCCAGAATCACGACCTCCTCTTTTTCATCTATCTCCTTTACCTTTACCTCCACAAGTTGAGAAGATGAGATTGTGATCTTTCTACCCACATAATCTGCTTGAATGGGAAGTTCTCTGTGATTCCTATCTATAAGTACCATAAGTTCGATTTTTTTTGGACGTCCAAGATCAAGTAAGGCATCAAGAGCTGCTCTTACTGTTCTTCCTGTGTATAAAACGTCATCAACGAGCAATATATGTTTGTCATCCACAGAAAAAGGTATATCTGTATTTCTTATAACTGGTTGATAAGATATTCGAGATAGATCATCTCTATAAAGAGTAATATCTAAGCTTCCCACGGGTAAGTTTTCTCCTTTTAGTTCATGAATAATGTTTCTTATTCTCTCAGCTAAAATCGCTCCTCTTCTTTGAATCCCTACTATCTGCATATTTTGTAGGTTCTTGTTCTTGCTTAAAAGTTTTTTACAAAGCTCATAAAGAGTATTTTTTATATCTTTCTCTCCCATAATCTTCATAAAAATACCCCTATAAAAAAATCCTCCCTGCTAAAGCAAGAAGGATTTTTTTATAAAGAATTTATGCATATTATTTTAAGCCTTTCCCGCTCTCTTGCTTGCAGTAATAATATCACAAAAATATTTGCCGTCAAATTCATTTTTCAGTTTCTACTTTTTTCAAAAACTCCTCTACATCCTTTATTGTTGGTAATGAAGGTATTACTCCCTTTTTGGTAGCAGTTAAGGCACCTGCAGCGTTGGCAAATTTTAGAATTTTTTCCATCTCTTGTTTTTCAAGGTGAGTTATTTTCTTTATTTTAAGGAGTTTATATATGATCCCTGCAGTAAAAGCATCTCCGCACCCTACTGTATCAGCGACTTTTACTCTATAGGCGGGCATAAAACCATATCCTTTTCTATTGTAGAAAAAGCTTCCTTTCTCTCCTTGAGTCACAACGACAATTTTAGGTCCTTTTTGAAGAAGATTTTCTGCACCTTTAACAAGGTTTTTTGTGCCAGTTATAAATTCAAGTTCTGTTTCATTTAGTTTTACAAGATCTGCACTTTTTATACCTTCTATAATTTTTTCCTTAGCCTCTTTTAAGTTTTTCCATAAATTAGGACGGAGGTTTGGGTCGAAGGAGATAAAGGTTTTGTGCTTACGAGCAAATTCAATAGCTTTAAGAGTAGCTGAATAACAAGGTTCGGATGTCATACTTATTGAGCCAAAGTGAAAAATACTGCTTTCTGCTATGAAGTTCTCATCTAATTCTTCTTGACGTAACATCATATCTGCACCTGGATTGCGATAGAAGACAAAGTCATTTTCCCCTTCTTTCTTTATACAAACAAAAGCAAGCGTAGTTCTTGTATCAGGGTCAAATCTTACTCGAGAAACATCCACGCCATTTTTTTGGAGAACATCTACAAGAATTTGTCCAAAAGGATCCTCTCCTACTTTTCCTATAAATCCTGCCTTTACTCCTAGCTTTGCAAGTCCTATGCATACATTAGCTGGAGCACCTCCAGGAATAGGTGTAAAGTGAGAAATTTCATTCCAGCTTGCGCCCTTTTTGTCAGGTATCATATCAATGAGAATTTCTCCAAGACATACAGCTTCTGGCAACTTCTCCTCCTTAATATAGTTTTTGGTTAATTTACATTATTTTTAAGCACCGGTCAAATAAGCAGCTAAACTTATTTCTATCCACATAGGAATTAAATCTTGTAAAAAATTACCCTGATTCAGAATTCAAAGAGAAAATTTGACATCTAAAGATAAATTAGTTATCGTTAAATGCAAAAAAGTATATGAGCTTGAAGGAAACTGATAAGTCATTCTTTCTCTTGATTACATTTTCCCATGGCTTATTGCATGTTTTTCCAAGCAGTTTATCTCCTCTTTTACCTCTTATTCGGACAGAATTTGGTCTTTCTTATACTGCAGTAGGGATACTGACTCTTATTGTAACTTTGTGTTGGGCCTTTTCTAGCCTTCCTGCTGGAATACTTGCAGATAAGATAAATAGAACCAAAATAGTTATACTCACATTTCTTTTAGCCGGTGTTTTTTCCGGTGCTATGACTTTTGCATCTACTTTCCTTAGTGCTCTTCTGATTCTAATTTTTCTTTTTTTATCCATAGGCCTTTTTCATCCACCGGTTTATTCTTGTCTTACTTACAAGTATCCTCAAAATAAAGGAAAAATATTTGGTATCTTTGAGATGGGAGGGAGTGTTGGTATACTTGCTGCTCCCTTACTTGCAGGAATTATAAGTTTTTATCTTGGATGGAGGTATGCTTTTACGTTACTGGCTCCCCCTGCATTTGTTTTAGCTTTTCTTTTTTATAGACAACTTCAAAAAGATAAATTAAAAAATAATGAGGAGGAACATAGCGAAATAGAGAATCTAAAGAGAAAAACTTTATCTCATTTTATTCCTCGTCTTAGAAAAATTTATATTGCTCATGGTTTTTTTGGTTTTACTATTGGAGGAACTGTGTCCTTTATCCCTCTTTTTCTTATCGATGTACGCGGTTTTTCAGTAAGTAGTGCTGGAGGTATGTTAAGCTTGTTTTTAGCTGGAGGACTTGTAGGTAAGATAATTGGAGGAAAATATTCTGATAGCCGAGGTGCAGGAGAAGTTATAATTGTCGGTTTCATTATAACCTCTATTTTTTTATTTTTGATTCCTTTTCTTTCTGGTCTTTTTCTAGTTGTGCTACTTTTATTGGTAGGAGTTTCCTTTTTTATGATTTTACCCTCTCTTTTTATCCTCACTGGTGAAGTTAAAACAACTGATTTGGGATTAGCGTATGGGATTCAACTTTTAAGTGGAAGCGGATCTGGAGCTCTCTCCAAACTTTTTGCTGGACTTGTGAGTGATACAGTAGGTATCCAGTATGTTTTTTTCTCACTTTCAACCATAGCCCTATTTGCCGGAATTTTACTCCTTTTTCTCTTGAAAAATGAATTTTTATAGCTTTATTTGACATAATGTAATTTTAACTTAAGATGAAAAAGTATGAACTGTGGAAATGAAGGAAAATCGTTAGGGATTGTTCCTTTATGGTGTTGGTATTTATTAAGTTCAGGAAGATAGATATAACTTTTCTATTTGTTTTTATTTTTATCCTGAGCATTGGATTAAAACATTTCTATAAGAAGGATTCAGTTTGTTCTACTTTACAACTTTCTCAGAAAAAAGCACCAAATAAAATCTTTAATCAAAGAAAGAAAGACTCCTCCTCTCTTTTCATACCTACCAATAAAAGACTTGCAAAAAAAGAAGTTAAAAATAGAAGTTTTATTTTTCTCCTTTCCAAGGGAAAGTTTGTTTATCAATTTGATTTAAAAATTCAAATAAAATTTTCTCAGTGCAGATTTTCTTATTATCCAAATCTTCGTTCTCACCCTAGAGCTCCTCCTTACATGTTTTTAAACTAATTTCTCACCTTGGTTTATTTTAAGCAATGAAAGAAACAAAACACACAAACACCATAAGAGAGATAGGAAGGAGGAATAACTTATGAAAAGGATTTTTGGTATTATTACAATAATAGCCTTTTTTGCTTTTTTGTACGGGGTTTACTCTATGAGAGGAGAATTTGTTATAGCCTCATCGTATACTCTTAGTGGGATCGGATTATACTCAAGTTTTAAAATAGAAGGAAGGATATGGAATAAGCTTAAAGTACTTACTGGCGTAGGAAGTGCGATTTTACTTCTTTTTGCACTTTACTGGACTTTTGAGATCTTAACTCTTTGAGGTTATAATTATGGCGGAGAGGGTGGGATTCGAACCCACGAGAGGGCTTTTGGCCCTCCACACGATTTCCAATCGTGCGCCTTCGTCCACTCAGCCACCTCTCCGTCACTGGCGGAGGGACTGGGACTCGAACCCAGACAGGCTCATCGCCCTTCACCGGTTTTCAAGACCGGCTCCTTGCCTATTCGGACACCCCTCCGATGGTTTATTAATCAACATTTACGATTGCTGTAATTTTTAACTACTTTCTCTTGAAATTATGTTCCTCTTTTGCATCTTCTCAGCAAGATTCTCTACCGCCTTTCTTTTATGATCTGAAGATAAATAAGCATATCTTAAAGTCATACTGAATGTTTTATGTCCTAAAAGTTCTTGAACCGTCTTCAAATCCGCCCTATTCATAACCAAATGAGAGGCAAACGTGTGCCTTAAATCGTGAAACCTAAAATCTTTTATACCTGCTCGTTTCAGAGCAGCCCTGAACCTGGATTGGACTCCTCTTTTTGTCGGCAGCTTGCCGTCAACGGCAAAAACATACGCGCTTTTAGACTTTTTCTTCAGCTCCTTCAGTACCTGCATCAAGATATCGTTTATGGGAATTTCTCTTCTTTCCCCGTTTTTGCTATTTATAATATATAAAATTTTTTGCCCAAATGCAATATCTCTCCAAAAAATTTTTTAAATGGCTGACAAGCTGGATATCTCTCTATCAACTGCTTGTTTGGACCAATTCTCTCCCTGTGTCTTCTGCCGTACTGATCGTAGTAGTCTATATACCAGGTTTTTTCTCGCTTAAAGATGCCCACCTTATGCTCCCACTTTAACTGTATTTTCCTTTATCCACCTTTTTATATGATCAAGATCAAAAAAAGATTTTTTACCAAGTTTTATATAGGGAACT
>CAYRAK010000036.1:0-12715 GCA_964422215.1 uncultured Clostridia bacterium | reverse complement strand
AGAGCACCGGACTGAAAATCCGGGTGTCCGCGGTTCGATTCCGCGCCCCGGCACCAAAAGGTGGAATTAGAAGTTCGTTAACAAAGCAAATTTTTTTACTTTCCATTGAAAACTTTCCATTGAAAACTTTTATAGACAAAGTGATCTTTTTAATTTTTTGAAAACTCTCCCAGGTTTATTTATTAGAAAGAGTTCACCAAATTTTTCTCAGAAAAATCTTTGTAGAGTGGTCAAAAAGCAAAAAAAGGAGGGGATATTGCATGAATAGTAACATGGATGAGCTTACACAGAGTATTATCTTCAATATTGAGCGAAGCTTTGCTCTTATGGCAAAATCTATTTACAATTTTAGACGTTCCTTAATGGAAAAAGAAGCTTTAGAGTGTGAAAAATTTTACTATTTTGCAATCTATCCTTATAAAGAAGAACAAGTATATTACAAAAGAGCACTTGCCATTGCAAGGGGTGCGGCACCCTTATGTAAGAGACTTGTGATCCCTGCTGAGAAAATATCAGAATGGAAAAGTAAACTTTCAAAAGTGGACAACCCGATTGTAGCAAAAAATAAGCTATTGGAATATCTTCAAGCTGAGCTTGAAAAGGATAGGATCTTGCGAAGATGGATAGGAAAAGAAGAGATAAGATATTTTGTAAAAAAGTATTTTAAAGAACAACTTCAAGGAAAAAGAGATCTTTCTAATATAAAGCTTCGTATTTTACTAGCAGACGTAGAAAGAGTCCTCCAGCATACTAAAAAACTAAAAGAAGAAGCTCAAAGACATTGGGAAAAGATGTTAAATTCAAAAAAATAAAAATGTAAACCTTATATTTTTCTCTTATCAATAACTCTTTGGGATTTTCCTGTTGTTCTAGGAAGCGTGCCAGGCTCAACTAGTTCAACCTTTGGAGTTAGCATTAGCTCAGACCTTAACTTTTTTCTTATCTTCTCTTGAAGCCTCTCAAGTTGCTCAAAGGAACCATTAAAAAATTCTTTTTTCACCTCCACCTTTACTTTCATTACATCAAGTGAATTTTCTCTATCTAAAACAATTTGATAGTTTCTTGCCACTTCTGGAAGCTCCATTAGAAGTCTTTCAACTTCTGAAGGAAACACATTCACCCCTCTAACAATAAACATATCATCAACCCTTCCTTTAATTCGGGCTATTTTTCTATGGGTTCGTCCACAGGGACATTTTTCTGGATAAATATATGTTATATCCCCTGTCCTATATCTTATAAGAGGCATTGCCTCTCTGTTTATAGTTGATAGAACAAGCTCTCCTTCCTCTCCTTCAGGTAATCTTCTACCATCTTTTGGATCAATCACCTCAAGTATAAAGTTATCTTCCCAAAGATGCATACCATCTTTTCTTTCACATTCAAAAGCAACTCCAGGACCATTCATTTCAGAAAGACCGTAGGAGTTAAATGCATCTACATTATAAATTTCCTCTATTTTTCTCCGAGTCTCCTCAGAGTAAGGCTCAGCTCCAAGGTAAATAATGCGTAAATTAAGGTCTCGAGCAGGATCAATTCCTTCATTCTCCAATATATCCGCAAGATAAAGGGCATAGCTTGGAGTTATATGCAAGATGCTAGTTTTAAAATCCAGCATGAGCTCAATTTGCCTTTCAGTATTACCTGCTCCTGCTGGAATAACAAGTAAACCTAACTTTTCTGCTCCATAATGAAAAATAAGACCTCCGGTGAAAAGTCCGTAACTCATCATATTTTGAAACACATCATCGCATCTTGCTCCTGTCATCTGCATAGAACGGGCAATAAGCTCTGCTGCTTCATTTATATCTTTTTTACTGAAAAAAATAGCTTTTGGTTTACCTGTTGTTCCAGTTGAGGTATGGACCCGAACAACTTCTTTTAAAGGAAGAGCAAGAAAACCAAAGGGAAAATTTTTTCTTAAATCTTCCCTTGTCGTGAAGGGAAAGTTCTCTATATCTTGGATAGATTTTATCTTGGAGGGATGGATATTGTTTCCCTCCCAAATTTTTCGATACAAAGAGGAACTGTTCCACACTCTTTCAATTGTCCTTTTAAAACGGGCGAGTTGTAGCTTATCTAGCTCTTTTCTATCAAGGTATTGAATATCAACCCTGTTCATACACTTCTCTTTTATTACTACATCTTGTAGACTTGATTAGCTTCCAGGATTTGTACGCCAGCTTCTTTTAACTTCTTCACAGCTTCTTCGGTATTCTCAATTCTAAATACAACAAAAGCATCCTCACCTGATTTTTTTACAAAGGCATAAAGATATTCCACATTAAAAGAAGACTCTTTAAGTATGGCAAGAATTTCAGCAAGTCCTCCAGGCTTATCCGGCACCCTCAAAACTATCACATCAGTTTCTTTTACTGCAAATTCTCTTTCCTCTAAAGCTTTCAAGGTTTCCTCAGGTCTGTCCACTATCATTCTCAGTATTCCAAATTCAGTGGTATCTGCAATAGAAAGTGCTCTAATATTTATACCCTTTTTACCAAGAACATTTGTTATTTCGGCTAATCTGCCTATTTTATTCTCTAAAAAAACTGAAATCTGCTTAACCGTCATCCTCTTCTCCCCTTATTTAAGCTCTCTTTTATCAATAAGTCTTTTTGCCTTACCTGTACTTCTTTGAATGCTTCTTGGTTCAACAAGTCTTACCTTCACTCGAAGTCCCAAATTATCTTCAATCTCTTTTGCAATTTTTGCCTCAACTTCTTCAAGTTTTTTTACCTCATCGAAAAATATCTCAGAGGTTGTCTCTATTTCTACTGTAAGCTCATCCAGACCTTTTTCCCTCTCCAGGATGAGCTGGTAGTGAGGCTCTGTTTCATCTATTCGCATAATAACATCTTCAATTTGAGAGGGAAAGATATTAACTCCCCTTATTATAAGCATATCATCTGTTCTACCTTTTATTCTTGATATACGAGCTATGCTTCGACCGCATTTACAAGGCTCATAATTTATAGAGGTAATATCCCGCGTTCTATACCGAAGAAGAGAAAGTCCTTCTCTTGTCAAGGTGGTTATAACAAGCTCTCCTTCCTCTCCTTCAGGAAGAGGCTCTAATGTCTCAGGATCAATTATTTCAGGTAAAAAATGATCCTCATAAATGTGCAGACCTTCTTTATGTTCGCACTCTTGCGCAACCCCTGGACCTATAATCTCTGTTAGTCCATAAATATCAAGGGCAAGAATTCCAAGTTTTCTTTCAATTTCCTCTCGCATATGCTCTGACCAAAATTCTGCTCCAAAAATACCTACCCTTATTGGAAGAGACGCTGGATCCTCTCCCATCTCTTCTGCTACCTCGGCAATATGCAAAGCATAAGAGGGAGTACAAGCAAGAACCGTTGATCCAAAATCTTTCATTATCATAACCTGGCGTTTTGTCTGTCCCCCTGATATAGGAATAGTTTTTGCTCCTATTTTATGAGCTCCATAATGAACACCCAAACCTCCAGTAAAAAGACCATATCCATATGCATTATGCACAACATCACTAGAGGTTACTCCTGCACTGGTTAGCGCTCGTGCCATAACCTCTGACCAAATCTCTATATCAGTTTTAGTATAACCATTTACTACAGGTTTTCCTGTGGTACCTGAGGATATATGTACCTCCACCACATTCTCTACCGGTGTTGCAAAAAGCCCAAAAGGGTAGCCTTCACGAAGTTCCTGCTTTGTAGTGAAAGGAAGCCTTCTTAGATCATCAAGCGACCTTATCTTATCAGGTTTAACTCCAGCCTCGTCTAATTTTCTTTTATAGAAAGGAACATTCTCATATATTCTTTTTACTTTTGATTTTAACCGTTCAAGCTGAAGTTTTTTAAGTTCTTCTCTTGGCATACACTCATACTTAGGATTCCAGATCATTGACATATTCCTTCTCCTTTAGAATTTTTCACTTAAGACTAAACTTAAATTCCCCAGGATAACTTTTTACCACATTCTCCTCAATGGGACTGAATCTCCATCTGTAAAGGGTATTTCTAATTTCCTCGTCAAAGGCAACCCACCCAGATGTCTGTATAATTTCAACATCTAAAACCTCTCCACTTGGTGCAACGTAAACTTTAACTTTTCCACTTCCCTCAACACCTTTTTTTTGCATCTCCAAAGGATACTCAGGATCAACTGCTCGCTCTATTTTTCTTGTCCCAAGTCCTTTAAATTTAATGGGAGGTGCTTTTTTGCCTGCAAGAGATGCCTCACCACTCTTTTCACTTCCTGCTGAGGAAACAAATGAGGGAAGTTTTCCTTGCACGGGTGAGATTATCTTAGGTGGAAGTTCTGAGCGAAAAGGTGCCCCTTTTACACTTTTTTTAACTTCCTTTCCTCTCTCAAAGGAGTATTCTTCACGTTGCGGAGCAATTACCTGTTTAAATTCAGGAGGAGGAAAAGCTATCTTTATTTTGCTTTCAGTTTCCACCTGTGGATTAAGTACGGGAAGGCTACGAGCGGGTTCGACCTCAATTTTTACTGGAGAGAGTTTGGATACATATTTTTTCTCAATTTTTTTCTTAGTAGGAGGTGGGGATGGAGCCTTTTTCGGTGGAGATTCAGGTTCAGCAACAATAAGAGAAACTTCGGTTATTTTAATTTTCTTTGGATAAGTTGTCTTCCACAGAGGAAAAAAGACAAATAAAGAGAAATGAATTATAGCAGAAATCAAAAGACCAAGTTTAAATAAATCTTTTTGAGTGGTCATCTATTTTTCTCCTACCGGGGAAGTGAGAATCCCCAATTTTACAGCACCTGCTTTTTTTGCAAGGTCCATAACTCTTACCACCTTTCCATGTTTTACATCTTTGTCAGCATTAATCACTACAAAATTGCCCTTTTTCTTAATTTCTCTTTTTAATAAAGGAACAAGTTCCTCTTCTCTTACCCATTTTTTTCCAAGATATATCTTGTTATCCTTGGTTATAGAAATTACCACGTTCTCTTCTATCTTCTGCTCAGGGGTAGTTGTTTTTGGTAAATTAACCCTTATCCCATATCGAATGCTGGTGAATGTGGTTGTAACCATAAAGAAAATAAGCAACAAAAATACAACGTCAATAAGAGGGGTGAGGTTTATAAAAACTTCCTCAGATCTTGATTTAGGACGATTAAATTTCAACTTACTCTCCCACTAGAAAATCAATAAACTCACTACTTACAGACTCAAATTTTCTTACAATTTTATCAGTGCGGTGCATAAAGTAATTATAAAAGACAAGCGAAGGTATAGCAATTGTAAGACCCACTGCAGTTGTAATTAAAGCCTCTGCAATTCCCCCTGCTAAAGCCCCCGGCTCTCCCACTCCCTGCACAGCAATTACATTAAAGGCTCTTATCATTCCAAATACGGTACCTAAAAGTCCAAGAAGGGGAGCCACTGTAACAATTGTTCCCAGTATCTTAAGATGCCTTTCTAGGTTAGGAATTTCAAGAGAACCTGCATCTTGAATAGCTTCCTTAATTTCATTTCTTCCCTTGTTTCTCTTCTCTATACCTACCTTTAGAATTCTGGCAAGAGGAGAGGAGGTCATCTCACAAAGAGCTAAAACTTTTTCTACCTTATTGTCCGCATTTCCATTAATTATATCCCTTATTTTTTCTGCAAATCTCTCAGATCGAACTTCAATAAGTCTTATTGTTATGAACTTCTCAATAACTATAGCAAGAGCTAACACAGAGCAAAAAACAAGAGGTATCATTAAAATTCCGCCTTTCATAAGTAATTCAAGCATTTTATTTCCTCTCTTATGAAGTCGATTTTATCCTAACTTATTAGTTTGTTTTGTCAACTATACCTGCCAATATCTTTTCTAT
This sequence comes from uncultured Clostridia bacterium, assembly GCA_964422215.1. GTDB lineage: Bacteria > Aerophobota > Aerophobia > Aerophobales > B3-G15 > CAYRAK01. Next base: position 6,886 of record CAYRAK010000036.1, on the reverse strand, counting down.
AGTACATTCCTTCGAAACTTATTTTACTTATACCTCGGTAAGCTGCCTCAGTAGAAGCTTTTAAATTTTTCCCCATTCCTGTAACTCCAATTACTCTTCCTCCATCGGTAACCAAAGTATTATTCTTTTTTCCCACTCCAGCGTAGAATAAAATTACATTTTTTAACCGACTGATATTTTCAATCCCCTTTATAGGTTTTCCCTTCTCATAACTTCCAGGATATCCCTTGGAAGCAAGAACCACACAGGTTACAGCCTGTGGTCGCCAATAAAAGTTTATAAATCGAAGTCTTTCTTCATCAACTGCCTCAAAAATATCCATTATATCATTTAAAAGACGGGGAAGTGTAACCTGAGTCTCAGGATCGCCAAAACGGCAGTTATACTCAAGCACCTTTGGTTCATCAGATTGAATCATCAAACCAATATAAAGAACACCTTTGTAAATTATACCCTCTTTTCGTAAACCCCTTACAGTAGGAAGAGCTATCTTTTTCATTATTTTCCTAAATAAAGATGGTTTCATGGGTGCTGGGGAATATGCTCCCATTCCACCTGTGTTAGGACCTTTATCTCCATCATACAGTGGCTTATAATCACGAGAGGGAACAAGAGGCTTAACTGAAAGACCATCAGTGATAACAAAAAATGATGCTTCCCTGCCTTTAAGTCTTTCCTCTATAACTACTTTATTTCCAGCTTGTCCAAAAATTTTCTCTTCCATAATTTTTCGTACAGCTTCTTTTGCCTCATCTTTGCTTTTTGTTACAAAAGAGCCTTTGCCCCCCGCAAGCCCATCTGCTTTAACAACAAGAGGGGTATCTTTTTTGTCTATATACTTTAGAGCCTCTTTTGGATTAGAAAAGGTCTCAAATTCTGCTGTAGGTATACCATACTTTCTCATGAATTGCTTAGCGTAAACTTTACTTCCCTCAAGACGAGCAGCTTCTTTAGTAGGACCGAATATTTTTAAACCTTCTTTTTGAAAGTAGTTAACTATACCATCGACCAGTGGTGCCTCTGGACCAACTACAGTAAAATCTATTCTTTCTTTTTTTACAAACTTGATCAGAGAAGAAAAATTCTTCTCGAAAGATATTTTTTCACATTGAGCAATTTCCTCAATACCTGCATTTCCTGGAACACAGTATAATTTATCTACCCTGGGACTTTGAGATAACTTCCAACAAAGAGCGCTTTCCCTTCCTCCTCCTCCTATTACTAAAACCTTCAACACCAAACCTCCTCACATTTTGATGACTTTTACAGTCTAAATTTTTCACCGAGAAATATCTTTCTTGCTTCTTCACTTTCGCTGAGCTTTTCTCTTGTTCCAGCAATAAGAACCTTTCCCTGATACATTATGTAAGAAAAATCTGTTATTTGAAGTGTCTCTCTCACATTATGATCAGTTATAAGTATTCCTATTCCTTTTCTTTTAAGATCAAAGATGATAGATTGAAGATCAGCTACAGTAATAGGATCAATTCCAGCAAAGGGTTCATCTAGAAGTATAAAAGAAGGAGAAGTAACAAGAGCTCGTGCTATCTCTACTCTCCGTCGTTCTCCCCCTGAGAGAAGATAGGCTTTTTTGTCCCTTAGGTGAGTTATACCAAGCTCTCTCATTAACTGTTCAGCTTTCTCTTTTTGTTCTCCCACAGAAAGATCAAGAGTTTCTAAAATAGCTAAAAGATTTTCCTCAACGGTCAATTTTTGAAAAACAGAGGGATTCTGTGAAAGATAAGCAATTCCCTTATGTGCCCTTTTATAAGTTGGAAGATTGGTTATATCCTCGCCGTTTAAAAATATTTTTCCCTCATCTGGACGAATAAGACCTACTATCATATAAAAAGTAGTGGTCTTCCCTGCTCCATTAGGACCTAAAAGTCCCACCACCTGTCCTTTTTCTATTTTTAAAGAAAGCCCCCTCACAACAGGGGTTTTTTTATAACTTTTACTTAGATTCTTTACTTGGAGTGCCACTTAATACTCCTTTTCCTACAATATAGGTAGCTTTAACTGGAGTTCCCTCTGCCTCCAGTTTTTTCTCTAAAGTCCAAATACTCACCTTTTGAGCAAGAAGGGTATTTCCTAAATTATCCTTGTAATTCACATCTCCTTCCAAAATGAGCAAACCGTCACTAGCAGTATAAACTATTTTTTGACAAGATGCCTGCATAAGCTCATTCTGAGTTATCTTTACTCCTCCCATTGCAACTATTCTTTCCAAAGTATTTTTTTCAGTTAGGTAAATCTCAAGTTGACTTGCTTTAAAAATATAGTTTTCCCAACTTGCCTCCACATTACCCTGATAGCTAAGCACTCTTTTTGCATAATCTATTTTTTGCTGATCCGAGGTTACAACTAGCTTTTCCTCAGCTCTAGTTATGGTAGATATTCCTATAAGCGCAAATGCAAGAAAAGCTATAAAGATGAATTTTTTCATCAATTTCCTCCTTTGTAATAGGTGGTTACCTGATTTTTTATGATTATCAAACTTAAATCTGGCTTACCAATTAATCCTATCCCGTGAATTACAAGATCTCCCTTGGTAATAGTAACCTCCTTTTCTGTGTAAAGCCTTTTATCAGCATCGTTCCATTTTAATAGTGAGGTCTCAAGTATAGCTTTATTATTATAGGATATAATGGAAACATTTCCTTCAAGATAAAAATTTGGAGCAGAACTCTCAATAATCACTTTGTCTGCTTTTCCCTCTGATACTGGTTTTCCTTCCTCAAAAAGTATTGCTCTAGCTTTTTCCAAAACTATCTTGTTAAAAAACTGCAAACCCTCCTCTGCTTCCAAAATCCAAGATTTCTCCCCTCCTTCCTCCCATCCTGTAATCTCAACTTCCCGAACTTCTAAAAGAGGAAGTTTATCTTCTTTTTGTCTATAAAAATAATTCCCCTTATCTTTGGGAAGGTTAGAGATTATAAAAATTCCACTCAAAACAACGCTTACAGAAACTACTAGAATTAATAATTTCTTTTTTCTCACCCTAATTTTATCTTCTTTTTATTCTTCCTTAAGGGAGTCTAGATTATTGTAGTGCAAAGCAACTTTACTGTCAATGAAGTTGAAAACTATTCAAGAAAAGCTTTTATGTAAAATCCAACTTCATACTCCTTCTCTGGTTTTATCTGATAAGAAAGCTCAAAAGCCCAACAATGAAGACTTCTCCAAACAGAGTATCGCTCCTCAGATAACTCATCTTTCATCACATCATAATCTCTAGAAAAAGAAAATTTCCATCTTTCATCTAAACTAAATCCTCCTCGCAGTTCAATTTCGTGCACCTTTTCCTCTATATCTTTTTCAATCTTCGCATCTAGGTGCCAATTTTCATTCTTTAGGCTAACCTCACCCTCTATTAATTTGTATTCTTTATCAGGATAATCATATAGGAAATGAAAATCTATATAAAAGGAAATAAAAGGATTTAAAAAAAACTTCCCTTCAAGAGAAGAAAAACCTTTATTTTCTCCGGATAGATTATACTTTGTATTTAAACTTGCCTTAAGGATATTGTCTTCTTTGTAAAAAAGAGAACTTTCAATACCTGCTTTTATAGCATCTGAAGGATGAATATCTTCTGTTTGTTTTTCATATTTTTCCAAGTCAAAGGGCAAAATAAAATCATTTTTTTCTTCCATGGAACGACAATAACCTAAAGTTGGCTTAACAGAATAGACCCAATCTTTTTCCTTCCAATCTATTTTAAGTGAGCTATTAAGTTCCTGATAAGGTATTTTGCGGTATCCTTCTTTTCCCTCTCTATCTTTGTATAAAAAAATATGATAACCCACCTTTGGTTCAATGTTAATGTATCTGAAGAGAGTAAAAGGATAGGAAAGATCAAAAAAAGAATCAAAACGAATAAGCTCCCCCCCAGCTTTTTTGAAATTAACAGCCTCTAATCCCTTTCCAATATAAAAGTTTGTTTTCCCTATTTTTTGGGGACAGAAGTTAAATTTTATCTGAGGAAGAAGCTGGATAGATTCCTCATATTTAAAAAGATTAACTTCTGGGGCAAAAAGAAAATTAAAACTGGAGTCTGGTTTTTTGTAACTTAAAGATAAAAAAGAGGGGGAAATTTCATCGTCTTCTTCTGGGAAATAATTTTTTAAAAAATTCTCATCACTCATCCAATCCAAATTTAACTTTAAAGAACTGCTCTTAGAAAAAAGATGATCGTATCTTAGCTTCAATCTCCACCTTTTCTCTTTTGTATCTTTTTCCTTGATAAAGTAACTTTCAAGTTTACCATTTTTTTTCTCTTTTCTGTAGGATAGATCTATTCCCTCTGCCCATCCTTTTTTTCTCCTATAATCAAGGTGCAAAATACTTTGAAGAGCGGGAAGAATATAAAAATAATACCCTGTTTTTATGTACCATCCAGAAAAACTGCTATAACCAACTCTTGGAAACATCATTTTATTCTCAATTTCTCTTCCCTTGCCAAAATGCCTCACAATACTTGGAACCCAGAAAACGGGATGTTTTCCAAAATAAAGAAAACAGTTCCTTATTACCACAACTTTCTTTTCCTGGTCTATGTTAACTTCCTTTGCCCTTATTCTATAATGGGGAGGAGAGAAGTTGCAGGTTGTAATATTTGCCTCCAGAAGTTTTATTTTCTCAGAAGTTAAATAAATTTTTTCTGCATTATAAAAGATGAACTCCTCTTTACCTTTAACGGATGTAACCTCTCCTGATTCTGTCTCTAAATTATATCTGAGAGTTTTTCCTTCAATTACTCTATCCCCAATTTTCAAACGCACCTTTTTTTCTGCCCAAATATCTAAAGTATCAAGGTTAAATCTTATATACTCTGCCCTAAGCTCTATATCTTTGTACTGTAGAATTGCTCTCCCTTCTCCCGTAACAAAAGGAGGAGTTTTCAACCATTTTATCCGATCTGCAGAAAAGCTGATCTTAGATATTTCTCCAAAGACAGATGAAGAGAAGATAAAAAGTAAGAATAAAAAAAACAATCCTTTAAATAAACACCGAAAAATAGACATATTTTTCCTCTATGTTTTCTTGAGGTTTTATAGCAAATTTCCCGCTTTTGACAATATTAATCCTTAAAACCTCTTTACTAATTTTTTCCCCTTAAATATAATATCAGAAAACTTTTTATCCAAAATAATGAAGGAAAATTTTGAAGAGAAAACATTGGGGATGTTTCTTTTTTTCTTACCCCTCCTCTCACCTCTTGCTTACATTAGTCTTCTTTTTTATATAATAAAAAGAGTAAAGAAACTTAACTTTAAAAAGCTTTTTATCAGTAATTTTTTATTTTTTGATTTTATTTTATTCTCTCTACTTGGAGCTATCTTAGTCTCTTCCCTGCTTTCCTCATACAAAAAAAACAGCTTTTCAGGCTTTATCCTTTTTTGTCTTTATATTCTTGTGCATTTTCTTATGAGGGAGATAGCAAAAAAAGGAAAAGAAAAGAGGCTTCTTTATTTAATATTTCTTTCTCTCTTCTTTCTGTGCGGATTTGGAATTATTCAGTACATATTTGATATAAATATATCTTTTCATAAATACATCTTTAATTTATCCTTATCCACACATGGGGGAGTTACCTCTCTTATTGGTCAGCAAAATAGATTTGCCTCAATTTTAGTCTTAACTATCCCTCTAGTTCTCACTTTTATTTTCTCAAAGAATAAAAATAAGATAGAATCAGCTTTTTTCCCCTGCCTTTTATTTTTGGGGCTTTTCTGTACTTTTTTAACCAAATCTCTTGCTGGAATGGCAGCTGTTGGATTTACAGTACTTTTTTATATTTTTATTAAAAATTGGAAATTGGGTCTAATTTTAGCCTTAATTGGGGGAGTTATTTTTCTCACCTTTAGAGACTTCTTTTTTGTTCTGTTTAAAGAATTTGGAACCTTGGAACAAAGAGTTCATACCTGGGTAAACGTTTGTATTCCTTTAATAAGAGAGTATCCCTTACTAGGAACAGGGCTTGCCACCTATAGTAAAGTAGCATCTTCTTACTCGCAGGATGCGTTAAAATCCCACGCCCACAGTCTCTACTTTAACTACCTGGGAGAGATAGGTCTTGTTGGAGGAGGTCTTCTTCTTCTCAGTATTATTTTGCCCCTGATATATCTTGTAAAAGCTACAAAAAAAGCTATAGTAAATGATATAGCTTTAGGTTTTATCCTCTCCATCGTAGGCATACTGATATTTGGCACAGTAGAGACGGTGCTTAATAATTTTCGAGTTGGCCTTCTCTTTTGGAGTCTTCTGGGAATAGGAGTTGGGATATGTCTAAAAGAAAATGAAAATACTTCTTGTTAATCCTTGGATTTATGATTTTGCTGCATACGATTTATGGATGAAACCACTGGGACTGCTTTATGTTGCCTCCTTTTTAGAAAAATTTGGACATAAAGTATCTCTTATCAATTGTTTGGACAGGTATCATCCTCTTTTAAAAGAAAAGTATGCCAGTAAGCTCCCTCCCGCAAGAGCTTACGACTGTGGTAAATTTTTTTCTACAGAAGTTAAAAAGCCTCCCATTTTAAAAGATATTCCTCGCAGATACAAAAGACACGGAATCCCCCTAGACATATTTGAAGAATGCCTCCGTAAGATAGATCCACCTGATCTTATAGGAGTCACATCTGGTATGACCTACTGGTATCCTGGTGTATTTGAAGCGATAAAAAGACTAAAGGGGAAGTTCCCTAAAACTCCTGTTGTACTGGGTGGTATTTACGCTACTCTCTGTCATGAGCACGCTACAAGATACTCAGGAGCAGATTATGTAATAAAAGGTCAGGGAGAGATCAAAATGCTGAGCATTGTAGATGAAATTGAAGGAAAAAAAAGAGATTATTCTGATATTGTCTCAAGCAAAATA
>CAYRAK010000035.1:0-13389 GCA_964422215.1 uncultured Clostridia bacterium | reverse complement strand
TAATCCTTCATCTAGCATGGCAAGGTAATTTCTCACGGGAACATAATTTGCAATAGAGTTTCCTGAACCTAAAGCGTATCTTCCTGGCATGCATTCATTTAAAATATCTCGTACATATTTGCGCAGGCTTTCCTCATCTAGACGGCACAATTTATCGACATCTACTCCTCCTAAGACAGCAACCCTATCTCCATATCTTTTTTTAAACTCTCCCACCGGGATTATTTCATCCTGAAAGGAATGAAACGCATCTATCTTTATATCTTCTATGAGGTCTTCTATAACCTCGAGAACATTCCCACAGGAGTGATACCAGAACATCTTCCCGTTTTCGTGAGCCAGTAAAGAGTATTTTTTGAACCAGGGAAAGATAAGCTCTCTTAAAAGTTTAGGACTCAACATAAGACCAGTTTTGTATCCCAAATCATCAGCATGGAATATAACCTCTACCCCTTCAAGAGATATAACTTTTGCGTAAAAATCGTATACTATTTTACCCCATCGATTAACAACTTCTTTAACCAGCTCTGGTTCGTCATATACAAGATAGAAAAGACCTTCATATCCTAAAATTCTCTCCATTATCTGTTCATAAAGAGAATGCACAACTGCTATTTTCATCCCCTCAGGTAAACTTTTGTTCAAAAGTTCATAATAACTTTCAAGATTCCACCCTGGTTTTTCTAAATTCTCCCAAGGAAATTTTTCAAAATCCTCCCATGATCCAATAAGTCCCCTACCCTCCTCTGCCCAAACTCTTTTCCCTCTGGAAAGAATCGCCGTATCAGTAGCTACTCTTGGTTTGGGAAGAAGCGATAAAAAATAGCTTAAAGCTATTCCATCTACGATATAATCATAGCCCATCCTATAGTAAAAGTTAATCCTTTGGAAAAGATATTTTTTCCAGAAATCTTTATTGTTTAAAGACCCTACCTCCTTAAAAACATTCTCATCTAAAGGGATCCATTTTTCTCCTATTATATTCTCGGTTATAAATTGCATTATTTCCTGATCAATTCCTAATTCGGTAAAATAAACTCTTCTAGGTTTTTCTTCCCCTTTAACTACTCTTTTAAAACCTTCAAAATCAGGTGATGGATTTTTAAGTGGAAAACAAAACATTTTCTCTCTCCTTTTTGGATAATTTTTCTTCTTTATCCCTTTAAACCACTTAATCCTGTCATACCTTCAATAAAGCCTCTGTTAAAAAGGAAAAAGAAAAGCAATATGGGACTTGAGGCAACTACGGAGGCGGTCATTAAAAGATGCCATTCATTTGCATAGTTGCTGAGAAACTTGGCCAAAGCTATAGGCAAGGTTTGTTTTGCATCAGAAGTTAGAACAATGAGAGGCCAAAGAAAAGAATTCCAATTGCCTACGAAAGTAACAATACTTAAGACTTTTAAATTTTCGTCCATCATAATTTCATGCTCCCTAGAGCATAGGATAAACCATGTTAAACTTTACTTCCTACTCGCCTCCTGTGTAGGTTAATTTTATCCCATCTATCACCTTGACTTTATTAAGCTTAGCAGATTAGTCTTATCTGTCAATTTTTCAGCTACTAAAGTGGGACACTTTTTTATTTGTTTTTATTAGATCTTCAAGTATCTCAACCCCCTTTAAGCTACAAATGTAAAAGTGCCCAGTTTCGGTCCAGCTAAGCTTGAGACACTTTTATTTAGATCCAAGAGACCCAGATATTCCTGACTTTTAAGAAAATTTTTTCGTTGATTTTGTTGTGATTAGTGTATTTAGTTAACATAAATATATACTAATTCCTTATTATTAAAGAATTTTTTGCTAATTTACGTCAAAATATTAAACTTGACAGCCCCAGTAACTTAATTAACCTAATTAACAAATGATGAAAAAAGATAGTGTATTAAATCAAGGGCTTGTTTTAAAAACTATTGAAGAGAATGGAAAAATTTCTCGTGCTGATATTGCTCGTAAGACAAAACTTTCTCCACCTACGGTATCTAAGATTGTCCAAAGACTTATAGATAAGAATATTGTGACTGAAATTGGACCTGGTAGCTCCTCAGGTGGAAAAAGGCCCATTTTATTAACCATAAATCCTAAATCAACTTATGTAGTATCTGTTGACCTTGGAAGCGGAGAAGGAATTAAAGCTGCTCTTGTTGATCTTTCTTACAATATTACAAAACAGATTGTCATTCCCAGAAAAGATGATAAAAAACTCTCATTTTATCTTACCCTTGCAGTAAGAAAACTTTTAGATGATATAGATTTTCCCCAGGATAAAATAGTAGGTGTATGCATTGGTGTGCCAGGGATTGTAGATTTTAAGCAAAGAAAAGTTACTGTTGCTCCATATCTAAATTGGGAAATTCCTTTTGAAGATTTAGAGTTGGAAGAAATTGAGATGCCTGTTGAAATTGAAAATGATGTTAATCTAATGGCTCTTGGTGAAAAAGCTAAGGGAATAGCTAAGAAAGTTAAAAATTTTGTTTTCATCGGTGAAAGAGTTGGTATAGGTGCTGGGATTGTTATTGATGGAAAACTTTATACAGGAGCTCACAGTGCTGCTGGTGAGGTTGGGTATCTGATAATTGATCCAAAATATTCCTCCAGAGATAATAAAGACTTTGGATGTTTTGAAAAATTAGTAGGTTCCCAAGCTATCCTGAATAAGATAAAAAAGAAAATAGGAAAAGAGCTTAAAACTATTGATGTTTTCAAGCTGGCAGGCGAGGATAGTAGCATTGCTACAAAGATTGTTAAAGAGACACTTAAATTCCTTGCCTATGGAATTAACAACATATCCTGTGTACTTGATCCAGAACTTGTTATTATAGGTGGTGCAATCTCCATTTTGCCGAACAATTTCCTTGAGGAGATAAAAAATTATCTTCAAAGGATAACCCCTTTTGTACCCAGAGTAGAGGTTTCTAAGTTAGGTGAGAATGGAGTTTTAATTGGTGCAGCAGTAAAGGTATTTGAGCCATTAAAGGTGAAAGGATTTGTGGGGGTTAAATAATTAGGAAAACATTAAGAGGGCTCAGTAATGAAAAAAATAAAAGTAGTGATAATTGGAGCAGGTAGTGCCTCCTTTGGTCAGGGGATTCTTACCGATTTAATGATCTCCGAAGAACTAAAAGAGATTGATCTCAATATAACTCTTGTGGATATAAATGAGAAGGCACTTAAGAGGATGTATCGTTTTGCAGGTCTGTTGAAGGAATACCACAACTCTGCAGTCAGGATTGAAGCAACAACGGATAGGAAAGAAGCACTTCCTGGAGCAAATTATGTTATAACCTCTGTTGCTCGAGAAAGATGGAAGATGTGGGAAAAAGATTTTTATATACCAATTTCTTATGGTTTTCGCCATATTTTTGGAGAAAATGGAGGTCCAGGTGCTGCGTTTCATACCCTGCGCAGTCTTCATCTTATGATCCCTATTGCCAAAGATATGGAAAAGCTTTGTCCCGATGCTCTCCTTCTTAATTTTACTAATCCTGAAAGCAGAGTATGTCTTGGAGTAAGTAAGCTTACCAATATCCGCAGTGTCGGATTATGTCACGGTCCCATGGCAACGTTGGAAAAGATAAGCGAAATTCTACAAAAACCTCAAGAAGAGATTGATTTAACGGTAGGGGGAATCAATCATTTTCATTGGGCACTAAAAATACAGGACAAATCTACAGGAGAGGATCTTTATCCGGAAATTCACAAAAGGTTGGCAGAATCCAATTACGAGCTTGATAACCTCACCCGCTGTCTGTACGATTTGTTTGGATTGCTTACCTATCCTGCTGCATCTCACACCGGAGAATATGTTGGTTTTGCCTTTGATGTGGCAGGGCCGGTTTTTCTAAAATGGGGTCTTGGGCAGGTATCTCAGAGAATCGGGGCAAAGGCTTCCGAACGTGTATATACAGTTGAAGGAAAACCGCAACAACCCAGCTATCACTTAGTATCTGAGGAGAAAACCAGGGAAATACACCGGATAGTAGAGGGGAAAAAACCTCTCACGGAGGAGTTTGCTAAACCCAGTGGAGAACTGGCTGTACCCATTATTTGCGACATTGAATTTGATCGGGGGAGAAAAGAGCTTGCGGTCAATGTTCCAAATGAGAATTTTGCAGTTTCTAATCTTCCAGAAGATGCTATTGTGGAGGTTCCGGCTATAGTGAACGATGAAGGAGTCCATCCGATAAAGGTAGGAGCACTACCGGATGCAATAGCAGCAATATGTCGAACCCAGATTTCAATTCAGAACCTGCTTGTTGAGGCTTACCGACAGAAATCAAAGAAATTGCTCCTTCAGGCATTACTCCTTGAACCAGTGGTAGATAGTGTGACTCGGGCGAAGGCTATGATGGAGGAAATGTTAAAAATCCAAGCCGAGTATTTACCTGAACTCAAGTAAAATAGTCTTCAGTATTAGGTTTAGCTATCTAAATGATATTTATTTTATGCGCCGAGTTGCACAAAGATCCGGAATCCCAAAGATACCTAGTACCATGAAAGTGGGAGGTTTTTAATGTGCGAAGATGGAAATATAACGGTAGTTTTTCCTGAGCCACGAAAAGTAGTCCTTGAGGAATATCCAATCCCACAAATTAAACGAGGAGAGGTACTTATCAAGACCAGACGAACATTAATAAGCACTGGTACTGAATTGACAATTTTATCTGGTGAATTTCCTCCAAACTCAGTATGGGCTCGACTTAGCAAATTCCCATTTATTCCAGGTTACAGTAATATTGGAGAAATTGTTGATGTAGGTGAGGATGTTGAGAAAAGATGGATTGGAAAAAAAGTCGCAACCTACAGAGGAGGATATCATGCTCAGTACATAGTAAGCACACCTGATAATTGTTGTATCGTACCAGAGGGTATTTTGGATGATTACGCAACATTTTTTGCTCTAGCTAGAACAGCGATGAATGGAGTAAGAAAAGGGAAAGTCTGGTGGGGAGAAAAAGTTGCAATTTATGGACTTGGAATTTTGGGACAGCTAACAGCACGGTTTTGCCATATTGCAGGTGCAAGACCTATAGTTTGTATAGATATATCGGATAAGCGACTTAAGTATTTACCTAATTTACCAGGGATTGCAGGTATTAATCCTAGGAAAAAGGAATCTATAGGCTCTATAAAAAAGCTGACTCGAAATTCTCTATTTGACGTTGTATTTGAAGTTACAGGTAATCCTGATATAATCTCTCAAGAACTTGAAATACTCAAACCTCAGGGTCGATTTGTAGTATTAAGTAGTCCAAGAGGTAAAACTCTCTTTGATTTTCATGATTTATGTAACTGGCCAAGTTATATCATCATTGGTGCTCATAATAGTTCACATCCTCAAGTAGAAACTCCTGATGATCCCTGGACAGAAAAACGACACACTGAACTTTTCTTTGATCTAATTGCCAATGGAGAATTAGATGTAGAATCCCTTATTACCCATCGTGGAAGCTATAAAAAAGCACCCGAATTGTATAAGATGCTTCTAGAAGATCGATCACAAGCTTTGGGAGTAATATTGGAATGGTGAATACAAGATATAAATTTCTTTAAAGAACAGAAATAAAAACTATGAATACACAAAAACGAAATTAATTAAGAAAATTAATTATTTACGGAAAGTCAAAAATTTTAACTGTGAGTGAGGGAGTTTTTTGTTTTGCTTTCGAGCAACAGGGAAAGAGTGCAAGAACTACTTGCGTCTTATCTAGACAAAAGATTACAATTCCTTAATTGCATGTTGATAAATACGCTCTAGCTCACGTATTTGATCTTTGGGGCGTTTAAAATCATACTCTTTCACAATGCAATCCACCATTTTTGATGCTTTTTTAAGTAAAGGAACAGAACCATTTTTTCGCCATTGATCCAGATTCATTTCTTCAAAAAGCTCAGCCATAAAAGAAAAACTCCGAAATTTATTTAACGTGGTATCATGATCAAGAAAATGACCCCTATCTAACCCCTCGTAGATAATTCCCAAAGTCCGATCAAAATCCTCCTCCCACTCAATTCCCTTCACCAAGCGTTCAGCTGCACCAAGGATATCTTTATCTATTACTACAATTTCAGGATTAAATACCTCATCGTGAGATAGCTGACCTGAGCCACTAAATACTCTTGCTCCCTGAAGTCCCTGCAAAATTGCCGATATTGTATGATCATGTATTGCATGCGCATCTGGCCAATGAGCTAAGGTGAGAAGTGAGCCATAACGAGACATATGACCTGTAATAAAACTATGTAGTCTCCGAGAAGCCATATCTAAAAGAAACCACTCGGGTGAACCAACTACATAATTTGTATAACGAAAATCAAATAAACCTAAGTTTGCTTCAATCATAGGATATCTCCCGGTACAAAGATGGGTAAATATAGATGCAGCTAAGCTTTCAGCAATAGCTAAAGAAAAGGCTGCAGGAAATATCAAGGGAGCGGTACTTCCACAACAGGGCATTCCAGCACCTATATGGATGCTGATTCTTTTTTCTTCTCTATGTCGCAGAAGAAATTCTAACTTCTTATCATTAAACTTTAAAGGGTTAATAATTAGCTCCACAAGTAAATTTGGCTTCCGCTCAACCACTTCAAACATTTTTATAAATACCTCAAACTCTTTCTCATTTGATATATCCATAGGATCACCAAAGCTTTTACTATTTTGCAAACAAACCTTGGTTGAAAAAAGATTTCTATAACGTGGCTCTACCGTGCCAACAACTACTGGTGGTACACCATTATATATACCCATACCCTCGTAAAGTTTAACTGCTTTAACTAAATCATCTTCTGTAGCAATTCGAATCATCCCGGTCTTTAGATCCGCAATATTCAAACTAGACCATGGTGGCCTTTGACAGAAATGTTCATTGTCTTTCTCTGGCTTATAGGATGTCCGCATTCTATTGATATAATCTTCAACAAAATCTTTCTCAAAATATATTCGGTTATTAGATATATGTATTCCAGAAGTTTTTGATAAAAAATTTTGAACAATTTTACTATAAGATTGAATTCCTTTTTCATTTAATATTCGCACTGCTCCTTCAATCACTTTCTTGCATTGAGCATCAGAAAGATCAAAATGTAAAAAAGGATGTATAAAACATGTAGAATTTTCTTTCATTTACCCTTATCCTTTTAACTTTTCCCCTAAAATATCTTTGTCCGCCTCTTCCACAATCTCTTCTATTTGCTCAGCTACACTTTGATCTAAAGGTTCTCCTTCATATTCACTTAGAATCTGCTCTTTTTTCTTAACTGCCCTCTCTAGTATAGAACTTCCTCCTTCTTCTTTCCAAATTTGCCAACCATTTCTATTAAATATATCAGGAAACCAGAATTCTTTCCTAAAATAATCTAGAGTATGCTCGTCTTCTAAAAAGTGCCCACCTATACCTGTCCGCTCAATCACTTCAAATGCAAGGGTTTTTTCATTTACTTCAAATTTTTTCAATATCCGCCTAAGATAACCTATCATCTCTTCATTCACAATTAATTCAGCTAAACTTGCTCCCTGATCAGCACCTACTATCCCCATGTGTCCAAAAATATCTGCTCCAGCTAGAGCACCTAACAGAAGAGTCATGCCCCTTTCCAGACCATTTTGAGCATCTAAAAGGTTAGCGTCAGTAAGACCAACATTAACCCCCACTGGAAAACCATACCACTTAGCAAGCTGAGTTATTGCCACCGCCATTATTCCCTGCTCTGGTGAACCAAATGAAATATTTCCTGTAGACGGATCCATTATATGGGGAATCCCCCAGTAAGTTACAGGTAAGCCAGGTGAAAGTAACTGAGAGATAGTTATACCAGCCAAAATCTCGGCATTCTCCTGAGCAATTGTGCCAGCTAAGGTGGCAGGAGCAGTTGCCATGCTCATGGCCATTGGTCCAAACCCAACAGGAAGACCTACTTTTGCAAATGTATCTAGTATCTCAAGTCCTTCTCTACTAAATTGAAGCGGACTTATAGGTTCAATGAAAGCCTCAAGCATTGGTCTTCTTTTTAATTCCGCCTCTCCCCCTGCAACAATCTTAAACATCTCTATTATATATTGTGCTGTTTTCCCATTGTTAATCCATGTAAAACAGGGTTTAGAAGTATTTTTTATAAGCTCAGCATATAAATGTATATCTCTAACTTCCGAAGGAATCTCAGCTGGTAAAATAAAACCTCCCACAATGTCAATTTCTTTAAGAGCATCTGCCACCAGGATCGCAACTTTGCTATCTTTAAGGGTTCCAGGACGTCTTTCTCCTTTAATCTCATCCACCCAGAGATACTGACCACCGCTTGACAAAAATAACTGATCCCCATATCCAAATCTTGCCATCTTACGATAAGTTCGACCATAGAGTATATGCTTTTTACCAGCTTTTTTTATACCCTCCATAATCATATCTTCAGGAAACTTTACCAGCTTTGTTTTTTTATCCACAATTGCCCCAGCATCAGCTAAGATACTAAAAATTTCATCATGGTTTATCTTAACACCAATTTTTCCCAAGATATTTATTGAGGTTTCGTGAATACATTTTATTTCTTCTGTGGATAAAATTTTATAATTTAGCATCTACCTCCTCCCTTCTATTTAAGCTCTTTAAATAAATATTTTAAGGACAGATACTTATTTCTTAATTGCTTGGAGAGAAATCCCTTCTACAAAATATTTTTGGAAGAAAAAGAATAATAAAAGTGTAGGTAAAGCAGAAATAGTAGATGCAGTCATTAATTCTCTGATATATCTTAGGCCATACTGGGACTGAAAATATCTCAAACCCAGAGTTATGGTATATTTTTCTCTACTGTTTAAATAGATTAAGGGTGTTAGAAAATCATTCCAAGTCCAGGTAAAACAAAATATTATAGCAGCAATAAGAGCAGGCTTTGCTAAAGGTAGCATAATTCTTGCATAGATACTAAACCAGCTACAACCATCAATGAGTGCAGCATCATCTAACTCACGAGGGATAGTGAGAAAAAACTGTCTCAGCAAAAAAATGTAAAAAGGACCCAGATACCCAGCAAGCCAATAAGGTACATACAAAGGTTTAAAAGTACCAACCCAGCCTAAGAAAGAGAAAAAAAGATACTGAGGAATCATATATATTTGAGGAGGTAAAATCATGCTACCTAATAAAATTATGAATAGTAAATCCCTTCCTCGAAATTTTAGTCTGGCAAATCCAAAAGCAACCAGTGAACAACTTACCACCATTCCCACAATGGTTAATCCAGTAACTATGAAACTATTTACTAAAAATAAGTGAATCGGAGCCATTTTCCAAATTTTTGAATAGGTCTCTAAAGAAGGAGGATTTGGTATCCACTCAGGAGGAAAAGTCCACACTTGTTTAGGGGTTTTTAGAGAGGTAGAAATCATCCAAATAAAAGGAAGGAGAAAAAATAATCCCGCTCCAATTAAAACGATGTATATAATGAATTTTTTAGTAATATCTAAACTTGCTCTTTTCATGACACTCACTCTTCAAAAATATAGATTATCTTTTAATTTCAGCCTCATAAAATACCCAAATCGAGGAACTTTTAAAAAGAATAAGAGTTATTCCAAAAACTACCACAAACACCAACCAAGCTAAGGCTGATGCATAACCCATATGAAAGTATTGAAAAGCCTGTCGATATAAGTAAAGAATACTGGTCAGCGTAGCATTATTAGGACCTCCATTTGTCATTACATAAGCCTGCGTGAACACCTGAAATGACCAGATTATATTCATAATTAATGTAAGGAGGATAGCAGGTGTAATCATTGGTAAAGTTATGTATCTAAATTTTTCAAATGTTCCAACTCCATCAATTTCAGCAGCATCGTAAAGATAATCAGGAACTCCCTGTAGAGCAGCTAAATATATAACCATGTTTGGACCAACAAACCATACACTCATTATAATAAGTGAAGGCATAGCCCAGGTTTCACTAAATAACCACCTAGGTTGAGGAAGTCCCAGCTTCCCTAACAAAGCATTAACAAGACCAATTTCTGGATTTAAAAGCCACATCCAAACAAGACTTAAAGCAACTACAGATACTACAGAAGGCAAATAAAAAATAGTTCTAAAGAAATTAACAGCCTTTATACGCTGGTTTAAAACCAATGCTAAACCTAATCCTACAACTATCCCCAGAGGTACTGTGGTAAAAGTATAATAACATGTATTAACTAACGATTTCCAAAAAAGTGGATCATGAATTAATCGCACATAATTAGCTAACCCTATAAACTTGGCAGGAGTTAACATATCTGCTTTTAATAAACTGATAAAAAAAGAGGCAATAACAGGACCAACTACAAATACTCCAAATCCAACAAGCCAGGGAAGAATAAATAGGTAACCTGCCTTTTCCTCTGCATGTAAAATTTTACTAATTTTAATCTCTTATCTCCTTTTTTATAATATTTTCCCTATCTGAGAGAGGCTACCTCTCTCAGATAGGGAACAGCAACTCTTTTAATTAAGAGCTTTGAAGCATCTTATTTACTTTTGACACAAATTCTTTCATTGCTTCTTCAACAGAAATCTTGTTTAATACAAAAGCCTGATCGCGTGCAGCATTAAACATATCTATAAACTCTTTTTGCTTATTCATTACAGGACTAGGAATGCCATATGCCATCGCCTCTTGAAATACTTTAGTATTATATTTCTCTGGGAACATTTCAGGAAATACCTCAGCTATAGGTTTTAGAGCAGCCTGCATTGCTGCATATTTTTGATTCCACCAGGCTCCCACAGGTCCTGCTGCAAAAATAGCTAATTCTACCGCCAAGTCAGGATGTTTTGTATTTTTGTACACCGCAAAACAATCTGTTGTAATCATAGTTGCTCTTTTTACAGGTCCCTTAGGAAGGTGGGCAACATTAAACTCAAATTTACACTGTTCAGGAAAATAGGCCATACACCAGGACCCCTGTTCAGTCATAGCTACCTTTCCAGCTATGAAATTTGCCTCCATGGCCTCATCCGTCGCAGTTCGTAAAGCCTGTCCCGGTTTTGGTGATACATTATATTTCCATGTAAGATCGTGGATAAATTGCATAGCTTCAATAGCTTTAGGTTCATCAAGAGTGCATACGGATCTATTACCCTCGGGGTGAATTCTACCTCCATTTTGCCATATCCACATACACAGTCTATAAAGTTCTACACTCTCTTGAAATCCAAAACGGACTATTCTGCCATTTTCTTTTTTGGTTAACTTTTGTGCAGCTTTAAGAAGATCATCCCATGTCCAATCCTTGGTTGGATAACTTAAGCCAACTTCATCAAAAGCATCAACATTGTAATAAAGCACCATAGGGCTTGTATACTTAGGAACAGCAATCCTTTTTCCTTCGTATACAAACCAGTTCCAGATAACAGGGTAAAACTGAGATATCTGTTCTTTTGTTAAATACTTCTCCACATATGGCCGCAAATCTAGTAATTGGTTTTTACTGGCCCATGTCCAAGGAATATAATCCCAACCTGTGAGTACATCTGGAGCTGTTCCAGCAACCATTTGAGCAAGAAGTTTTTGTTGAGATTCTAAATCACCACTATAACCTACAAATTCAACCTTCACATTGGGATGCATCCACTCGAAAGCTCGAATAATTTCACCGGTGGCTTTCCTCTGAGTTACATCTTCCCATTCTAGCCATTTCAACGTGACTTTTTCTCCTAAGGCACTACTTTCTAATAGCAAAAACGCAATACTAACTAAAACCATTAACATACCTACCTTTTTTATAGGTTGATACATTTTTTCTTCCTCCTTAACTACTTTAAAAATTTTCACTTTATCTGTCTTTTAATTTTTTGACCAAATCTTCTTATCACCTCCTTTGAAATATTTTTTGTCTATTTTAATTCTGGAACATAACCCTTATACACCGATAAAAACTCATCTAATATCTTCTTGGCGGTATCAACATTTCTTATATAGGGATCCAAAGAGAGAGCCTGAAGTGCCAAGTCATATTTTTTTTGCACAATTGCATCAACTGTGAGCTCATCAATAGTTAATGCCCTTTGGCAAAGACTTGCAATAGGAGATGGTAACTTACCCATACTGATTCCTCTTATTCCCTGAGCTGAGGCAATAGCAGGTACCTCTACTATAGCATCATCAGGAAGATTAGAGATACATCCTTCATTTGGAATATTAACTGCTAAGCAAAGTGTATTGGTATCATGAGCAATTGCGGAAATAATATCAACTGCAATAACTGGAGACCTTTGACTTAAGTATTCTTTAAATCTATTTTCATCTTTGCTCATTTGAACGATTCTGTTAAATTCATCTTTGAGCTCAGAAACATAAGCATCAATATCAAAGTTCTCCATATTGTACTTTGGCCATACCTCTTTTGGACAAAGGTGAATATACTCAGCAATATGACTGTCACTAGGAGATGGAAAAAGGCCATACAAATTAAATAACTCACGGGAAAGAGGCATAAAACTTGGATCAGAACTTGCAAGTTTTTCTTTTAACAAAGGATACATATCCTTACCTTCAGGCTGAAGAGTCATACTTAAAATCCATGTGAAATGATTAATACCAGCTGCTTTTAGATCCAGTTTTTTCTCATCCACACCAAGAATCTTTGCTAAAGGCTTTCTAATTTCTTGTATTCCATGACACAATCCAACACACTTTAAGCTTGTGTATCGATAAATAGCTAAACATATTTGAGTCATGGGATTACTAAGATTTATTACCCATGCATCAGGGCAAATTTTTTCTATATCGTGACATATATCCAGTATAGCTGGAATCTGTCGCATAGCATGAGCAAAACCACCCGGACCTCCATTTTCCTCATGAGGTTGATATACGCCATGTTTTTCCGAAATAGCAAAATCTTTTTTCCAAGAATTTTCTCGATGAGTCTCAATACTTATAATAACAAAATCAGCATCTTCTAAAGCTTTTTTTCTATCAGTAGTACCCTCAATAGCATAATGAGCTCCAGTTACCTCATTTATCCGCTCAGCTAAATTTAAAACACGAGATAATCTCGAACTGTCAATATCCATAAGAACTATTTTACTCCCAAAAAGGTCTTTAAATTGAACAAAATCCTTCATAAGCAAAGGAGTAAAACTTAAACTTCCTGCTCCAATTACCCCGATCTTCAAACTCATTTGTACATCCTCCTATTTCTATAATATTGCTGAGTTCTGCAAGATCATTTTTTAAAGACCCACAAATCCTTTCACCTTTAATGGCTCAAATACCTTTACTGCTGCACCAATTTAAGTGTCTCTTTAACAATCTTTGTAGCAATGCTACTATCCTCGCCTGCCAGCTTGAAAACATCAATAGTTTTTAAAACAAGCCCTTGATTTAATACACTATCTTTTTTCATCATTT
>CAYRAK010000034.1:0-13538 GCA_964422215.1 uncultured Clostridia bacterium | reverse complement strand
GTTCGTATCTATCCTCTAGTATGATGAGAAAATCCGGTCTATAGGTTGAGAAAAGAGGAGCAATTTGTATTAAACCATTTCCAACAGAAAAAGTTAATGCAGCAGCATCTGAGGAGGAATCTAAAAACGGAAGCTGCAGTATATTTCTTACTTTTTCTTTCACAATTTCATGAATTGTGCAACCATATACAGTAGAAAGATGCATGCCACCTGCTAAAACATATATATCAAATTCTGATAAACTCTGGAGTCTAGATATTATCCACCTAAGTAAACTATAATCTGCCCTTGTTGATGTAAAAACAAATATCCTTGTTTTACTCACCTTCTTTTAACCTTTACCACTTTTGCAGGATTTCCTACTATTATAGAATTTCCAGACACATCCCGTGTTACAACACTTCCTGCACCAATTGTTACATTTCTTCCTATCTTTATTCCCTGAATGATAACGCTTCCAACACCCACAAAGCTTAAATCACCTATTTTAACTCCACCTGAAAGATGCACTCCTGGAGCTATGTGACAGTGATTTCCAATTTTGCAATCATGCTCTATTATTGCTCCTGTGTTTATAATGCAATTTTTTCCAATGGATACATCAACATTAATTACAGACCCTGACATAACAGCAGTTCCTTCATCAATTTTTACAGACTCATCAACAACTGCCTCAGGTGAAATTATAACCGGAAATTCATATCCAATTTTTTTTGCCATATGAAATAACATGTATCTTTTCCTGTTTTCTTTAACACTGCCCACACTCACAAATGCATGATGAATACCTCCTTTATAGATACTTTCCAAATCTTTATCTTTCCCTATGATTTCAACTCCTGCTATAAATTTTCCCTTTGATTTGTTATTATCCACAACTCCTGCTATCTCAAACTGGGTAAGTCTTTTAAGTAAAGACACAATAACTTTGCAATGACTCCCACCACCTATTAGAATTATTTTTTTCTTACTCATCCAAAATCTCCCTTAAAATTAAAGCTCCTTTTCTAATCTGATGAAAGGTATTTAAAGTGGAACTTGGCAGGCAAACCCCTCTTTCAAATATCCTGCATGCTGTAGGACAAAAATTGGGGTAAACTTTTAAATAAGGCATCTTATGAAGCGGGTAAAATAATCTTCTAGTATGTACACCTTTCTCTTTCAGTCTTTGCATGAGAACATTAATATCTACTTTTTTCTTTTCAACTCTAATACAAGTAAACCACCAGCTGCTTTTTGCTCCCTCATACTCTTTTTGAAATTTCACATAGGGGATCTTACCCAAGATTTGCTGATAAATTTTTCGAAATTTTTTCTTCTTCTCAAGAAAAAAAGAAGCCTTTTTCAATTGAGCAAGCCCCAAACTCGCTTCAAGATTTGTCATCCTATAGTTAAATCCCATCTCAGGGTGATAATATCCTCTTTTTTCATCCTTTGCCTGATGTACTAAAAACCTTATATGTTCTGCCTCCTCTTTGTCATCTGTAACTACCATCCCACCGCCACCTGTGGTTATAAGTTTGTTTCCATTGAAACTGAAACAACCAAAATCTCCAAAAGTTCCGGTTTGTTTTCCTTTGTAAGTTGCTCCAAAACTTTCTGTAGCATCCTCCACAACATAAAGATTGTATTTTTTTGCTATTTTCATTATCGAATCCATATCACAAGGATTACCATAAAGATGAACAGGAATTATAGCTTTTGTTTTTCTGGTGATTGCTTTTTCGATTTTTTCTGGATCAATATTCCAGGTTTCTGAATCTACATCTACAATAACAGGTTTTGCTCCCACATACAATACAGAATTTACGGTAGCAACAAATGTAAGCGAAGGAATTATTACCTCATCATCCCTGCCAATTCCCAGCTGGTAAAGAGCTATGTGTAAGGCCGCTGTTCCGCTTTGCACAGCTATTGCCTTTTTTACACCTAAATATCTTGCAAATTTTTCCTCAAATTCTTGCACAAAGGGACCTTTTGTAGAGACATAACCTTCACTTATAGCTCTTAGAAGATATTTTTTTTCATCCTCTCCTAAATTTGGAGCATCAAGGTATACATTAAACATTGTAAATTTCCGGTTTGTAAAAATCGAGATTTTCCCTAAACCACTCAATTGTTTCTTTTAAACCTTCCTCCAGTGTATAACTAGGGGTCCATCCAAGAAGCTTTTTTGCTTTTTTATTACATGCTCTAAGTCTTTTTACCTCACTTTGATCCGGTCTTTGCCTTTCTTTTTCTACATGCACCTCCACTTTACAACCTATTATACCTGCAATTACCTTAACCAAATTTTCAACGGATATCTCAAGATCAGAGCCAACATTTATTACCTCACCTATGGCATCATCTTTCTCTGCTATTTTTACAAATGCCTCCACAGTATCTTTTACATAGGTCAGATCCCTCGTTGGGTGGAGGTGCCCTAGCACCACCCTTTTTCTACCAGAAAGTATTTGAGTGATAATTGTAGGAACTATTGCTCTTGCCGACTGTCTTGGACCGTAAGTGTTAAAAGGTCTTATAACTGTAACAGGAAGTCCAAATGATCGATAAAAAGATAAAGCAAGATGATCTGCTGCTGCTTTGGTTGCAGCATAGGGAGATTGAGGATTAATGGGATGTTCCTCAGTAATAGGGATAAACCGAGCTGTTCCATACACCTCACTTGTCGAGGTATGAACAACTTTTTCAATCTTAAGCTCCCTTGCCACTTCTAATACATTGTATGTTCCTTCGATGTTGGTTCTAATATAAGCGAGAGGGGAGATGTAGGAGTAAGGAATACCAACGAGAGCAGCTAAATGAAAAACTATATCCACATCTCTCATTGCTGTCTTTAGACTATCATAATCTCTTATATTTCCAGAGATTACTTTTATATTTTCTTTATATTTGAAATTCTCAAGCCATCCCCAGAAATTACGTGAATTATACTTCACAAAAGCCTTCACCTTATATTTCTTGTTGGCCAATGCTTCACATAGATGCGAACCAATAAATCCGCCTGCTCCGGTAACAAAAACTTTCATCCTAGCAGCATCCTCTGACACTTCATTGATATGGTTTTGAAAAGTTCTTTAACTTGATATGCAAAATTTGTGCCAAAAATTGGAAACGGTTATGCCAGGTTATCTAAAGCACTTTGAAAGTCATTTAGAAGTTTTCCTGTCGCTTCTTTTACACCATCGTAAAATATTGCTACTTTTTCAACTTGAGTGAGAAATTTTTTCCGTCTGGAAAGTTTATCCATTCTCAAATTTGTCTTTCTCTGAGCAAGGTAAAGATAAGAGGTCATCTCCTGTTCAAGGAAGGAACGAATGTGAGGTTCAACTTTTGTAATTTTTTTCCTGAGTTTATTAGATTCATTTGCTAATCTGTTGATTTCTCTCGAATTTAAAAAATTTTGTTTTACTTTTCTGTATAATTCCTTCACAACTTTTTTCCCCTCATCAGCATAAAAGTTTACCTCTTTCAACTTCATTACAGTTTTTTTCATTTCTTCTTTTAGCTTTTGTAAATCTACTTTTTCTTTATTTTTTGCCGCTTCCTCCAGAATTTCTTTTACTTTTATATCTTTTGTACAGTACCTTTTAATCGCTTCATTTAAACTCATTATTTCAGTTCCTTCAATTCGAGCCCCTCCTTCTGTTGCGTCTATACATTTCCCATTATACATAGAAATAAGTCTTTCAAAATAGATAAGATAGGAGTACATATCTTCACTGGTAGGAACTTCATTCCCATAAATATCCTTTATCATTATCAAGTCTCTTCCCCGCCATCTTCCGTTTTTATCCTTTGATAGCAGATACTTTTTACCAGTTTTTCTATCTATTCCTAAAAATATTTTTTTTCGAGGAATCGCCTCTTTTGCATGAGTTATCCCTTCAGGAAAGGATAAATCCTGTCCTACTAATATAATAGGGTCTCCTCCTGTAGCTACAGCAAGAGAAAAGGCAGTATGAGCTACACTTGCTCCTTTATTCAAAAACCCCTTATCCTCCATAAAACTATCAAACCATTTGGTAAGAGGTTTTTCAAGGTTAATTATAAACTTTTTTCCTCTGAAATCAGAAAGAACAGAGGGACACACTTCAGGATCTGCAGCAAGAAAAAAATTTTTTGTTTGTTCCATAACTCCATCAAATAGGCTGCGAGCTCCTTGTGAGTAATCTATACTTACCACTATATCAGGCTCTATCTGGTGCCGAAGAAGGGTTCTCAAAGCTGCATCAACACAAATAATTAATGCTTTATTTTTTGCATTTTTTAAAAGATGAACATTCTTATCCAAAGAAGGGCCGGCTGCTACACAAATAACAGGTCTTTTCTCAAACTTGCCAAAAAGATTCTTTATTCCAGGATTGTTTATTATTTGAGGAAGATTTGTAAGAATATTTTTCTGAAAGATACATCCCTTTAGCATATTTGTGGTAAGATTTGCCCGAGAGAAAAAAATAGTATCTTTAATTGACTTTTTTATATCCTCGATTTTCTTCCCCAAAAGAGTAAAGTAAGGATTGTGACAGATTATAGAGGTTTTTCCTGTTAAAAAAATTTCCCCTAAAGGAAAAATTTTATTCTTTATCTCAAAAGGTCTATCTTCTAAAATTATCTTTACTTTAGGCGAGGAAAGTATAAAAGTGAAATCTAAAAGATTCAATGCTAATTTAAACAAAGAAAGTTGTGGTTCAATAATAACCACAAATTTGATCCAGGGATAATTTTCCAGAACCTCTTTAATATGATAACCAAGACCAAACCCTAGAACTATCAAAAAACGGGTATCCTCTAAATTAAAACCGGATATAAAATTTTTTGCCTCCTTAACTGGATCATAGATACTGTGAAGAAGAACTTTTTGACCAGACTTTTTTGTTACTCTAACGGTAGGAAAACCGGGGTTTTTTTTGATAATTTCTACATTTTCAGGAAAACTGGCTTTTTTAATTTTTTCAACAAAAAAAACTCCTTCCTTTCTTTCCAGTAAAGATAAGTTTTTCTTATAAAATTCATTATTTTCAAAATAGTTTTCCATTTCTAGTTCATCTGGTGCTTCAATAAATTTGCAACCTCTTCCACAAATCTTTTTTCCCCCTCTAATCTAGGAGCAAGTTCATACTCCAGGATATCTGCAAGAGTCAAAAAATCATTTTCATTCATTGCTCTTTTTGCCTCCTTTAAAAGTTGTATAAATTCATCTGCCTTATACGATACCTCTTCATTTAGGAAAATTTGGCTATAATCAAGAGCAAAAGCCTTCCTTATCATTTCTAAGGTTTGGTTAATCTCATCCCACAAACGTATATATCCATCAAAAAGAAAAAAAGCTTTTTTCCAATTTCCCTTTTGAATAAAATCACTCACTTTTTTCAATCCCTTTGCTATTTCAGGAAGATCCATTTTCATCTTTTCTAAAGAGCATATAGCCCAATTCCAAAGGTCAGCAGTAAATACTTCAAGAATTTTAAATTCATCTGCTTTTTTGTTAAAAATACTATTTTTATCTATTTCTGAAAGGTCCTTTCCTTCTAACTTAATTTGAATGATAATTCTTTTATTTTTTCTTATCCAATCATCTAATTGAATAAGAAGTTCTCCTAATGTCTCATTCTCTTCAGGCATAACCAAATTCTCATATCCATCAATTATTATCTTCATTTAACTTCCTCCATTGCTTTAATCCAGGCATCTTTTAATGGCTTAAGAAGCAAAATGATCTCCTCTACAATGTGAGAATTTTTTTCAAGGTTTGCCTGAATAAGTCTTCGATACATGTAATCGTACAAACTGTGCAGTCTCTTGGATATCTCTCCTATATCCAGTTTAAGAGAACACATAAGTTCTAGAATAATTTTTTGCGTTTTTATAAGAAGCCTGTTGCTCTCTTCTATATTTTTTTCCTCTATTTTGATTTTTGCCTGATGCAAACATTTAATTGCTTCATCATAAAGAATAAGAACTAATTTTTCTGGGGAACTTGTTTGAAGTTGCATCTTCTGATACTCTCTCAGAGGGTTGGTATTGTTCATTTTCTATAAACTCCTTATCTTTTATCTGTTAAAATTCCCCAGTATTGCTATCTGCTGCATAAGCCAACTGCTTTGAGCTTGCATCATTCCAAGATACTGCTCCATATAAGTAAACTCTCTCCAGAGAGACTCTCTTCTTATCTCAAGAAGTTTCTCTTGAGTCTCAATTCGCTCCTGATAATCCTCATTTTGAGAATAAAGACTCTCCTCTATATAAGCGATAAGTCCTGTGTAAGTATCTGCAATAGAGTTCAGATAATTTTTGATTCTACCTCCTATACCTACTTTTTCATAAGCTTCAAACTCAATAATTCTAGAGTATTTACCATCGTTGGTGTTGTTTATCTTGAGTCTAATAGCCTTAGTTGAAATAGAAGGAAGATAATGAGTTATCACGCCTTTAGTGTTATCTGTAACAGTGGTATAAGTTTCCCAATCATCATTATTACTTGGATCCCCCCCTGGAGTCAGGTACTGGAGTTCATAATCTTTTATTCCGTATAAGGAGGCAGGATAGGTAGCTGAATCTAAAGTGTATATTTTCACTTCACTTAAAGTTCTTACCCTATCAAAAATCAAGGTAAGATAATCAGGAAAGGTAGAATCAGTTCCATCTTGCCATCCCCCTCCTGGATTTCCCCAATTATCTGAAGAGGTTTCCCCATTGTTCACACTTTCCACACTAAAGCTCGCAGAATGTGTAGATGAAGCAGTTGCAACTGTTCCTGACGAAGATAAACCCACATTCTGACTCAAGCAAAAAAGTTCTTTTACTCCCTCAAGATTATCGTTTAAAGCCTGGGTGAGTCTTGTCTCGTCAACATTGAGATGTCCTGTAAGATCAGCTGTTATACCCAGATCAAATATTGAACGTAAAGATATTGACTCCTCTACAGGGTTAGTAAGTGCCCTATGAAGCTCGTTACGAATATTTATAAGATTTATATCTCCAAATAATGGTCCCCCTTTTTCTTTGGTGTCAGGATCATAATGCTGCTGCTCATTTATAGCATCTACCAGGTCATTGTAGGATTCTATAAGATTGATAATAGTCTTTTTAATCTCTTCTATATCAGTTTGAACATTAATATAAACAGTCTTACCAGGATCAGCATCTAAAAGATTAAGAGTTACACCAGGAATAACGTCATCCAGCTGATTGGAAGTGCCTTTAACAAGAACAGGATTTTTATCTTCCTCTCCTAAAATTACTACCGCATCCTGAGCGGAAACAGTCGAGGTAAGCTCCAGAACTTCGCCAGCAGAAAATTGGGGATCAACAATCATTCTTCCAATGCTACCACTTCTTTTGCTAGTGATAACAAGATGATAGGGATTAATATTAGAACCGTCATTGATTATTGCTGCGCTCACCCCAGCATCAGCATTATTTATAGCGTCTCTTATTCCCTCCAAGGTAGTATTATCGGAGGTAAGCTCCACTGCAATCTCAAAACTTCCATCAATTGTGTTACTATTTGTACTTCCAAGAATATTTAAATCATGGGCAGTTGTTCCATCTACCTCTTCTACTTTAAAGGGACTTACAGTTTGTCCTGTATTGTCGGTTAATAGTATTCCGTTTCCCTTAGAATTGATACTTGCTGTCACATTGATATCAGAGGCACTGTTAATGGCATCTATAACATCTCCTATAGTTTCAGCATCGGATAAGTCTATCTCAGATGTTGCTCCCGAACGATCTGTAATTTTAATCTTACCAGGATAAACTCCTTCACCTCCATTGAGGGTATCTAATCTTGTGCACCGGGCAATATACTGGGGATTTAAATCATCTCCCTCTAAAGTATCAGAGGAGATACTTTTTAGTATCCCTAAATCTGAGGCAGCAGAGCTTGAGTTGAGGGAACTTACAAGAAGATTACCTGTTCCTCCAGAAAAATCGGTTAAAAGAAGACCGTTCCCCTCCCTATCGTAGGAGGCGGTAACAATACCTCCTGTTGCACTATTTATAAGGTTAATTACTTCTTGTAAAGTTGCAGCACCACTTATATCCACATTATAAGTGGTACCATCACGAGCCTGAATTTGAAAATCATCCCCTGTTACAGAGCTAACACCACTTCCTCCATTAAGTGTTTTAAGCAAAATCGTGTTCAATCCAGGAATAATCCTATCACCTATCCTATCTCCTGCCACACCTTGTGTGTATATACCCAAATCATGGGCAGTTGTTCCATCTACCTCTTCAATAATCAAGTTTTGAGTGGGAGAAGCATTAAGATCATGAATTGTAATACCATTGGTATCTGGGTTAATTTGCACCTCCACATTGGTATTTGGTCCTGCTTCGATCAAATTCTTCACATCCTGAAGAGTGGTAGCCGAGGAAAGATCTATTATATCCACATTTCCTGCTCTATCAGTAATCCTGATAGAGCCTTTATATACACCTGTTCTATCATTTAAAAGATCAAGTGGAGTATCCCAGGTAATGCTGTTTATATCCTCACCATGAATCACGGAGGAGGCAACTCCTGCAGGTCCAGTATATATACCTAAATCCTGAGCAGTTCTGCCTCCGTTTACTTCATCAACTATAAAGTTTCCCGAACCACCTGATGTATCAGTAAGTTTAATTGCATCACCCACATTATACCCTGCATCATAATCGATCTCTGCAGACACCTGAATATCAGGATTTTCATTTATAGCATCAATAACATCCTGAACGGTTAAACAACCTGTAAGATCAATTATTGCAGAATTTCCACTTCGATCGGTTATTTTTACAGAACCTCTTTGAACTCCCCTTTGCCCGTTTAACCACTCAAGTGGTGTTTTTCTATCCACCCACCCTTCTCCAACTTCTATAGTTATACTGTCACCGGCAGATGCAACTTGTTCTTGAGGGTCCTGAAAACCTCGAGATACAAGCTGGTGATTTTGGGAAAGTTTGTATACTTTTAAAGGATACTGACCTGTTTGAGCTGCTTTACTAGAGACTACACTGATGATACTCTCATCCGTTGATGTAGCAGTTGTTGCTTGAAAAGTTGAGGGTTGTGAAAGGATAGTAGCATAATTTTGTATGGTGAGAACTTTAGCACTTATAGAACCCCAGGCAATAAGTTTTGTATTGTTCTCATTTATTTTTTGCTGGAGAGAATCAATATAGGCTCTATCTCGGGATAAAATTGCATCTATAACCTGATCCCATTGAATGTTAGAGAAAATTCCGGTGCTGTACTGTATAGGTTCAGCCATAGATCTACCCTGGATTTAGTTAAAAGGAAGGCAGAGAAATAATCTGCCTTCCTTTTTAAGTAATCTATTTTTTAGTAACCTAACAACGTGAGTACACTCTGAGGCAAAAGGTTTGCCTGAGCCAGCATCGCTGTTGCAGCCTGAGTTAAAATCTGATTCTTGGTAAACTCCATCATCTCCTTTGCCATATCAACATCACGAATCCGTGATTCAGAGGCTTGCAAGTTTTCCCTGGCAATTCCCAGATTACGTTGATTACTTTCAAGAACATTTGCTTGAATGGCTCCCAACTTCGCTCTTTCCTCGGAGACATCCTTAATAGCCTGATCTATCACCTCAACAGCCATTTGAGGATTGGTGAAAAGATCATACTGATTACCCGATTTAAGGTCATTTAGACCATTTGTAGCTACATCTTTTCCAAGCTCAGATGCTCTCAAATTCCCAATAGAAGCCTTATACACCTCTCCTGCATTTGCTCCAATCTGGAAGGTGAGCTGTTCACCATAAAGCCTCACTACAGCAGTGAGAGTACCAGTAGAATTTGCACCACTTTGAATAGTGATGCTCAGTCCCTCAAGCTCAGTATCTTCATTTCCTACCAGAGTCAGTCCATTTCCTGTAGCTGTAGCACTAAAGGTGTACGCTGATCCTCCACTTTGATCAATTCTCTCATATACAAACTTCCCTTCGATATCAGTCCCTGTTGCATGTTGAGTTATATCTCCCGACACTATTATATTTTTCTCATCGTAAAGGTCTATCAGATAATCACTCCCGTAATTTTGATGACGCAGGACAATGTTAAAAGTTCCACTTGTGCTTCCCGTAACAAGCTCAGCCTGTATATCCACATTCTCAGCATTCAACCGCTCATTGATGATCGCCACCACACCGGTAACTGTCATCCCACCACTGATATTTACGCCTACTCCATTTATATTAAGAGTGGTTGTCCCTGTTGTTAACTTTCCTGCTGAGGCTAAACTTACTCCTCCTGTAATGTCTATCTGGCCACTTCCCAGCTGAGCTCGAGTAGCCTCAGTGGTCACTACCACATCAACATAAATAATTCCCTCGGCCGATGCATTACCCACATCAACATTTGATACACGGTTTGCATCCTTTATCTCAGCCTGCTTACCTGCAGTTCCATCAAGAAGTTTTTTACCGGCATATGCAGTAGTGGTGGCGATTCTTTCAATTGACTCAATAGCAGAATCAAGCTGCTCCTGGTCAGCAGCAATAGCTTCCTGTGTTAAACCAGCTGTATTAGCAGCATGAAGTGCCAGGCTCCGCATAGAATCAAGTAGACTGTGTATTTCGGTTAAAGCTCCCTCTGCAGTTTGAACCATCGAAATCCCATCCTGAGTATTACTTAGTGCCTGATCCATTCCCACAATCTGAGCACGTAAATTCTCTGAAAGGACAAGACCTGCCGGATCATCAGATGCACGATTAATACGGTAGCCACTTGAGATTCTTTCCACACTTTTGCCCAACTGATCACCTATCTGAATCATTTGTCTCCAGGCATTTAAGGCTGTAATGTTGTGAGCGATTCTCATGTTTTCTTACCTCCCTTCTTTCCCATCTTTTACAAGATGGTTTTTAAGTTTTTCCTCACCTCCTTGTGTTTTTCCTTTATATTATCGGCAGGTGAGGCTAAAACTTTAATAAGAAGGAAGGTAAATTATCTATTCCCAGAAATCAATTAATGTATACTGCAAAATTTCCCTACCAGCATGCAAAGCCGCCTGATAGGCAGCACCTGCATGTTGAAGTTCTATAATAACTTTTACTGTATCTGCATCCTCTGTTATAGATAAAAGCTTAGTGATGCCTACCATTTGGTCCTTAAGTCGAGATTCAAAAATTTTTATCCTTTTTCCCCTTCCGCCAAATTCTCCTTCCCAGCGGTGAATTTGGCGAAGAGAGGCATCAATCCTTTCAATTTGTGAGGATATAGCCTGAATATCATTAATATTTAAGGCTTTTTCCAGGTCAGATAAAACAGAAAATATATCCTCTTCTCCTTGAAAAATCTTATTCCCTGGCACATTTACAATAACTGTTTGATTATCCTCAACTTCAATTCTAATCTCTCCCTCATCTCCTCTATAAGTTCCATCCTCAAGAAAAGGTTTTGTAAGTGTTTTTGTGCCTGAAAAAAGATATTTTCCTCCAAGAGAGGTATTGGCAAGATTTAAAAGTTGTTTTTTTAAATTTTTTACCTCCTGAGCAGCTGCTGCTCGAGACATGGAAGTAGAAGTGGCATTGGATTCTCTAAGAGCAATAACCCGTGCTGAATTTAGAATATCTGATATTTGAGTAAGAGTCTGTGTAGTAAGGTCAATCCAAGTAGTAGCAGTTTCTATATTCCTCAAATATTGATCAATTTCCTGAAGTTCTTTTTTTAAGTCGAACACCGAGGAGATGCGTAAAGGGTCATCTGAGGGCCTGTTAATTTTTTTACCAGTTGCAAGTATATTCTGAAGTTCTCCAAGACGAGCTTTACTTTCATTTATACTGCTTATAATCCTTTCTGCTAAAATAGCATCAGTTATACGCATATTATCCCCCTATCTGCTTCTCTTGTATTTTGCCTCCTAAAGCTTACAATTCATCTTGCACCTTAACACTAAGTCTTTATCTTACCATAGTCATGGTAAGTAGCTCAAGCATATCATCTACTGTTTTCAGGAAAGCAACAGCTACTCTGTAAGCTTGCTGAAAGAGAATGATATTCGTAGTTTCTTCATCTAGAGACACTCCACAGATGCTTTGCCTACGGTTTGTAAGCTGGGTGAGTAAAGTTTCCTGATTTTCCCTCAATCCTGTGGTTTTTTTAGTTTCAATTCCTAAATCTGATATTATCTTGCTGTAATAGTCAGAAAAAGTGGAGCTTTCGCCCTCCAGAAGAAGCTCATCCTTAAGCTTACATATTAAAAGAGCATTTTCGTTGTCACCCGGAGCTCCATTTGAAGAGGCAGCAATTTTACTTAAATCTTCTTTTATGGCATTGTCTAAATCAATATCTTCTGCCCCCTCTCCCTGAAAGAAATTAGCAAGAATACCTAACTTCTCAAGCAAAATATTATCAGGATCTGCGGTAACATTGATAGTTTGAGGATTGGTAGCAGAAGGTACAAGACATAGTCTATCTCCTTCTCTTTCTGCCTCAACTCCAGTATTAGGTGTCTCAGCATTTATTTTGTTGATAATAGCATCAAGATCATCTCCTGCTGCAACATTAATTACAACTCCATTTATTTCAAAACTACCGTTAATATCTAAAGTACCTGTAAAATCCTTCCATCCTGTGATTTTTTCTGTTCCGTTAAGCCCGATACCCTGATGGTGAATCTCATTTACCTTTTGAATTAAAGTAGAAGCAAATATATCAAGTTGCTCAAGAAAACGAGGAATAATTTCGTCTCTTACCTCAAGTAACCCTTTTATCTTCCCATTGGTTATAATAACCTCTTCTTTGCTATCTTTCCACTTTACTTTAAAAAAACCGTTTTCGTCTGCCTCCACAATAAAAGGTGAAACTATTGCTTTGCTTACAAGAAGCTGCCCATAAACACTAATTCTCAAAGTATTATCCTCCATTTCCTGATATTTGAAATTAATAAGCTCGGAAAGCTCGTCTAAAAGAAGGTCTCGTTTATCCCTCAAATCATTAGCTTTAGCCCTCCCTCCCAGCTCTATTTTTTCTATCTCTTTATTTAAATCGGCTATTTGACTAATAATACTGTTTATATACTCAACCTCCTTTTTTATCTGCTCATCAATTCTCATCTGAAGATCTTTTAAACTTCTGTAAAGACTTCTAATAGCTTCACAAAGAGTCTCTCCCTGCTCCTTAACACTTGCCCTTGTTGCCCCACTTTCAGGATTGTTCGCAAGATCGAACCAGCTATCCCAAAAATCATTTAACATTTTTCCAATGCTGTTATCCGAAGGTTCATTAAAAAGAATCTCCATCTCTTTGAGAATCTCTTCCTTGGCCATCCAGCGATGTAAAGTTGGGTTTTCCTCCCGTATATAAAAATCAACAACTTCATCTCGTATTCGCTGCACACTTTGAACCTTTACACCCGTACCCATGGAACCTTGGGGCAAAGTAGTAGCAAGAATTGCTCTTTGACGAGAATAGCCAGGTGTATTTACATTGGCGATGTTATGTCCTATTACGTGTAGAGCCTGGCGTTGAGTTCTTACTGCCCTTATTCCAATTTCTAAAGAACGTAGTGCTTCCATTGTGTTACC
>CAYRAK010000033.1:0-13825 GCA_964422215.1 uncultured Clostridia bacterium | reverse complement strand
TTCTTGAAATACGGAGATTTGTAGAACTTGTAAACCTAACATTTGGAAATGGTCTTGGAAATGCAGTGCCAGTTCCATCAGAAGTTACACCTACAAAAGCTATACTCCTTGATGTGTTTATTGCTGGAGAAAGAGTAACGTCAATAACAGCCCATGAAGAATCAGAAGACTTGTCAACCACACCACTTTGGTGAGATGTGCAGGAATCTGTTCCAAAATCAATAACATAATAATGAATGTTTCTTGTATAAGATGTGCTTAAATGTGCATAAAATTCAATAGTGTTGCTATCAACAATATTTCCAGCTATAGCATCTTGGTCAAGACCATTGCTTGCACAACTATATTGATAAATCAGTATGCTATCAGATACATTGATACTCTTGCCAAGTGTTACTTGTTTCGGTGATGCATGAGTCTCAGTTGTGACAACTGTATCGCCAACTTGTAAACTACCTATTTTATTTGCATCCCATTCAACAACAACCCAACGAAGAGTGCCTGTTATACCGCTTGTTGCAGCACCACGATACACAGTAATCTGTGTAGAACTTGTAACATTAGCATAAAACAATCCAGTATAATAATAACTCCTACTTGTTCCACTATTCGTTGTTGTAACAAATACCATACTATTACTTGGGTCTACCGTTGCACCAATATCAATAGACCAAGATGTGCCATCTGTTGAATCCCAATCGTAACTACCACGATATACTGTAAATTCATTGTTAAGACATTCTACAACCTGCCAATCAACGAGAGTGCTAACAGTTGATGCTGTTTTAGTTATGCGAACTGTATCAGCATCTAAAAGATATGCATTATAAAACAATTCATCAGGGTTTTCACTTGTTCCACCGACTTTTTGACCAACACTATATGCATGTGGTAACAGCACAAATGCATGGTTAACATCATTTACAGGAGTAATAGATACATCGATATATGTGCTACCTGCTGGAATAATAGAATATCCTTGTTGTCAGGTCAGTTAATTTATCAGCAATCAGCAAAGGATTCAAGAGAAAAAAAACCAAGTCAAAGAAGAAATAGAAAGTTTTAAAGCAAAAGAGAAAAAAGACGAAGAAAAGGAGATATTCCTTAAAGCCGTCTATCAACATCTTTCGACCATTGAGCAGTGTTTACAGGGTCTT
The DNA here is from genome assembly GCA_964422215.1 of uncultured Clostridia bacterium. Taxonomy (GTDB): domain Bacteria; phylum Aerophobota; class Aerophobia; order Aerophobales; family B3-G15; genus CAYRAK01. The sequence goes on along the minus strand of CAYRAK010000033.1, from coordinate 12,668 downwards.
GAAAGAGACCCATCTGGTTCCGATTTTATTGAGAATCTTTTTAGGGCAGTTCACTCTCTTAAAAGCTCCCTCGATTATATGAAACTAACTCAAGTTAAACTTCTGGTTCAAAAGCTAGAAGATGTTCTTCAACAAATCAGAGAAAAGAGAATATCTTGTTCATCCAGGTTTCTCGAAGGTTTGAAATCAGGATACCAGACTTTGGTTCAGTTCATACAAAGCTATGAAAAAGATGAAATCAGGGATTTTGATTTTCAAGATGTGATAGAAAAAATAGAAAAGGTTTTTGAGAAAAGCGAAGAGAAAGATCTACCAGATGCTTCTATAAAGAAAACTATCCCTCGAAAAGAGATTGTAGAAAAGACAATAAGAGTTCCAGAGGCGAAGTTAGACGAACTTATGAATCTGGTAGGAGAACTGGTGATAAACCGCAGCACTTTTTATTCCATTATGCGCAGAATTGAGGAAGGGGAAGAAGTTTACAAATTATCTCAGGAGATAAAAGAGGCAGCACAGACTATGCGCAGGATAACCACCGAGCTGCAAATGACAGTTACAGAGCTTCACATGCATCCCATCAAGACACTTTTTGGCAGGTTTCCACGACTGGTACGGGATCTGTCAAGGGAGAAAGGTAAGAAAATAAATCTGAAAATCTCTGGCGAGGAAACACGACTTGATAAAATGATGATTGAAAAAATGACTGATCCCTTGATTCATCTTGTTAGAAACGCTATTGACCATGGAATAGAGACTCCTGAGGAAAGAGAGGCTAAAGGGAAAGACCCGTGCGGAACTGTAAAGCTTTCTGCTCTTCAGGAGGGAGAAAGTGTTATAATTCAGATTGAAGATGATGGTCGGGGAATGGATCCGGAGTTTCTACGAGAAATGGCTGTTAAAAAGGGAATATTAACTGAGGAAAGAGCAAGACTTTTAAGCAAAAAGGAATGCCTTGAACTGATATTTCTCCCTGGGTTCAGCACTGCCACCCGGATTACTGATCTTTCTGGACGAGGAGTAGGAATGGATGTGGTAAAAGACACTGTTAAGAAATTAAATGGCGAGATAGAGATAAATACCCAGTTAGGAAAGGGAACCAAGTTCGTAATAAAACTTCCTCTCACTCTGGCTATAACAAATGTTCTTTTAGTGGAGACGGAAAAACAGTTTTTTGCTATCCCTTTAAGTTCAATTAAAGAGACCATAAAAATATCAAGAGATGATATAAATTATGTTTTTAACGAAAAAGTTACAGTTCTGAGAGGTAAATTGCTTGGTGTGGTTGATCTGCGAGACCTTCTTAACATCAATACCCGAACAAATTCAAGGAAGTGGTTTTCCATAGTTGTTATTCAGGCAGAAGGGAAAGAGGTTGGCCTCATTGTTGATAAACTGCACAGTCAAGAAGAAATCGTTATAAAGCCACTTGAAGGGATTGTAGCTAATACTCCAGGAATTTCAGGAGCGACGATTTTAGGAGATGGAAAGGTGATTCCCATTCTGGACGCGGTAAAACTTATTCAGATGGTAGCACACCGGAACTTCAAAGCATATCAAAAGTCCAAGAAATCTTATTAGCTTCCTTTCAGTAAGTAAAAGTTTTGCCAACAATTATAATAAGCCTTTTATTTTTTGCATGATAGTGGAAATAGGATAAAATCTTATCCTACTCTTTTGTTTCCTCCACGCCAGACTTAGGGATCCACACCCTAAAAGCTATACAAATGTAAAAGTGCCCCAATTTCAAAGAAGTCAGGGTTGAAGAAAGAAGCATATTTGTTAGAATGAAAAAGGTGAGTAAACTTTTTAAATTTTAAAAGAGGAGAGAAAAATGGGAAATCTTAAAATTTACAAGGAGCCAAAGTTAGAAAATACTCGTATGGTGCTAAGTTTTTCTGGGTGGATGGATGGAGGAAGTGTTTCTACAGGCACAGTCGAGTATCTTAAAAAGAAGCTGAGAGCAGAAAAATTTGCTGAGATAGAAGCCCAGGATTTTTATATTTTCAACCTTCCAGGCACAATGCAGCAGGTGGCTCAGTTTAGACCTTATTGCAGGATTAAAGATGGTTTAGTAGTAGATTTTCAATATCCAAAAAATGAGTTTTTCTACAGCGAGAAAAATAACCTTATTCTTTTCTCTGGTAAGGAGCCAAATCTTAAATGGGAGGAGTATGTAAACTCCATATTTGAACTTGGAGAAAAGTTTGACCTAAAAGAGATATACTTTATGGGAAGTGTTGCTGGAGCAATTCCTCACACAAGAGAAGTGAGAGTATCCTGTTCTGTTGCCTATGAAGAGCAAAAAAAAGAACTTGAAGGGTATGATGTGGTATTCTCAAATTATGAAGGTCCGGCAAGCATTACCACCCTTATTACAAAAAGTGCAAAAGAAAGAGGAATAAGGGTTACAAATTTTGTTGCTGAAATACCAGTTTATGTGCAAACCCAAAATCCTAAGGGTATAAAAGCGGTAACAAAGAGATTGGTGAAACTTTTGAATATAGATATTGATTTAACTGATCTATCTCAGATGAGCGATGAGTTTGAAAAAAGTATAAACGAACTTGTTGAGCAACAACCTAAGCTTGCCGAACAAATAAGGAAGTTAGAAGAAAATTACGATAAAGAGTTTTTTGATCAAAAAGGAGATTTCGAAGAGTGGTTGAGGCAACACGGAATCGATAAATTGTAAAACGTTACATATGGAATAATACTAAAGATACGTAAGGGTCTTTTTTATCTTTTTCATAATATGCCACCTGAATATTAAAGAGAAGAAGATTTAACCCCGCTCCCAAACTAAGATCTCCATCATTTAGCCCTGCTCTGAGTTTTATCAGTTTCAAATCCATCTCTCCCCCGAAGTGAAATGTAGGATCATCAGTCAGGTTATGAACATCTGCAGCTAAGGTCAAGAGGGAGGAAGGTTGGTAAGCTACGCCAATGTTTATTTTTCTAGAAAGAGTCATTGATCCTAATTCCTCAGAGAATTTCAGCTCAGGTTCAAGAAGATTTTCAACCATTACTCCTAAAGTAAAGGCACTACCTTTTCTTTGATAGAGTGCTCCAATATCAAAAGAGAAGGTAGGGTCAGATTGAGCTGTTTCATCATAAATTTTTTGAATATCTTCCTCATAAATTTTAAAATGTGAGTGATGACGTCCAGCTTGAATATATTTTGCATTTAATCCTAAGGTTAAATTTTCTGTAACTTTGCGGGCAAAAGATAAATATACAGGAACAAGAGCTGTTTCTATATCTTCAATTTCTATATATTTCCCGGACTCGTCAGTATCTTCTTGAAATTTTGTTACAGAAAAATCTGCCTGAAAACCACCAGAGATAGCAATTCGTTTAAAAAAACTGATTCCTATGGTAAATGTAGGTGCCAAACCAAGGGGTGCATTAATTTCTCCTGCAAGTTTTTCTGCGGCATCGTAATCCTCATTTTCTACAGCCTGATAAAGATTATAAAGGTTTTCAAAGTCCTCAGTGTTCTCTCCTCCCATAGCGAGGGAAATATCTAAGTCAAAATATCCAGTTTTAGTTATACCAGCTGGATTCCAGTATACACTGGAAAGATCATCTGCAACTGCTGTAAAAGCTCCTCCCATTCCCATAGCTTTGGTTCCAGGCTTGATAAAGGCAAAACAAGAAGTAGTAGCTAATCCTACCATTAACGTTCCTATCATTGCATACATCCATCTTTTCATATCTTTTCTCCTTGGGCTTTTTTGCGATTATCATACTATATTTTATTTTTGTGTCAATTAAAAGGCTTCGATCCCAAATTTTTCGTTCTTGACTTTTTATAAACCTCGTATAAATTCTAAATCTTCTTAAAAAAGACTTTGTATTAAGTAACTTTTACACTTTTAAAAGTGAGAAGAAATGTTTTTTAATAGAAGAGTTCCTTTTTTTATACGAGAATCCTACTACTACGACTCAAGAGCTGCTGTCTTATGGGGTATATTTTGGGGAACGTCCCTTGCTTTTTTTCCTGTGATAGCAAGGAAAATAGGAGCAACTTCTCTCCAAATGGCTCTTTTAACTGCTGCTCCCTTTGTTGGTTCTCTTTTTACTCTCTACTGGTCTCGTCTCTCTGGTAGGATGTGTAAGATGAGATTTTTTATCTTGGTTAAAATGATTGCAAGAGTATCTATCTTTTTAATGTTTTTTGCGGTAGACCCTTGGTTTTTTATAGTGGTTGTTTTTCTTAATGCACTTTTTGAACTGGCTGGAAGTCCTGCTTATGCAGGGATAATGAAGGAGATTTATCCTGATAGTTTTAGAGGTAGAGCGATGGGTTATGTAAGAAGTGAACAGGCTATTTCTGCTGTCTTTGCCTCTTATATAGGAGGAATTTTACTTGATAGAATAAGCTATCGTTATATTTTTCCACTAGCAACGATAGCCGGAATTTTATCACTTCTCTACTTTGGAAGGATAAAAATAAAGGATGAGAACAGAAAAGTCGAAAATATTAAGAAACAGAAGTTAGGACTTTTTCCCTTTGAAGCAATAGATATATTTAAAAAAGATAGGCTCTTTTCTCTCTACTGTCTTATATTTTTTGCCTATGGATTCGGAAGCCTTATTGCTATGCCTCTTTATCCAATTTTTCTTGTAGATGTTTTCCATGCTTCAAATACTTTTATAGGAAAACTGGGAAGTTTATCCTCTTTTTTCTGGATAATTTCCTATATTTTCTGGGGAAGGTTTGTGGATAGGAGGGGTGAGATAAACTCATTTACTTTTTCCTTTATGTTAAGCAGTCTTATTCCTCTATTGTACTCAGTATCCTTTAACATATGGTTTATTGTTTTAGCCAGTATAATATCTGGATTTAATATTGGAACTGAGGTTATCCGCATTAACTATATTACAAAAATTACCAAACCTGAAAATGTGCAAACATATCAAGGAATTGATTTTAGCTTAATGGGTCTAAGAGGAATTACAGCACCTTTTATTGGGGTAAAACTTATGAATCTTATAGGAATAAGAGAGACCCTTTTTGTTTCTTTTAGTATAATTTTTGTTGCGTTTTTTCTTATGTGCTGGTTTAACTTCCGCTATTTGAGAAAAAAGAAAATTTGTCAATAGCTTTAGTCTTTAAGGTTTTGCTATGAAAAAGGAAGTAAAACCTCATTATTTAGGTCATAGAGAGCGTCTACGAAGAAGATTTCAAAAAACGGGAGCAGAAGGCATGCAAGAATATGAACTTCTTGAACTTTTATTAACCTATGCTGTGCCTCGTAAAGATGTAAAACCTGTTGCCAAAAATCTTATTAAGAGATTTGGGGATCTTGCTAGTGTTTTAGACGCAGACTTAAAAGAACTTGAAAATGCACCTGGTGTAGGTTCTATATCGGCTATTCTTATCAAATTAGTGAAAGAACTTTTTTGTGTCTACCTCGAGAGAAAAATGTCACACAAAGATTTGCTTTCTTCACCTAAAGCTGTTATTGATTTTGCTCGAGCAAAGTTGGCAGGTTATCCTCACGAAGTATTCATGGTTATTTATCTTAATGCCAAAAATGAAGTTATTGAGCACAAAATCATTCATGAGGGAACAATTAACAGGGCGATCATTTATCCTCGCCGAGTTATAGAGGAGGCTTTAAAATGTCATGCTACATCTTTAATACTTGTTCATAATCATCCAAGTGGACATCCTGAACCTTCTGAGGATGATAAAAATGTTATGCAGATTATAAAAAAAGTTGCAACTCCCATGGATATTGATATTGTCGACCACATAATTGTTGCAAAAAATGGATACTTCAGTTTTGCAGAGCAGCAACTTATATAGTTTGTTAATCTTTAACTTTTGGTTAGTTTTTTGTATTCTTCCATTAAAGTTCTTGTAATTTCTCCCACTTTTCCTTTTCTTCCTATTATGTGAGAGTCTATACGTGTAAGAGGAAGTATCTCTCGCAGAGAATTGGTAAGAAATGCCTCCTCGGCTTTATAAAGCTCCTCTAATTTTACTTTTCTCTCCTCATGAGAAAGTCCCAAAAGTCTGCATAAATTGAGTACCACTTCTCTTGTAATTCCAGGGAGAATTCCCGAGTCAAGAGAAGGTGTAATAACTTTTTCTTTTTTTATCAGAAAAATGTTTGTGGTACACCCCTCGGCTAAGTACCCTTTGGTATTTAAAAATAATGCTTCTTGAAATTTTTTCTCCTCAGCCTCTCTTTTGGCTAGCAAGTTTTCAAGAAAGTTTAAAGTTTTATGGGTATAAATAGGAGAGGAAGGATTTCTTCTTATAGTAGAAAAAGTTGCACTAACTCCCTGAGTGTAGTATATGTCAGGATAAGAGGTAAAAGGTTTGGCTATAATTATGAGATTAGATTTTTGGGAAGGTTTAGAAAGTTCACCAGTGTACTCTCCACCAGAGAGAATAATCTTAATGTAAGCGTTATTAAGATTATTAACTGTTAGGGTTTTTTGAACCATTTTGGCTATATCTTTTTTTGAAAAGGGTAGGGGAATTTTGAAAAATTGAGCAGATAAAGTGAGCCTTTCTATATGTTCTGAAAGCTTGAAAATAAAACCCTCATAAGAACGCATGGTTTCAAAAAGTCCATATCCAAATAAGAACCCTGTTTCCAGGGTAGATATTTTAGCTTCTGAAGGGGACAAGAATGTTCCATTTACAAAAATTTTTTGTTTCATTCTATCTTCTGAATGGTTGGATTTCCCTGATAAAGGGATTGAATTAAAGCTTTAGCCTTATCTAAAGTTTCCTGATATTCCTTCTCTGGATCTGAATCTGCTACTATTCCTCCTCCGACCTGAAAATAAACCGTATTTTCTTTAATTAAAAAAGTGCGGATGACGATACTAAGGTCCATGGTTCTATTAAATCCAAAATATCCGAGTGCTCCAGTATAAACAGCTCTTCTTGTTGGCTCAAGCTCATCTATTATTTCCATAGCTCGGATTTTAGGAGCTCCCGTAATTGAGCCACCAGGAAAAGTTGCTTTAAGAAGGTCTACTCTATCTTTTCCTGGATAAAGTTCTCCTTCAATAGTAGATACAGTATGGAAAACAGTGGGGTAAGTTTCAAGTTCTATCAATTTTTTCACTTTCACTGAACCATATCGGCAAACCTTTCCAAGGTCATTGCGTTCAAGATCTACAATCATTATGAGTTCAGCTCTATCTTTTTCACTTGCAAGAAGCTCCTTCGCTAGTCTTTCATCTTCTTCTCTGTCTTTTCCTCGAGGGCGGGTGCCTTTTATTGGTCTTGTTTGGACTTTGTTATCTGTAAGTTTAAGAAAGCGTTCAGGAGAAGAACTTGCTATTACAACTTCTCCAAAATTTAGGTAAGCAGCAAAGGGAGCAGGATTTATTTTTCTTAATCTCTGATAAAGTTCAAATGGAGGGATACAGAGAGTTGTCCAAAGTCTCTGAGAAAGATTGACTTGATATATATCACCTGCAGCAATGTATTCTTTTGCTTTTTCTACAGCTTCTAAATATTTTGATTTGGTAAAGTTAGACCATATTGGAAAGATCTCGTTTTTTTCTTTAACGGTTTTTTTTAACAAATTTGAATTTTCTTTAATGGTTGAGAATAACACTTTTTTAAATTGATCAAGTTTTTTTTCTGCAGATCTTTTCTCTTCAGGCAAAACAGCTGTAGCTATAAAGTTTTTATTTTTAAGATGGTCTATTATTATTAAACGATCATAAAAGGCAAGAAAAAGCTCTGGAATATCTACATCATCCACTGCTTTTAGAGAAATTTTCTCCACAAATTGGCAAAGATCATAACTGAGATATCCTACACCTCCGCCGAGGAAAGGAGGAAAATGGGAAGGAGTGGGGCCAATATCTGTAGCGTTTAAGATTTCTCTAAGAAAGATGAAGGGATTTCCTTTTTTAACTTCTCTTTTCTCTTTTGATATTATTTGAGTCATTTTTCCTTTGCTTTTTATCAGTAAAATAGGGTCAAATCCAATAAATGAGTAACGTCCCAATTTGTCTTTGTACACTCCAGAACCACTATCAAGGAAAAAGAAATAGGACTTTTGAGCTAATTGGGAGAGTATCTCCGATGAAAGAAAACAATCCAGCGTCTCTATTGCAAATCTTTTTCTCATTCTCTTTTTGCTCCTTCAAGGATAATCCTTTTTACTGCCATTTAACCCCTTTCCATTAGAAGATAAGGGTATCTTGCTGATAAATCGTCTTTTGCCTCAACCTTAAAGCTAATTAACTCAACTCCATAGTCTTCAGAAAGAAGCTTACGAAGGCTTTTTATGTAATCATTCTGGATATTCTTAATCCGGTTTTCAACAAAAGGATAGACAAATTCTAATTTATACTCTTCTGGTAATTTATCTGGTTGCAAAAGTAGGGATTTCACGTATTCCCATTTTTCCTTATCGTAAGCTTCTGGATTTTCTCTTATATAATTTGCAAAAAACTTTTGGATTTGTCCAAGATGGTATTTTATCGATAATGGTTTCTCGGAGCGGAGAGCTTCAAAGTAATTTTGGAGAAGCTTTTGTACCTCTGGGTTTTCTCTAAGCTTTTCCAATGCTTCAGGTTCTAGCCTATACCATGGGTATTTTTTCAAAAAGTCGGCTATAAATTTCTCTTTCTCCTCTTTAGAGGTAATATTCTCCTCTTTCATTGATTTTGCTAGTAAGGTGTATTTTTGAGCTATACTATTGTTCCACTTGTTAACAGTGACAGATAGAAATTGAGAAAAATCCATATGAACTATCTCTGATAAAAGTTCTTCTCTACTGTTAACTTCCGGTTCTATTCCCCTTTGTCTCAGAAAAGTTTTTACTGGATAAAGTATATCTCCTTCTTTAGCGTAAGGAAGTCCAAGGTAATCTAAATTTTTAGCATAAAGCCTGGCATTTTTAACTTTAAATTTACCTTTTCCAAAAAGAACTCTGGCAATACTTGCATCATTTGGGTTATGAGTTATGGTATCCTTAGTCCAAAGAGGAAGATCAAAGGAGAATTTCTTTATCTCTTCCTTATTTATAATTTCTTCTACATATCCAAAAGGATAAGGTTGAATAAAAAAAGTAATTTTTTGAGAGGAGTTATTTTCCACTACTCGTACCTCATAGGGAGGAGCAGATGGTCCTATTAATGATCCTTCTTTTTTCCATACTTCTCTTATAATGGCTACTTCGCCTGGATTAAGGGTCTGTCTAGAGGTGAGAAACCAGTCAATAAATCCTATTGCACCTATAAGAATAATGACTCCCAAAAGACCTCCAATTATTGCTGATAGTATGCCTTTTAATTTCATCCACTTCCTCAAAGCAAATTTTGTCTTTTTCTAAGCTCATTCTGCCAATCTAGAGCACTCACTTCCTTTACTGAGCGCTCCACACCCTTTATTTTGATTCCGATTAAATCCTGAAATTTGCACTCTTTCTGTAACCACTCTACAATTCCTGCTGTTACAGGATCAGGAGTTTTGGAAACAGCAGATTCATACACCTTTTGGAGAATTTTTTCGTTAATGAAGTCTTCAACTACAAGATAAGTAATTGTTCTGTACAGATTGTCATGTCTGCGAAGTTTGGATATAGTGGGGTTATTAATTATTTTTTTAACCTCAAGAGGTCGAGAGATAAGCTCCTCGTTTTGCTCTCTCTCAAGCTTTTCAATATTTTTAATTTCATGTTCCACAAATTCTTTCCACTCAGGTTTATCTTTCATTCTTGGATGATCCTGCAGCCATCTTAGCCCAGCTAGGTATCTTTCATACATAGAACCTGTACGATAAGTGTCAAGTAAAGAAGGATAAAGAAATCTTCTGATCCATTCACTTACCTTTCCTTCTTTTAAACACTCGTTAAAATGAGACTCAAGTTCCTCTAAACTTTTTTCATAAAGTTCTTTTCGATATTCTCCCCTTTTCTTCTCTGTAAAGGCGGAAATATAAGACTCAAAGTCTCTTGAAAGACGCTCTTTTCCTCTTCCGTCATAATCATACTGTGCCCAAAGCTCAGGGTTTATCACTTTATAGGTAAAGCGAAGATTTATTCCAGAGTATCCTCTACCCCACTCCTCTCTGAAGAAATGAAAAAACTTATCTAACAAACTTTTTGGTTCTGTTTCTTTAAGAATCATAAAAACATCAAAACTCTCATCCTGCTTGAAGTTCACATTATGAACAAAAGCAAAGGGTTTTGGAGGGTACCAGAAAAGTTTAAATTTTTCTCCAGCAAATAAAGCAGGCTCAGAGAAGTATCTAACATCAACCTTCTGTCCCATAAATCCTTTATAGCCGAATCTATTATGGCAAACAACAGAAAATTCATCAGAGCTTAAAATATGAAAACCACTTAAAAACATAACACAAGCTAAAATTCCAAGAGAAGTTAAAATTCCACCAATGCTACTTCCTGCAAACTCTAAAATTACATCCCTTATTTTTTTCTCTTCTTGGTTTAAAAAGAGTTTGAGTTTTTTCTCCACATTTTTTATAATCCGAGATGAAAATAAGTTATCCGGTTTTCTTTTACGCAAAAAGTAGCTTACTTTACCGAAGGTGACAAAAAGACTATAATAAAAATTTTTTAAAATTACTCCCCTCTCGTAAGGCAAAGGAAAATCTCCAAAATGGTAGCGGGAAGAGAGAAATATCATTCTTTGAAAAAGAAAAGAGAGCTCATCGGCAAGTTTTATTCGCTCTTTAGTTGATGAGGCTTTCTTTAAAAAACTATATTTTTGGATTATTTCCTGGTGTATCTTGGAAAATTCAAGGGAAGAGAAAAATTCTAATAGATTTGTTGCCTTCTTTTTCTCTGAAGGTAAAATATCATCTTTAATAGGATGAATAATTTTTAAAGGAGCAAATTTAAATCTTCCTTTGAGGTGATATAGCACATCTTCAACCATTGCTTTAATATTTTTCTTTTCTCCCCAGGGAAAATTATCATCTTGGGATATTTTATCAAGAATAGACTGCAGGCTTTCCTGTATCTTATCCCATTCTTTTTCTTGTATTCTTTTTATAAGTTTTTCTATCTCTTCATTAGCAGGATGTTCCTTTCCCAGTTTACCTTTAATGTTTTTACCTACCTGTCTTATATCCTTTATAAAACGGGAAGTATGGTCTTTTCCCAATTGGAGATGAAGTTGAAGAGGAAGCATTCTTTTATGTAGCCGCAAAAGAGAATTTTTTCCTGTTAGGCTAAAATATATGGCAGCTATGGAAGGAGAAAGAATCATTATTATAACAGCATAAGGGCTTAAAAAATCACCTACTACTCTAAAGCCTGCATCAATTGCAGAATAAAGCCAGGGAAGACCCCAAAGGAGGCTCCAAATAATATAAGAAAGAGCAAATGAAATACCTAACCTTCCCCACCTTTTAAAGACACGGGTCTTTATTTTTCCCTTTATCTTCCTAACCAGGTTCTTTTCGTATTCTTCTACTTCCTTTTCTAAATTTTCCTCATTTATAGGTTCGGTCAGGATAATCTTTCTTTCTACCCGAGGTAGATTGCAATTTGGATTTTTGTAAAAGGGATAAATTTGTTGTAATGTTTTTTCAAATTGATACTCATCCCCTACTATTATGTATCTATTTTTCTCAAGAGGATGGGGAACTCTCACATACTCGATACCAAAGATTAAATTATTCACCGTAGTATTCTCCTAATACCTCACACCTCAAAGTAGCGTCAATAAAAGCTGCTCCTTGAAGAATTCTTTCGCTTTCTGATTGAGAAAAAGTTTCAATTGTGTATCCTACTGTACCACTCATTCTTTCATAATAATCAGGAGCAAGAACTATGCCTGCTTTTACAAACAGAGGTCCTGTTATAAGGAGGCTCTCAGCTATTGTCACCTCAGATTTTGGGCCAAGAGAGGGAAGCTCCCTTTCTACTCTGAAAAACTTATCCTCAAAAGTCCTAAGACCTAATCTTTTTATATAATTTCTTATTGACTTTGCCTTCTCAAAAACAGGGTGGCACTCTAGGTATTCTTCGGTATATTTGAGTTCAGCAAAGGGATTAAGTTTTCTTATTTTCTTTCCTATCTTCTCTCCTGTAGTGAGGGCATATTGGAGTGAAAAAAGAGTTTCTCTTATCTCCTCTGGGAGATAGCAGTGGAGAAGAATCATTATTCCTGCATTTCCATAAAAAAGATGAGATCCAAACATAACTGTTTCATGTAAGCTGTTATACAGAGTTGGTGGACCAAAATTTTCCAAAAAATGTTTTTCAATAGACCTTACTCTATCACTTTTTGCCTCCTCCAGGCTTCTTCCAAAGACACTGTTTGTATCACTCCAGCCAAACAAATTCCGAATATGATCCATATTAACAACTACAGGATTTCTTGTTTCCTCTCCTCTCATATTTATATAAGCTCTTGTCTTTTTTTGCCATCCTAGAGGATCAGCTGCAGGAAGTATGGATATATGAGAGTTATCTAGTATTTTTTCCCTTAAAGGTCCACCTTTTGCAAGAGAAAGAGCAACTGTTGCACAGGTTAAAGAGTGAATTCTTTCACCTCCATGACAGGTTCCTTCTATAACAATTTTATGAGAAGATGCAGGGTTGCCCATCTCTAAGGTATATATCTTATATCCTAAGGGATCGGTTTTAAACTCCCTTTCTGGATTTCGAAAATCTTTAATACTGACAAAATTAATAGGAAGTTTTCTT